>NZ_FBXK01000002.1 GCF_900013425.1 Sphingobium sp. Z007
CACGACGATGATCGCCGTCCCGGTGACTTCGATGGCACGCGTGATCCAGTGGATGCCCTCCACAATGAGGCTCTCGGTCATCACGGACACCTGTGCATCACGTGGCGAACTCTGCGACCTCCCAATGCGACGAGGCGATCGGGTTCGCGTTCGATGATCACCATGCGTTTGTCAGGCCGCCCCGGGGCGACTGTCTCTGGCCGCGCCAGGGAATAAAAGATGATGTCACCGCGTTCGTACCACGTCCCGGTGGCCTGCGGTGCACGGTCGGGCAAACTGATCTCATTATAAGATCCATCCGCCCGGAACTCCCAGGCTGTACCGGTCTTGCACCCGGACCGGGCGTCGAATGACCAGATACCGATGAGATCCGTCTTCGAGCCCAAATGCTGACCGGGCAGATGCTCGGCAACAGAAGGCTGGGCCAGGCCGCCAACCGCAGCGATAACAGCCAAGGCTAAACTTGCTCGGCTGAGGAGCGCGCGCGCTTGGCGCCGACTTGCCCAAAGCAGCAGTAAACCCAAACGCTGCAAAACAGGTCTCATATGGACGCCTTCACTGCGCGGGCGGCATGAGGGTCGCCGTCGCCAGGTGGGCTTCCCCTGGGAATGCTCGCGAGATGCGCGAGGATCGGGCAATCCGCGATGGGAATGTCGATCGAGCATTGGGCGGACAGGGCGGACAGGGCGGTCTTGATGCGGGTCAGATCATCGATACGGGTGGTCGCTTCATTTATCTTGCTCTCGGTGATGGCCAGGACATCGGCGGTTGTCGCGGTGTCGGACGCGCGCAAATCGAGCAGGCTTCCGATTTCGCGAAGCGTGAAACCCAGCTGCTGCCCCTTGCGAATGAACCGCACGCGCTCGAGATCGGCGTCGCCATAGGTGCGGTAACCGGCAGAAGACCGGGCGGGCGGAGGAAGCAGACCGTTGCGCTCGTAATAGCGGATGGTATCGGGACGGATGCCGAGCGCACGCGACAGCTTTCCGATCGTGAAATATGTCATGGCGCGTCTCCGTTGCCGCGACCATTCGAAAGGTCGCGGCATTATTCCTTCGAATTGGTCTTGCTCAGGTCGGGCAGTGCCGGGGTTTTCAGCCTGCTCGGCTTACATATCCTTCATCGGGGCGGACTGACTGTTGTCGGGCGTGCTCGTAGGCGGGGCGCCATTGGGCATCATCGGCCCACCCCGGCGCATGTCGCTGTGGTCCATATCCTGACGGTGGCGCTCATCCATATCGGCCGCCGTGTTGTCGGTCCCGACAGAGTCCGTGGCGGCGGCGGTGTCGTTTTCAAGAGCGCCGGGCGCGCTTGCAGAGGCATTGGAGGCAGCCTGGTTTTGCGTGCCGTCCGTCTTCTTGCCGCACGCAGCAAGCGTTCCGAGAAGCGCAAGGGCTGTGAGCCCCGAGACGATCTTCCCGGACGTATTCGTGAGGTGAGTCTTCATGATGTGTCTCCGAATGAGAGTGAGCGGTCGAACGCAAATCCCGTCGGACGAGCTTGATAAGCGTGCTCGACCGACAGATCAGGGTGTCATTGCTGCTTGAGAATCTGCAGGCAGCGATCGTGCGAGAGATTCATCGGGTTGCGCCCCTGTCCCTTCATCTCGTTGTGATCATGGGGCGTCGCGAGACCCATATTGTCTTCCATGGCCTTGCAGCTCGCGATCTGCGCGCTAGTCGGCGGAAGGGTCGCGCAAGCGCCGAGCAGCGCCAGTGGTAGCAATCCCAGCGAGATAGAGTATTTCATGTTCAGTCCTTCCCTGTGCAGGTGGTGTGGTCCTCTCCCACGGACATTTGTTCTGGCTGATCTGCGGCCAATTGAGACAGCCGCCCGTCCCGAACCAGAAAGAGGATCGGGCAAGGGTCGCTTTCGGCTTCGTGCGAGGGCGCTTCACCCAGCTGCTCAAGGCCTGTTTCGATAAGCTTGAGCTGTTCCACCCTGACCAGTGCTTCGCGCAGTTTGACCCGCGTGACGGCGAGGATATCCGACCCGGCGAGGGCGTCTCCGGCCCGCACCAGCAGGAGCGCGTGCGTTTCGGTGAGGGTGTAACCGAGCCCCTGTGCAGCGCGAACGAACTTGATGCGTTCGACGTCTGCAGGATGATAGACGCGGTATCCTGCACTGGTCCGTTGCGGAGCGGGGAGCAGGCCGGTGCGCTCATAATAACGTATGGTGTCCTTTCGAACGCCGGCAGCCTCGGCCAGCTCACCGATTCTAAGCCGTGACATGGCAAGTCTCGGAGGCACAGTGCCGCTTGGACCTAGGTCCAGGGTCAAGAGAAATATTTGGACGTCGGTCGATCATCGCCGCTCTCCTGTCCGCTCAAAGGCCGCGCGACTTTTCGTCGCTTGCGGCCGCCATCAGGCATCATGGGGAGCGGCAAGCCCCTCCCCGGCACGCCCTTATTTCTTGCGGAGCTCGACGATGTCGTGAACTGCGGGAGCGCCGTCGGCGACGCTCACATGCGCAAAATGGTCGTCAAATATATGATCGACCCTGACGTGGCCGATGAGGTCTCGGCGATAAGCGGGGCCGCTTCCTTTGTAGCCGGAGCCGGGCAGCGTCTTCACGCGATAGACGTCAAGCACCTGTCCGACTGTCGCGCCATCTGCTTTGCCGACACACACGATCGTTCCGGTCGTGTCCTTGCCGATGATCGATCCACGCATAAAAAAGCTGTGGCCGATGCCGGTCGCCAGAGCGGGGACCGCGCCGGCGAGGGCGATACTCGCCATGGCCATCGATATTGACTTCTTGAAGCGCATCTCGATTCCTTTCAATTCATGTCTCGTGCACCCAGGCCGGTGTTCGTCGCTTGGTTGCGAGCGATCGTGCCGGTCTCGTTCTGCAGCGAGGTGGCGTTGATGGTGGGGACGGCGGTCGCCGTCCCCGCTGCCGACTTATTTCCTGCGGAGTTCGACGATGTCGTGGACCTTCGGCGTGCCGTCGGCGATGCTCACATGCGCGAAATGGTCATCGAAAATGTGATCGATCTTGACGTGCCCGACGGCCACGCGCCGGAAGCCCGCGCCGGGGGTCTTCGAAGGTCCAGGTGTGCTTTCCACACGGTAGACCTCGAGGACCTGGCCTACGGTCGCGCCGTCGGCCTTACCCACACAAACGACCGTTCCGGTCGTGTCCTTGCCGACGATCGATCCACGCATGAAAAAGCTGTGGCCGATGCCCTGGGCGTAGGTAGGCGCGGCGCCGAGCACGGCGAGGCCTGCAAGCGCGATGGTGATCTTCTTCTTGAGCAACATGGTGGAAGCCTCCTTGGCTGAGTTTACAAGACCCGCCGAGGAAAACTGGCGGTGAAGAACCTTTCTTCGCCACCAAGACTATGGACCCGGCTCCCGACTCAATATGCGTAATGTTACGAAGCCCCATCAAAGCTCCGGGCAAACCCCGTGCCAAAACGTCGTCGCACTAATCGCATCTTTTGATACGCTCCCGCTACTAGCGGGTTGTGCTCTGGCGATAAGGGGTACGCGTACTCGATGGCCTGTAAATTAGGGCGATTCTCGCGGTCCAGGGTGCCGTCGGGCGGTACAAGGATCAAATCACTCACGCCCGCAGTATGCAACAGGATCATCATAGCTGCTCGGGCCGCTCAAGGAATTGATAGCGACAAAGCCGGTCGACATCAGGGCGCCCTCAGAACTTGGCCGGTTAAGCGTCGCCGCCCAAGAGCCTGGCTGAACAATGCAGAGGTACGGCGCAGCGGAAACCCGGCTATGATCAAAGTTGAATGTCCATCCTCCCGGTCATACTCCAGGTGATCTTGGATCCCTTTGGGTATGAAGTGAGTTGCAGGCATGCCCCCTTGGCAGCCGAGGAGGGTGAGGAGCCTAGAGGTAGGACGGAGTCGGTCAATGGAAGACAAGAAGAATGGCATGGGCATAGGCATGGGCTATGGCCGGTTCGTGGCGATGATTGCGACGTCTACGGTCGTGATGTTCGGGCTGATGTATCTCAACACCTATGCGCTGAGCCATGTCCAGTTCAGCCAGACGCGCACCTGGATGGCGCTCGTCATGGGCGCGGTCATGGCGGTGATCATGCTCAGTTTCATGTGGGGCATGTACAAGAACACCCGCCTCAATATCGGCATCCTGCTCGGTAGCGCTGCCATTTTTGGTTTAGCGCTTTGGCTGGTGCGGAGCCAGGAAACGGTCGACGACGTCTCCTACATGAAGGCGATGATCCCGCACCACTCGATTGCGATCATGACCAGCGAGCGCGCGCACATCAAGGACCCCGAGGTTCGAAAGCTGGCCGATGGCATCATCGACGCGCAGGTACGCGAGATCGCCCAAATGAAACAGATGATCGCGCGCCTGCAAGCTAACCCGGCGCCGGATGGCGCTCCGGACCTGCCCTCCTATCGCGATCGCGGTGCGTCGCCCCCGCCACCGCAAACCGACGAAAGCACCGGAATAGATACACGAAAGCCGATTTCCTGAGGTGTGTTCTTCGAAGTAAACAGGATGGGCACATGATCGGGTACTGTCGGAAAGGCTTCGTCATGCGCATCTTGCTCAAATATCCAGCGATCGACGCTCTTCGCGAAAGAAGCAGGATGGTGGAAGTATGACCGACATCGAGCGCAGCGGTCCGAGTGGCGCCAAAGGCGCTTCTGAGATCGTCCTCGTCACCGGAGCGAGCGGTTTTATCGCCGCGGCCCTGATCGCCCGGCTCGGCGAGCGCTACACGGTCGTCGGTCTCGATCGCGCCGGTCCGCCCGAGCCACCACCGCCCGCCGCCGCTATCGACATTGATGTCGGCTCGGATGAAGCGGTTCACGCTGCGCTCGAGGAGGTTCGCGCGCGATACGGCAACCGCATTGCTTCCGTCATTCATCTCGCCGCGTATTATGACATTTCTGGCGATCCCAATCCGCTCTACGACAAGGTAACCGTCCAAGGGACACGGCGGCTGATCGACGGACTCCAGTCGTTCGATGTCGAGCAATTCGTCTTCGCCAGCACGATGCTGGTCCATAAACCGACCGCCACTCCGCAGGAGCGCATCAACGAGGAATCGCCGATCGGTGCCTCCTGGGCGTACCCGCAGTCCAAAGTCGACACAGAGGCGCTGCTGCACGAGCGTCACGGACGGATACCCGTCGTCTACCTGCGACCCGCAGGAGTCTATGCCGACGAGGGACGCTCAGCGTTCCTCGCACAGCAGATATCGCAGATCTACGAGCACCGCCTGATCTCGCATTTCTATCCTGGCATGCTGTGCGCGGCGCAATCATCGGTGCACCGCGATGACCTGGCGGAAGCCGTGGTGCGCCTGGTCGATCGGCGGCACGATCTTCCGTCTGAACTGCCCCTGCTCATCGGCGAACCCGATGCCCCCGGCTACGCCGAAATCCAGGACATCGTCGGCGAGGCGCTCCACGGCGAGGGCTGGAAGACGATCCGCATCCCGCAGCCGCTCGCGAAGGCTGGTATCGTTCTTCAGAACGAGGCACTCGGCGACGACGATTTCATCCAGCCCTGGATGATCGACAGCAGCAACGACCACTACATTCTCGATATCTCGCGCGCACGGTCGCTACTTGGATGGGAGCCGAAGCACAGTCTTCGCGAAACGCTTCCGACGATCGTTGCGGCGTTGAAGCGCCACCCGCGCGCCTGGTACCGGAACAACAAGCTCAACGAAAACCTCGTCGCCTGGAACGACAAGTCCGATCCGAAGCCGGCCGAGCTGGACCATAACCCGCCTGAAGCGGCAGCCGACGCGATGCCCGGCATGGAGCACGGAGCTAAGGACCATGGCAACATGGATCATGCCGCTGTGGGGCACGGGGCTGGGGACATGGCGATGTCCAGCCACGGTGCACATGGCGATCACATGGCCATGATGGACCGCGACGAGCGCCGTGCGCGCTGGGCGCTCTACGCCAACATCGGCCTCGGTCTGTGGCTCGCCTCGAGCCCGCTCATCTACGACTCCATGACCGCGCAGCGCGTCGGTGAGGCGGCGCGGTTCGTAACGGTCGATCGCGGTCTGCCGTCGATCGAGTGGCGTGCAAGCGCGCTGGCCGTAAGCGATCTTGTCAGCGGGCTTGCCATCGCGCTGTTCGGTGCGCTGTCGCTTGTACCACGCACCAAGACGTGGGCTCAGTGGGCGGTCGCATTCGTTGGGATCTGGCTGCTGTTCGCGCCGTTGATCTTTTGGAGCCCGAGCGCGGCGCAGTACAACAACGATTTGCTCATCGGCTCGGCTGTGATCGCGCTGTCGGTGCTCGTGCCGATGATGCCGGGTATGAGCATGGCAGGGATGATGGACCCCAAGAACATCCCACCCGGCTGGACCTATTCCCCGTCTACCGATGCCCAGCGGCTGCCGATCGTCGTGATGGGTCTGATAGGTCTTCTTACCTCGCGCATCCTGACGGCATACCAACTGGGCCACATCGATAGCGTCTGGGAACCCTTCTTTGTCGGCTCGTTGAGCGATCCGCGCAATGGTACCGAGGAGATCATCACGTCTAACATGTCAAAGGCGTGGCCGATTCCCGACGGCGGTCTCGGCACCATCAGCTACGTGCTCGAGATCCTGATGGCGGTGATGGGCACCCGCGACCGCTGGCGCACGATGCCGTGGATGGTGACCTTCTTCGGCATCCTGGTCATTCCACTCGGCGTGGTCAGCATCTATTTCATCATCAGCCAGCCCATCGTCATTGGCACCTGGAGCACGCTGGCGCTGATCGCCGCCCTCGCCATGCTGATCATGATCCCTTTCGCGCTCGACGAGGTCATCGCCATGGGTCAGTTCCTTGTGTGGGCGAAATGCCGCGGCAAGCCGCTGATTCGCACCTTCTTCCAGGGCGACGCGAGCGAGGCCGGCAGTGAGGACGCCTCCGACCTGATGTCGTCGCCTGCCGCATTTTGGGCCGATGCAAAGCGGGGGCTGACCCTGCCGTGGACGCTGGCGGTCAGTATCGCGCTCGGCGCATTCCTCATGCTCACGCGGGTGACACTGGGCAATGAGGGCGCCATGGCGAACAGCGACCATGTCATTGGTGCCCTGGTCATCACCGTCGCGATCATCGCCACCGCCGAAGTTGCCCGCGCCGTGCGCTTCATCAATGGCGCGCTCGGCGCCTGGCTGGTTGCTGCCCCTTTCCTGCTGACGGGGGCCGGCCACCTGGGAACGATCGTTTCGGTGATCATAGGGCTCGCCCTCGTCGGTCTCAGCCTTCCGCGCGGCAAGCGCAGCGCTGAACATTATGCGAGCTGGGACAAATATGTGATCTGAGGGTCGCTCTGCTCGACGTGGAATTGAACAGGAAAGGATAAGTTACGCCTGTCGGGAAGGCGGGACTCGAACTAGCCAACTTATGGCCGCGCGACCGGATCGTCGAGGAGCGAAATGTGGACCTACTGCAGGTGCAACAATGCTTTTCGTCTGCATCAATCGACGCGAGGGCGAGAGGTCCGCAAAGACCCTGGTTTGCCCATTCACAAACGCCGGTTCGTGATCGCCATGGTCATCCGTCGACCGTCTGCCATTTTTGAGGGGTAAGCGGTACTCGTGCGTAATATGAACAGTCGCCTTGATGAGTGAGTGCGGTGAAGGATGATATGAAACTGAAACTCGCATTATCGTTGATCCCCGCATCGGTGTCTGTCGCCAGTGCGGCGGCGACGCCTATCGTGGTTCACCGCGATCCGGGCTGTGGCTGCTGCGCGCAGTGGGCGGCGCAGGTGCGTAAGCAGTTCGGGCGCCAAGTAACCATCATCGACGATCGCCAGCGCTCCAGCTTCCAGCGGACCCAAGGCGTTCCTTCGGGCCTGTCATCCTGCCATACAGCGATTGTAGACGGCATGGCATTCGAGGGTCATGTCCCGATTACCGACATGAAGCGCGTCCTTGCCCAGAAGCCGCGCGGCGTGCGTGGACTTGCGGTTGCCGGGATGCCGATGGGCTCGCCGGGGATGGAAGTCCCGGGGCAACACGTGGACCCCTATAATGTCGTCGCCTTCGGTCCAGGTGGACAGCATGTCTTTGCGCGTCATGGCGGACGATGATGTCGTTGTTCTACGATAAGGACGGGTGTAAGAAGTAACGGCTGTGAAACGGGTACTGCATCTCTTCCTCCTGCTGGGAGCCTTGGTTGGCCTCATGGGCCAAGCGGCGGCCTATGCCTCTAACCCGGCCCCGGTTTCCGCGCCGATGGCGATTTCGGGAATGAGCGCAGATTGCATGAATGCGATGGCTCAGAAACAACAGCCCTCGGGCAAGCCCTGCAAGGGGCTGACGCTCGACTGCGTCGCATCAATGGGCTGTGTCGTTCCGATGGTTCTGCGCGACGCGCCGCGCGTCCCGGCATCGCCGGTGGCTCACGGAGCTATGGCATTCTGGACCACGACGTCGACCCTGCATGGCAGTGATCTGACCCCCGAGCCTGAACCACCGACTATCCTTGGCTGATCGACCACAGCCGTCAGGCTGACAGGATCGGTGCGCCTATCGCGCACTCAAACATCCTGTCCGATCTGCGGCTACCACGATGATTTGCCAAAGGATTACAGTCATGAAAAACCGTGTTTTCTACGCCCTGCTGGGCGTAGCCCTTGCCGCGCCTGCCGCCGCATTCGCCGGCCAGCCCGACCACAGCCAACAATCCGGTCATTATGAGTGGAAGTCGGTTCCCCAATATGGCCCGCGCGCCACGGGACCGGCTCAGCGGCGCGTCTGGGTGCCTGATACCGCGAAGATGGCCAACTGCGACTGCGACATGATGAAGATGAGCTCCGCGGATTGTATGAAGGAGATGCATGGCATGATGTCTCCGTCCGGCGCCTCGGCTGGCTAGCAGCAGGTTCTGGCCGCTTCAGGTCGCATAGACGGCTAGGCCAGCAGTGGCGGCGGGATACCCCTTCCTGCCGCCACTGACATGCCTGGTGTGCCACGCTTGCCTGAACCTCCGATCAGGAGATCTCCATGCGATTATTTTTGTGTATGCCGCTGTTAGCGGCAATCCCCGGCATTGCCTTCGCCGAGCCGCTCACCTTCGACGCGGCCCTCCAGCGCGCCCGGCAGGAAGCGCCGTCGCTCAAGGCGAAGGCGCTCGGTGCCAACGCCGCCCGTTCCGTGCGCGGCGCGGCCGGCGCCCTGCCTGATCCGACGCTTGCAGTTGGGATCGACAGTTTCCCGGTATCGGGACCGCTCGCGTTCGAGCCGCAGCGCGACAATTTCAGCATGGCGCGGGTCGGCGTGTCCCAGGACATTCCCAATCTCGCCAAGCGCCATGCGCAACAGGCGCGCGCCGACAGCGACATACTGGCGGCCGAGGCTGGTACCGCAGTCGAGGCGCGCACGGTCGAGGTTGGCACCGCGCTAGCCTGGATCAACCTGGCCTATGCCGAGCGCAGGCTTGCCGCGCTCGACGATGTTCTGTCCCGTCTCGAGCGTGTGGTGGGAACGACGCCGGGCGCGGTCGCATCGGGAGGTGCGCGCCCGGCGCAGACCCTTGCAGGGCGCCAAGCCGTCGCCGCGATGCAGGATCGCCGCAGTGAACTCGTCTCGAACGTGGCGCGGGCACGCGCGACGCTAACCCGCTGGACCGGAGACCCCGCGCCGGAGATCGCCGGACCGATCCCCGATTTTGCGGTCGACGCAGCGGGTCTGCGCGCAGGACTCGACCGCCACCCCACCATCCAGATGATCGATGCCCAGGCCGGGCAGGCGGGTGCCGATGTGCGCGTAGCCGATGCCGGCCGGCGTTCCGATTTTGGTGTCAACCTGGCCTACCAGCGCCGCGATCCCCGGTTCGGCGACTATGTCTCGGCCGGTGTGACAGTCAGCCTGCCGTTCTTCACGCGCAGTCGCCAGAATGCCGGGATCGCGGCAGCCCAGGCAAATGCCGGACGAGTGCTGGCTGAACGCGAGGCCTCGCGGCGCGCGCTCGCCGCCGACCTTGATGCGGATATCGCCGACCATGTCATGCACCATGAGCAATGGATGCGTGCGCAGAGCACACTGCAACCGCTCGCTGAGCAGCGCGTGAAATTGGAAACCGCCAGTTATGCGGCTGGTCGTGCCAGTCTCGTCGATATCGCCGACGCCTATGCCGCGCTGGCCGATGCCACCATCACGACTCTTGATCGTGAAGCCCTGGTCACCGCGGACGGTGCGCGGCTGACACTCACCTACCGGAGCGAAAATCGATGAGCCAGGTTATGATAGCCCGCGGGTGGCTCTTTGGCGCAGCTGCTGCTCTTGCGCTTGCTGCCGGCGGTCTCGGGTTCGCTCTAGCGGGCTTCCAGGGCACAAAAGATGGTGGGGCCGTAAAGCCGGCAGCGCGCAAAATTCTTTATTGGTACGATCCGATGATACCGGCCGAGCACCATGAGGGCCCCGGTCTCTCATCCATGGGGATGCAGACGATCCCTCGGTATGCGGACGAGGGCGGAGCAAGCGCGCAGGTGCCGGGCATTTCGGTCGACGCTTCCGCCTCGCAGGCGCTCGGTCTGCGGATCGCCACGGTGCAACGCGGCGAGCTGGCTAGCAGCCTCACCGCGACCGGCACAATCGACTTCAACCAACGCGATGTCGCGGTCGTCCAGGCACGCGCCGGGGGCTTCGTGCAGCGAGTCTATGGTCGCGCGCCGGGTGACGTGGTCGGCGCGGGGGCGCCGCTCGCCGATATCCTGGTGCCGGAGTGGGGCGGGGCGCAGGCCGAGTTTCTCGCGGTGCGCCGCACCGGCAACGCAGCACTGACCCAGGCGGCCCGCCAGCGACTCATGCTGCTTGGCATGCCGTCTGGCACCATCGCGTCGGTCGAGCGCGGCGGCCGTCCGCACAATGTCATCACGATCTCCACGCCGATCGGCGGCGTTGTCAAAACATTGGGCGTGCGGGCCGGCATGACACTGACGGCAGGACAGACGCTCGCAGAGGTGAATGGTCTCGGCACTGTCTGGCTCAATGCCGCCGTGCCCGAGGCGATCGCCGGACCGCTCAAACCCGGGCAAACCGTGCGGGCGACACTCGCGGCATTTCCCGGCGAGATCTTGTCAGGCCGCGTTTCAGCGATCCTGCCGCAGACGCAAGCCGACAGCCGGACGCTGACCGTCCGGATTGAGTTGCCCAACCGCAGCGGACGCCTGCGTCCCGGCATGTTCGCCACCGTGTCGTTTGGCGGAGTCACGCAACCGGCGCTGCTGGTGCCCTCCGAAGCGCTGATCCGTACCGGCAAGCGGACATTGGTGATGCTCGCGCTCGACAAGGGCCGCTATCGGCCGGCTGAGGTCCAGACCGGGCGGGAATCCGGGGGCCAGACTGAGATCCTGGCGGGCCTGGGCGAGGGTGAGAAGATCGTGGCGTCGGGCCAGTTCCTGATAGACTCCGAGGCGAGCCTGTCCGGAGTCCAGGCGCGGCCGATCGGGGGTGGCGCGCCCATAGCCGCCAATCCCGCCGTTATCGGCAGACTCTACGAGACTGTCGGCAAGATCGAGCAGATCACCGCCAATACGGTAACACTGAGTCACGAGCCGGTGCCGGCTATCGGCTGGCCAGCGATGACGATGACCTTCCAGCTTCCCGATCCTAAGGTCGCGCGCGGCCTCAAGACCGGCGATCGGGTCCGTTTCGGATTCGATCAACCTCCGGCTGGGCCGACGGTGCGTCGCATGGCGAAGGTAGCTGGCCAGTGATCGCCCATCTCATCCGCTGGTCGGTCAGGAACCGCTTCTTCGTTCTGATCGGCGTACTGGCGCTCATTGGCGTGGGCGTCTGGGCGGTGCGATCGACCGCGATCGACGCGCTCCCCGATCTCTCCGACACGCAGGTCATCATCCGCACCAGCTACCCCGGCCAAGCGCCGCAGATCGTCGAGAACCAGGTCACCTATCCGCTGACCACGACCATGTTGTCGGTTCCCGGCGCGAAGACGGTGCGCGGCTATTCCTTCTTCGGCGACAGCTTCGTCTATGTGATCTTCGAGGACGGCACAGATCTCTACTGGGCCCGGAGCCGCGTGCTGGAATATCTCAATCAGGTGCAGGGGCGGCTGCCGGCAAGCGCCCGCAGCGCGCTGGGACCGGACGCCACCGGGGTTGGCTGGGTCTATGAATATGCGCTGGTCGACCGCACCGCCCGCCACGACCTGTCGCAGCTCCGCGGGATTCAGGACTGGTTCCTGCGCTACGAGCTGAAGACCGTGACCGGCGTCGCTGAGGTGGCCAGCATGGGCGGCATGGTCAAGCAGTATCAGGTGCTGCTCGATCCGGTGAAGCTGGCCGCTTACGGGATCACCCACAGCCAAGCGGTAGAGGCGATCAGCCAAGCCAATCAGGAAGCGGGCGGCTCAGTGCTGGAGATGGCCGAAGCCGAATATATGGTTCGCGCCTCGGGCTATCTGAAGACGCTCGACGATTTCCGGGCGATTCCGCTCAGGACCGGCGCCGGTGGCGTGCCCGTGCGGTTGGGCGATGTCGCCACCATCCAGATCGGCCCCGAGATGCGACGCGGCATCGCCGAGCTGAACGGCGAAGGCGAGGTCGCCGGTGGCGTGGTGATCCTGCGTTCGGGCAAGAATGCGCGCGAAACGATCGCCGCAGTCAAGGACAAGCTCACCGAACTGAAAAAGAGCCTGCCACCCGGCGTCGAGGTGGTGACGGTCTACGATCGTTCGCAGCTCATTGATCGCGCAGTCGAGAATCTCACCCACAAGCTGGTCGAAGAGTTCATCGTCGTCGCCATCGTCTGCGGCCTGTTCCTCTGGCACGTCCGTTCAGCGCTGGTCGCGATCCTCACTCTTCCGCTGGGGGTGCTGGCGGCGTTCGTCGTGATGCGCTTCCAGGGGGTGAATGCCAACATCATGTCCTTGGGCGGCATCGCCATCGCGATCGGCGCGATGGTCGATGCGGCCGTCGTCATGATCGAGAATGCCCACAAGAAGATCGAGCACTGGGAACAGGATCATCCGGGCAAGCATCTCGAGGGCGAGATGCGCTGGATTGTCACCACCGAAGCCGCCGCAGAGGTTGGCCCCGCCCTGTTCTTCAGCCTGCTGATCATCACGCTCTCCTTCATTCCGGTGTTTACACTCGAAGGACAGGAAGGGCGGCTGTTCGCGCCGCTCGCTTTCACCAAGACCTACGCGATGGCGTCGGCGGCGATCCTATCGGTGACCTTGGTGCCGATCCTGATGGGTCTGCTGATCCGCGGGAAGATCCCGCCCGAGCAATCCAACCCGGTCAACCGCTGGCTCACCAACATCTACCGGCCCGCGATCGACTGGACGATGCGGCGACCCAAGACCGTGCTATTGATCGCGGCGCTGGTCTTTGCGACCACGGCCTGGCCACTCACACACCTCGGCGGTGAGTTCATGCCCAATATGGACGAAGGCGACCTGCTTTACATGCCCTCGGCGCTGCCCGGGTTGTCGGCGGCGAAAGCCTCGCAACTGCTCCAGCAGACCGACCGGCTGATCAAGACCGTGCCCGAGGTTGAGAGCGTATTCGGCAAGGCCGGCCGTGCCGAGACCGCGACCGATCCGGCGCCACTCGAAATGTTCGAGACGACCATCCAGTTCAAGCCGCGCGATCAATGGCGGCCGGGCATGACGCCCGACAAGCTCGTTGAAGAACTGGACCGCACGGTGAAGCTCCCCGGCCTCGCCAATGTCTGGGTGCCGCCGATCCGCAACCGCATCGATATGCTGGCGACCGGCATAAAGAGCCCGATCGGGGTCAAGGTGTCGGGGTCCGATCTCGTCCAGCTCGACCGGATCGCCCATGATGTCGAGACGGTGGCGAAGACCGTGCCCGGCGTCAGTTCGGCGCTGGCCGAGCGGCTGACCGGTGGGCGCTATGTCGATGTCGACATCGATCGGGCTTCCGCCGCCAGGTTCGGGCTCAACATCACCGATGTGCAGGCGATCGTTTCGGGTGCGATCGGGGGCGAGACGATTGGCGAAACGGTCGAAGGCCTAGCCCGCTACCCGATCAGCGTGCGCTACCCGCGCGAGGTGCGCGACAGCCTGGAAGGCCTCCGCACGCTCCCGGTCCTGACGCCATCGGGGCAGCAGATCACGCTCGGCACGGTCGCGAACATATCGATCGCTGAAGGGCCGCCGATGCTCAAGACCGAAAATGCGCGGCCCTCGACCTGGGTCTATGTCGATGTCCGCGGCCGCGATCTAGCCTCGGTCGTCGGCGATCTCCAGCGCGCGGTGGCGAAGCAGGTCAAGCTCTCGCCGGGCGTCAGCATCGCCTATTCCGGCCAGTTCGAATATCTCGAGCGTGCGGTCGACAAGCTGAAGCTGGTTGTGCCCGCGACCCTGCTGATCATCTTTGTGCTGCTCTACATGATCTTCGGCCGGTTCGATGAAGCCGCGCTGATCATGGGCACGCTGCCGTTTGCGCTCACAGGTGGCATCTGGATTCTCTATTTCCTAGGTTTCAACCAATCGGTCGCGACCGGCGTCGGGTTTATCGCGCTCGCCGGCGTTTCGGCGGAGTTCGGCGTGGTGATGCTGATCTATCTGAAGAACGCGCTTGAGGAGCGGGTCGCCGATCCGGATGCAGCCGAGGTAGAGGCCGCGGTGCGTGAGGGTGCACTGCTTCGCGTACGGCCCAAGGCGATGACGGTCGCGGTGATCCTCGCCGGTCTGTTGCCGATCCTGCTCGGCTCGGGCGCCGGCTCGGAGGTGATGAGCCGGATCGCGGCGCCGATGATCGGCGGCATGCTCACCGCGCCCCTGCTGTCCATGTTCGTGCTTCCTGCCGCCTATCTTTTGCTCCGGCGGCCAAAGAGCAAGCCCACATCTCAACCCCTTATATAAAGACGGAGAAAACCATGAAGCATGCACGACTGACTATTGCCCTCGGCCTGGCCGCCTTGACTGCCGCTTGCGGCAAGAAGGCGGAAACACCCGTTGCGGTCGAGACCAATCAGGCGGCCCCTGCTGCAGCCATGAGTGGAGACATGGGGAACATGGCGATGGCGCCGGCGGCCCCCGCGTCGATCATGGCCAAGGGTCATGGCACGGTCACCGCCATCGACAAGGCTGCCGGCACGATCACCCTCAACCATGGCCCCATCCCCGAAGCTAAGTGGCCAGCGATGACGATGGCGTTCAAGGCCGCGTCCGCCATCACCGACGCGGCGAAGGTGGGCGACAAGGTCGATTTTGATGTCACGCTTGTGGGCAGCGCCGGTGAGGTGACAGCGATCCAAAAGAAGCCTTAAGGAGGGGATTTTATAAGGCCCATTAAAGGCTAATTAACCTCGTTCCTTCACGCTTCAGCCATGAGAAAATCACAGGTTGAGCGCGAAACGCAGATCAAAATTGGAAGAACCGAGCGGTGGCAGTCGTGATTGCCACCGCCTTCGGTTGCGTGGCGCTTTTTTGCGTCATTATCTGGCCGTTCTTCAGCGACTACAGGACAGTCGTAAAAATTCAGAGCGTGGGTGCTGCCGCGTTTGCGGTGTATTTTTTAATGTTGGGATCGCCCACTGCGGCGGTGGCATGCCTCATTTCTTGCGCGCAACTCCTCGTCTCGGCATCGGTGCGTGACCGCTATGTCGTCGTGCGACTCTATGGCGCCAGCCTCATTGTGTTGTCCTTCCTATCGGTCATAACATGGCACGGAATACCATCGGCGTTGGCGTTGACCGGTAGTTCGCTGGGTAGTCTGGCCCGCTTGCAGACATCGACGACGCGTATGAAGGGTCTTTTCCTCGTGGGGGCTCCATTTTGGCTCGCCCATAATTTGATCGTTGGAGCCATGTTCGCGTTGGGAACAGATGCGGTATCGTTGTCGTCAAACCTTGCAAATTTGTTGAGGCTAATGGTGCGCCGCTGGAGAACGTTTCCATTCAGCCCTACGCCCAGCGGTGCCGTCGAGACGCCCGCCGGAATATTTGCTCAGGGGAGAGCAGTCTAGACATTGGGCGCTCAGTCGCCTCGCGAACAGCGCTAGAGCAGAATCCGATCACTCTTGTTCATATCCGGCGGTAGAGAAGTAGTTGGCGCATTCCATTGGGGTGAAGCGCGGCAGGACGTCGCGGATCGCATCCCACAGGTCGGCAACAGTTCGTGCGGCAGCCTTGCGCAGGATTGCCTTGAGTTTGGAAAAGGCCATTTTGATCGGATAGAGGTGGCCGAACAAAACTGCACAGTGCGATAAGTGGATTTTCTGCCTGGCGGCCATGGGGGCCGCGTGACAGGAGTAGAGATGAGCAAACGACCCCGCCAGAAGCACAGCCCAGCTTTCAAGGCAAAGGTGGCATTGGCCGCCGTTAAGGGCGAAAGACGCTGCCTGAACTGGCGCAGCAGTTTGACGTTCACCCTAATCAGATCACGCAGTGGCGTGGTCAGCTTCTGGAAGGGGCTGCCGGTGTATTTGGCAGTGAGACGCGGAGCGAGGAGATGGAGTCGACGATTGACCTGAAGACGCTCCACGCCAAGATTGGCGAACTGACGCTGGTGAACAATTTTTTGTCAGGGGCTCGGGAAGGCGGGACTATTGCCGAGCACAAAGCGATGATCGATCGTTCGCACGCTTTGCCGTTAGGACGGCAGGCCCGGGAGCTGGAGATCAGTCGCGGCCGCATTTATTACCTGCCCAAGCCGGTGTCGGCTAACGATCTGGCCATCATGCGGCGGATCGACGAGCTGCATATGGAGTTCCCATTCGCCGGCGGTCGGATGCTGCGCGATCTTCTCCGGCAGGAGGGCATTGCGATCGGTCGTCAGCCTGTCGAACGGCTTCACATCCGCCGCCTGAGCGGGGTGGCCACCCCGCTCAGGCACCTCGTGAATACACCATTTTCCACAGACAAACTTGTCGAAGGGCCAGCGCCCGGACACAAGAATTACCCCTATTTGCTGCGGCGATAGTTCAGGGGCTTGTGAGGTGTACCGTTGAAGCGATCAGCAACGGCCTGGATTTCCCTATCCAATAGCAACGCCAGGTCCGTTTCAGAGCCCGATTCAGAAGTTCGTCAAATTTGTGTTGCGCGACGATCAGGGGTTCTTCCGCATCTTTGGTGCAGTCTGCTCGAGGAAGCCTTTGGAGGCCTGATCGATGATCAGGCGGCCAGCAACACTCGCTGTCGCAGGAGTTGGTAGTTTGCTCGTCCGTACATCTGCCGCTTTATGGCTTTGACTCTACTGATCTGACCTTCGACCGGGCTCGTCGTCCAACGGGTCGTGATCCCGCCCCTGACTGCATCAATGTCCCGTGTGATGCCGCCCGCAAAGCTGCTAAGTTCACTGTCAGTTGCCTGTTCGAGCCATTTATCGAGCGCGGATACGTCCTTGCCGCCAAGAAGCGTGACGAACTGAACAGCCAGCGCATTGCCTCGCCTGAATTGCTCCCGATTGTTGTCCAGTTGCCTCATCTAAAATGCTCCCGACGGTGGCAGGGAGTAAACGATGAGGAAGGTGAGCATGGCGACGCGGAGAGAATTGGTTGAAGCGGTTGGCGAGCGGTATCGCGCGGCTGATCGAACGAGCAAGGGCAAGGTTCTCGACGAGTTCGTCGCAGTCACAGGATTGCACCGCAAGCATGCGATGCGGATTTTGCGAGAGAAGGCGCCGTCGCGGCAGACGGCGCGTCCCGAGCGCAGGATTTATACCGAGGCGGTGCGAACCGCGCTGATCCTATTGTGGGAAGCGAGCGACCGCCTCTGCGGTAAGCGGTTGCGGCCACTCATACCGATCCTGATTGAGGCCATGGAAGGCCATGGCCATCTTGACCTGGAACCTGCGATCAAGGCGAAGTTGTTGCAGATGAGCGCAGCGACGATCGACCGGGCGTTGAAAACCGTGAGGGAAAGCAGTCCGAGGCTGCGGCGGCGGGGTGTGGCAGGATCCGAACTGACCCGGCTAGTTCAACAGCGCACCGAACTGGTCAACATGCTGCGCGCTTTTCTTTACGAGCTCGGTCATGTGGTGCCGCAAGGCGTCAATAATTTGCCCCGGATCGCCGCGATCATCACCGAGTCCAACAGTGATCTGCCTGAGATTGCCCGGATTGAATGCCGCGATTTGCTGGAGCAGATCGAAGCAATGACCGTGCGGATTGCGACAAGCGACCGCCGGATCAAGGACCTGGCAGGACAAGCAGACATGGCCCGAAGGCTACAGACCATGCCCGGAGTGGGGCCGATGCCGGCTTTGGCGGTCGAAGCGTTTGCCCCGCCAATGGAGAGCTTCAAATGCGGCAGGGACTTCACCGCTTGGCTGGGATTGGTGCCGAAACAGCATTCGAGCGGAGGCAAGACACGTCATGGCCGTGTCTCCAAGGCTGGGCAAAGCGACATTCGGCAGCTGCTTATCATGGGCGCAATGTCGCGATTGAACTGGATGGGCCGAAAATCGATCCCAGAAACACCGTGGCTAGCCCGCATGCTGGCGCGCAAGCCACGGATGCTGGTGGCAATCGCCTTGGCCAACAAGATGGCCCGGATGATCTGGGCGATGTTGACGAAACAGGAAGATTATCGAACCCCGGCAACGGCAATCGCCGCCTGATAGAAAGGCTGCGCAAGGCCCCAGCTGGCAAGGGGGAGTGAGAAGGCGACGACCCGAATGGGCAAAATGATCGAACAGATCTGGATCAGGAAAACCAGTTAAGAGTCCCGAGCTTCGAGCTCGTGAATCAGATTTGGACCTGATCCGCGGATCACCATACCGGCCAGCGTCTTCTGGAAAACGCTGCAATCAAAGGCCTGACAGAAGACCGCGCTCGATCACCTGTTCACCGGTTCAGAAACTTCTTGCCTCACGGGCGGCAACCACAGAGGTCTCTCAGACGGCAGGAAGCGCCGTATGCGACCGTAGCTGTTTTCCACGCTGCCCTTTTGCTAGGGTGCCGATGGCAGAAAGGAATAGCTCGTCGTCGCGAGTTTCTTTTGGAGTGTCGGTGTTTCCTTGAAATGCAACTGCAACTTTCGAGTACGCATTACTATTGCGAAGCAGTTGCATATATTATAGGGCGGCGCACACATTGAGAACGATTCGCAAGGGGGGTGAAATGAAAAAAAGTACATTGAGCGGCGCGTTAGGCCTTGGATTAATGGCCGTGCCCGCAGCGGCCCAGGATCAGCCAGCTCCCCCGACGACGGATGCCCGCCAAACAATCATCGTCACCGGCGTCCGGGACGGCTACCAGGTCGATGCGACCAGCACCGCCACCCGCACTCCGACCAGTCTCAAGGACGTTCCACAGGCGGCATCGATCATCACCGAGGCGCAGATTGACGATCAAGCTATGCGCTCGATCGCCGACGTGCTTCGCTATGTCCCCGGCGCGGTGATATCTCAGGGTGAGGGTCACCGCGATCAGATCATTCTGCGCGGCAACAACAGCACCGCGGACTTCTTTGTCGATGGCCTGCGTGACGACGTGCAATATTACCGCGGCCTCTACAACGCAGAGCGGATCGAGGTCCTGAAAGGTCCCAACGCAATGATCTTCGGGCGCGGTGGTGGGGGTGGGATCGTCAACCGCGTCACCAAGCGCCCCGGTGCCAACGCCTTCATCAGTAGCAGCGGTTCGGCGGATACATATGGCGCATGGTATATCGACACCGACATCAACCAACCGATCAGCCAGTCCGCCTCGGCTCGACTGAACGCCGTCTATGAGGAGTTCAACAGCAACCGGGACTTCTACGACGGACGCCGGCTCGCGATCAATCCGACCTTTGCCGTATCGCTAGGCGGCACCACACGGATCGACCTGGGCTTCGAATACAACAATGACAAGCGCACGATCGATCGAGGCGTTCCCTCGGCTACGCAAGGCTCTCTGACGAGCCCGTCACGCCCCCTTGCCGGTTTTCGCGATACCTTTTTTGGTGTGCCGGGATTCAACGTCAGCGATTTCGAGGCTAAGGTCCTGAGCGGGCGCATCGAGCATCGGTTTAGCGACAACCTGACCGTAACCAGTCGGGTCCTCTACGGAGATTATGACAAGCTCTATCGGAACGCCTTTGCGGTAACCCCGGCCACCCCGCGCGACGCCGTCCAGAGCGTCGGCCTCGAGGCATATAGCGATCCCACGACGCGCAAGAACCTGCTCAACCAGAACGATCTCGTCTGGACCGTCACCACCGGCCCCGTCCGCCACGTGCTGCTCGCCGGCTTCGAATATAGCGATCAGCGCACGCGCAACCAGCGGATCAATGGCTTTTTCGGAAGTGGTGATATCGTCAATGGAGGGCGGCGCGTCTTTGTGGCATTGGCTGACCAAATCACGGTGCCGCTAGTCACGCTGCGCACCACCGCCAACACCGGCTACCGGTCTATCCGGACAAATGCCGACGCCACGGCCTTCTATGTGCAGGACCAGATCTCGATCGGCGAACATGTCGATGTCATCGGCGGCGTTCGCCGCGACCGCTTCAAGCTCAGCATCGATGATCTCGTCGCCGGGCGGAGCTATAGCCGGACCGACACCCTCTGGTCTCCCCGCCTTGGGGTAGTGCTGAAGCCGGTGCAACCCGTCTCGATCTACGCCAGCTATAGCCGGTCCTTCCTGCCGCAATCGGGCGATCAGTTTTCATCGCTCGACATAACAACCGCCGCGCTGGAACCAGAGAAGTTCGACAATTACGAAGTCGGCCTCAAATGGGATGTTTCCCCAACGCTTAACCTGACCGCTGCCGTCTACCGGCTCGATCGCACCAACACCCGCGCGACCGACCCCAACGACGCCACGCGGACGGTGCTAACGGGCGCGCAGCGCAGTAAAGGGCTTGAGATCGGCCTCAACGGCGCGATTACACCCAAATGGCAAATCAGCGCCGGCTACACGCTGCAGGACGCAAAAATCCGCAAGACCACGAGTGCGGCTCCTGCGGGCCGCGAGGTCCCGCTTGTGCCCAAGCAGCAGGCTTCGCTGTGGACCCGCTACGACTTCACCCCTCGCTTGGGAGGGGGGGTCGGCGTCTACCACCAGTCAAAAAGCTTCACCTCCGTCAGCAATGCCGCCGTCCTGCCTGCGTTCACCCGCGTCGATGCCGCCGCGTTCTTCAAGCTCACCCCCCACATCGAGGCGCAAATCAACGTCGAGAACCTCCTCGACAGCAATTATTTCTCGTCCGCCTACAACGACAACAACGTCATGCCCGGTGCGCCGACCACCGCGCGAGCGACGATTAGGGTGAACTTCTAAACTTTTACGCTCAGGGGGACGGAGCAGTGCTGGCGCGACGTACACATTCATCCAACACACGACGTACTGCGGCATTGTCGCCCAAATAAAAGTCGATTCCTTTATAAGGCTGCACCCCTCCCACGATCTCGACCGCGGATTGCGGTGCATTCGTCGACATCCGACCCCGCACCGCAATCGCTCGCGCCAGATCGATCTTGGTCAGCTAGCGACAAGGTCATCAAGCAATTGCCATTGAAAACCTTTGTCACTTTCGACGCACGCGCGAATCCCGGCCAGGGCATTGCTTCAGCTGGACCACGAGCCAACATATCCTGCAAGAATTTGAGTGCGCCGGCCGTGGTCTTGGGTTGCTCGCAGTCACCTGCGCAGTCGCTGGAACAGCCAAAACAGTCATTAGCACGAAAACGCCGAGGTACATGACGTTTAGCATAGCCCACTCCCAACATCGTGATCCGCACCGGACTCAGGAGGGGCAGAACAATCTGCTTCGAGGATCATACGTCCCATGATGTATGCTTCATCGGCTGCGATCGCATTATTATCATCCACCCGAACTATATCACAGATGCTATACCCTAGACGATCGTAGAGCGCCCTTGCGCGATGATTTCGAATTGCGACTAAGAACATAAGGAAGCGCAATTGGCGTCCTTTAGCCCATTTTTCCGCTAGAGAAATCAGCTGTGCTCCAAGTCCGTTGCCCCAGTATTGTGGACGGATTGCCAGATTAAACGATGCAAACTCATATGCTCCTTCGACCGTTACTCTCCTGACATCAATATAGCCGACAATGTGTTTCCGGGTTTCTACGACGAAAATGCCTTGTTCTCCGAGCTTCGAAGCCTGCAACTCAGAGTTGCAGCGCTTCAATAGCGCATGTGGATCAGCGACGTCGAACACCATGTGCTCTGTCTCGACGCTCAGCGCTGTCTTCAGAGCTGCCAGTGCCTTTGCGTCATGTACGCTCGCGGGTCGGGCAATGAACTTGGGCGAGGTTCGCGTATTGACGTTCTGCCTGGCGAGGAGGGGTGTAGCTGCGACGGATGCCGGTACATCAATCATGCGCGGCACTCCTGTTGCGCTGCGGCGGGACCGCTCAGCCCAGGAGTGCCGGCGCCACCCGAGCGCCGGCCGGAGAAAGTCCCGTACAAGATTCCTACTCGTCGCCAGACCGTGTCGGACACCTCTCCCTGCAAACACTTTCGCGCTTCGATCGAAGCCAAATACAAACCGGTCATGTTAGTGAAGACCGATATGAGATCCACTGTAAGGGCGGACAGTGCGCCACCCATGATGTTGTGCGCTAACCAAAAAGGAGAGCCGATCAGGAACACTGTTTTCATCCGCATGGGCGACGGCTGATTGCGCGCGCTCATGTTTATGATGCCTCCACTGGCCGCGAAAAGCGACGCTATGCCTACCCAAGTAAATAGGACAAGCGTCAGGAGCGTGACGAGTCTCGCAATGTTGAGCGCCGACCGTACTCCACGATCCCGCACCGTCAGCGCAATCAAGAGCTGCGCAAGCGAGATGCCGCATGCGACCGCCGCGGTCGAGGCACCAAGGACGGAAAATTGAAGCGTGAACGCCACCGCGCCCACGCTCTGGACGACGATCACCCGCCGCAAGCAACGTAGAAATGGCCAGGTCATGACACAGGCGAGCCCGATCATGCCCAGAAGGATGCTGATCGCACTCGCAGTATATATCGCATCATCGATCAAGTATGGCATGCGCTCTCTCGGGAGGAGGGATGCCCGAACAGTAAAGAGACGCGGTTAATAAACTCTTTACAATTTGCTTTAGATCGCAAACCGACCGCAATTTGGATCGATCGGCCCCCCGCCCAGGCCAAACCATAGCTTTAGAGGCTAGCAAGGAGCGACATCAACACTGTTTTGGTGCGTCTCAGCATGCGCTGTGAACGATTGGACGCAATGGAAGAGTGCGCCGCGGCGCTCGGGGGCGTTCGCGCTTCGGGGTATTCGTTCACGTCGGATTCGAGGGGTGTTCGCCGGCCGTGCGTAAGGGATGTGAGCAAGACGGAGGAAGGAACATGGATATGGATTTAGACAGCGCGTTGCGCCGCCTTGCCGAGCAGCCGCTTCATCCCCGGCTCGCTGAACTGGAAGGGGATGTCATGCGATTAATCGCGGCGGAGCAGCGCGCGGGCAGCGGAGTGACACTGCGGGCTGGCATGCTGGCAGCGGTAGGCGCGGTCGCCTTGGGAGTGGTGGGCGGCGGATTGTCGTCCGCAGCGGCGCCTGCGCAGATGCCGACGCTGACGCCTTTCGGGCCTGCCGCGCCGCTAGCGCCTTCGACCTTGCTGGCGCTCCAGTGACGGGCAGCGCCCGGAGAACGATGCTGATCGCGGCCATCGCGTTCACAGCAGCGGTCGCAGGCGTGTGGGCTGGACGCGAAGTGTTTCCTTCGTCGACGACCCCAGGCGTGGAGCTTCACAGATTGCTCCACGACGGGCTTGAGTTGGACGAGGCTCAACGGACCAAACTCCAGACGCTGGAGTCTCGCTTCGCCGTCCGAAGGCGTGCCTTGGAGCTGGAACTCAGGGCCGACAACGCGCGGCTCGCCGACGCCATTGAAGTCGAGCATGGCAATGGGCCGCAGGTCGCGGCGGCTGTCGATCGTTCGCACGGCACGATGGGCGAGCTCCAAAAGGAGACGTTGAACCATATGTTCGCGATGCGGCAGATCCTGCGGCCTGACCAGGCGAGGACGTTCGACCGCGCGGTGGTGAAGGCGCTGACCGCAGACGCGCGGTGAGTCTTGAACTTTCGGCCTGCACGGACGGCGAACTCGCCGCCTTGACGCTCGCTGGACGTCAGGCCGCCTTCGCCGAGATCATGCGCCGGCACAAGGGGCCGGTTTACCGCCTGATCCGTGCACATATCGGCGATGCCGAAGAGGCGCTTGACCTCACTCAGGAATGCTTCGCGGCCGCCTTTCAGAACTTGCGAAAGTATGACGGAGATCGGCCGCTCGCTGCGTGGCTGGCCCGCGTGGCAATCAACAAGAGCCGCGATTGGCTTCGGCGGCGACGCATACGCCAGATACTATCGTTCGCCTCTTCGCTGCCGCCTGAGACGATCGAGGGTGAGCGAGACGAGGCGCCAGGTGCCGACACCGTCACCTTCGATCGCGCAGAACTTGCCCGGCTTTCGCGCGCGGTGTCCGAGCTGCCGGCAACGCTCAAGGAGACGCTCTTGCTGCGGACCGTGGAAGGCTTGTCCGAAGCGGAGACCGCAGCCGCGCTGGGGATCAGCGGCAAGGCCGTAGAGATGCGGCTCCGGCGCGCGCGCGCGAAGTTGTCGAAAATTTTCGACTTCGCATGAGGGGATGGGCCGGTTCGCGCGTAATGAAGGGTAACGACGGCGGCCCCCTCCCGCCGGCCGCAAGCATTGAATGGAGCGAAAGAACGGCATGAGCCGCAATCTGAACCGGCGCGACGTGATGCGCGGAACCGCCATGCTCGGCGGCACGCTGGCCATGTCGGCCTACCTGCCAGCTTGGGCGCAACCCGTGTCGCGCGGCATCGCCAAGCCGCTGCCGATCGTATCGGGCACGGAAATCGCCCTGACGATCGACCGGATGAAGCTGGTCATGGACGGAATTACAACGCCCGCGATCGGGGTGAACGGCACGGTCCCGGCGCCACTCGTCCGCCTCAAGGAGGGCCAGAAGGTCCGGCTCGCGGTGACCAACAATCTTGACGAGGATAGCTCGATCCACTGGCACGGCCTCATTCTGCCGTTCCAAATGGACGGCGTGCCGGGCATCAGTTTCCCCGGCATCAAGGCACGTTCGACTTTCGTGTACGAATTTCCAGTCGTGCAGTCAGGCACCTACTGGTACCACAGCCACTCGGGCGAGCAGGAGCAGGGCGGGCTCTACGGCCCCATCGTCATCGATCCCGCGGGACCCGACCCGATCGCATTCGACCGCGAGCATGTGATCGTGCTCTCCGATCACAGCCAGATGACCGGTGAGGAGATCTTCCGCAAGCTCAAGCAGATGGGCGGTGCCTATTTCAACTATCAGCGCCCGACGCTGAGTGGACTGCTCGCCGGACGGGAAATGCCCCTCAAGGATCGCCTGAAGTGGGGGCAGATGCGGATGGACCCGGCGGACATCGCGGACGTCACGGGTTCGACCTACACCTTCCTGGTCAATGGCTTTGGGCCTTACGACAATTGGACGGGTCTCTTCCGGCCGGGGGAGCGCGTCCGGCTACGCATCGTCAACGCCGCGGCGCAGACCAACTTCAACGTCCGCATCCCTGACCTGCCAATGACAGTGGTGCAGGCCGACGGCCAGAACGTCCGGCCCGTCGAAGTGGACGAGTTCCAGATCGGGGTCGCGGAGACGTTCGACGTGATCGTGACGCCCGGCGACCGCGCCTACAGCTTCGTGTCCGAAGCGATCGACCGTTCCGGCATGGGGCGCGCCACCCTGGCACCGCGCGAGGGCATGATCGCCCCAGTCCCGCCGCTTCGCCCGCGCACGCTCCTGACCATGACCGACATGGGCATGGATATGGGAGGCATGAAGGGGATGGAGGGAATGTCGGGGATGTCCGACGAGAACCCGGTGGCGAAGCGCGGCCTCGACCCCACGGTCCAGCAGAACGCATCGCGTAACCTGTGGAAGCTAACCGGCTGGAAGGGACCGACTGACCACGGAGCGGTCGCGGTGGCGTCCGGGATGGCGGGCATGGCCGGCATGGATCATGGCAAAATGAACTCTGGCGCGATGGCGGGAATGGCCCACAGCCAAATGGGTGCCGGCGGTATGGCTGGGATGGACCATGGCTCGGGGGGCATGAGCATGGACATGAACATGCGCAACCCAAAGAACGCCCCCGGCGTCAAGATGGGGCCGGGGGTGCAGACCATCTCGCCGATGCCGAAGGACCGCACGGCCGAGCCGCCGCAGGGGCTGGAGGACGTCGATCATCGCGTGCTCACCTATCGCGACCTTGTCGCGCTGGATCGCAACCCGGACGCTCGTGCCCCGGCGCGCCAGTTGGAGATCCACCTGACGGGCAATATGGAGCGCTATATGTGGGGCTTTGACGGCCAGAAGCTCAGCGACCCCGCCGACCCCATCCCGTTCCGCAAGGACGAGCGCGCGCGCGTCACCCTGATCAATGACACGATGATGCCGCACCCGATCCACTTGCACGGGCACTTCTTTGAACTGGTGACCGGGCATGGCGACTTGGCGCCTCGCAAGCACACGGTGAATGTAGCGCCTGGCGGCAAGATGACGTTCGACGTGACGACCGATGCGGTCGGCGATTGGGCGTTCCACTGCCACAATCTCTATCACATGACCGCAGGGATGATGCGTGTCGTGACCGTTCGCCCGATGGGCGAGGAGAATCGCGATGCAGCTTAAGCTCCTCCTGATCGCGGGCGGCGCGGCGCTTGGCCTGGCAACGCCCGCGGCCGCACAGATGGACCATTCCAACATGCCGGGCATGAAGATGCCACCGCCCAAGACGCCAGCGGTGAAAAAGCCTGTCACTAAGAAGCCGGCAGCAACCAAGCCGGGCGCGCGCAAGAAGTCCGTGAAGCCCGCTGCCAGGTCGACACCGCGCGCGAAGGCGGGATCGGGGGCCAAGCCCGCCGCAGGCCGGTCCGCCAAGCCGCCGGCCCCTGGAACGGTCGTTGCCGATCCTCACGCCGGTCATAACATGACGACCATGCCGGGCATGGCTACGCCTGGATCCAACCCAAATCCTGGCGCCAGGCACGACATGTCGGCGATGCCAGATACCTCCGGCGGTGCTGCCCCCGGCCAGCCAAGTGCCATGCCGGGCATGGACCATGGTTCGATGCCGGGAATGGATCAGGGTTCGGGGGCCATGCAAGGCATGGCGGGTCATGACATGGAAAGCATGCCGCCTTCGACGACGGGCATGGCGATGGTCGGGACCAACCTGCCGGCCGGCGATGCTCCGCCGCCGCCTATCCCGACGGATCGGGCCGCGGACCAAGTCTACTCTGCCGCCGCTATGGCGCATTCGCAGCAGCATCTGCAGATGCACGGGGGACAGAATTTCTCGCAGGTCATATTTAACCTGGCCGAATACCAGGTCCGCGACGGTCGCGACGCCTATCGATGGGATGGCGGTGCCTGGTACGGTGGCGACATCAATCGCCTGGTTCTTAAAACCGAAGGCGAAGGGAACTTTGGGAGAAGCCTGGAAAGGGCGGAGCTGCAGGCGCTCTATGCACGGGCGATCGGACCCTTCACCGACTTCCAGGCCGGGATTCGTTACGACTTCAAGCCCAACCCCTCCCGTGTCTACGCTACGGTTGGGTTCGAGAGCCTGGCCCCAGGCTTTTTCGATGTGGAGGGCGCACTGTTCTTGTCTAGCAAGGGTGACGTGCTCGGCCGCGTTGAAGGGTATTACGATCAGCGTATCACCCAGCGCCTGATCCTCCAGCCTCGTCTCGAAGCGGAATTTGCGGCGCAAGACGTTCCGGAAGACCGGATCGGCTCGGGCTTGTCGGACCTCGAGCTTGGCTTGCGGCTGCGCTACGAGGTGAAGCGCGAGTTTGCCCCTTATATCGGTGTTTCATACGAGCGCAGAGTGGGCCGCTCTGCTCGTTTTGCACGCGAGGACGGCGAGGATGCGTCATCGACCAGCCTTGTTCTGGGCATTCGCACATGGTTTTGAGGCCGGTTAGTTTTTGTTGCGCTAACCAGGTCCAACAAGGAGAGTTCGATGTTTAAAGCGATTACGGTTCTGGCTGTGGCGGCAATGGCAACAAGCCCAGTTTTGGCTCAGCAGCCGATGCAAGGCATGGACCACTCGAAAATGCAGGGCATGAACCACCACGATATGCCTGGCATGAACACGCCCTTCATGCCCGCCGAGATGGAGATGCAGAAAAAGATGATGGCGGCCAAGGGGGCCAATGCAAGCGAGACTTGGACCCGCAAGATGATCGAGCATCACCGCGGTGCGATTGCCATGTCGCAGATCGTTCTCCGCCAGTCGCCGGATGCGAAGACCCGGCAAATGGCTCAGAAGTCTATTGCCGAGCAAAACAAGAGCATCAGTGAACTCCAGGCGATGCTCCGGGCGATGGGCAAGTCTCCGCAGTGATAACCTTCGTTCCTTCCGTCCTCAATCAGGGGGCGGGAGGAATGACCAAGGAGTTTTTCCATGAAGACAGCTTTGCGATCCGCGCTTACTGCCGCAGCCTTGTTGGTTCCGGTTGCCGTCAGCGCGGCCACCCCGATCGTTATGCACCGCGATCCCGGCTGCGGCTGTTGCGCCAAGTGGGCAGCGCAGGTGCAGCGGCAGCTCGGGCGCCAGGTGCGCGTCGTCGATGATTCCAATCGCCCGGCGCTGCAGAAGCGCGCGGGGGTCCCTGCGGACGTCTCGTCCTGCCACACAGCAATCGCCGATGGCATGGCTTTCGAGGGCCACGTGCCGATTGCCGATATGAAGCGGGCTCTCGCGACCCGGCCCAAGGGTGTGCGAGGCCTCGCGGTCGGCGGTATGCCGCTCGGCTCGCCGGGAATGGAAGTGCCGGGCGTCAAGGCACAGGCCTATGACGTGGTCGCCTTCGGCCCCGGGGGGCGCCGCCTGTTCGCCCGCCACGGCAGCTGATCGGCGGTTTTTTCAGGCTGGGGCGGCAGATGCGGTCGCCGCAGCTGGTGTAGCTCCACGGCCCAGTTCGTCTTGAAGAGCGGGCGATGGGTTTCACGAAAGGATTTGGCCGGGTGAGGCAAACGGGCATTGATGAACACGAAACAAGGGGTTGGGTGATGCGCGGTAAACGAAGCGGAGCCTTCGCTTTGCTCCTTGCGGTTGCAATGTCAGTAAGCACATCGGCAGCGGCGCATGAAGATCACGATGCGCTCGGGGCCGGGCCAGGTGCTAACAGCGCAGTCGAGACTCAGAAAAAGGATGGAGCAGACGCTGGCGACGGCCACATGGGCATGGGCTCTATGTCGACCGTGGACATGAACATGGGCGGCCGCGACATCGCCGGCGACGACATGGACATGGGCGGCATGCACGAGGAGACCGCCAACAAGAACAAGAGTTTCGGTGAACGGCTTGTGAGCTGGCTGGGCCGGCTGCACACCATGGTCATTCATTTTCCCATCGCACTGTTCATCGGTGCGTTCGGGGTGGAGCTGTTCGGGTTGTGGCGCCGCAACCGGGACTATCGGCATGTCGCACATATAATGTTGGTCGTCGGAGCGCTGGGAGCAATCGCGGCGGCGTTCCTGGGCTGGTTCGCGGGCGGGTTCTACCTGACCGACCGCAACCCGATCCTGATGACGCATCGCTGGCTCGGGACGTTGATCGCGGTCTTCGGCGTCGCGCTGGCTTGGATGGCAGCGCGCCACGGTAAGGTTCCCGAGCGGTCGCGGACGTTGTACTGGGTGGTGCTTGGCCTGATGACGCTCGCTATCTCCATCCAGGGGTTCCTTGGCGGAACCTTCATGCACGGCGGATTATACCACTTGGCATTCTGAACGGGTCCGTCTGTGCGCATAAAGCGGTCGTTTTCTGAACAGGGACGGCCGAGGGCGCGTCTTCACCGAGGACGCGCCTTTGACTGATCAGAGGTGGCCTGGCAAAACTGCACATCGGGATAAGTGGATTTTCTGCCTGCCGGCGGCCAGGATGGCCGCGTGACTGGAGTAGAGATGAGCAAACGACCACGCCGGAATCACAGCCCGGCATTCAAAGCGAAGGTGGCATTGGCCGCCGTGAAGGGCGAGAAGACGCTGGCGGAGCTGGCGCAGCAGTTTGACGTGCATCCGAACCAGATCACGCAATGGCGCGGGCAGCTTCTGGAAGGGGCTGCCGGTGTATTCGGGAGCGAGACGCGGAGCGAGGCTGCCGAGCCAGTGATCGACGTAAAGACGCTGCACGCCAAAATCGGTGAACTGACGTTGGTGAACGATTTTTTGTCAGGGGCGCTCGGGAAGGCGGGACTGTTGCCGAGCGCAAAACGATGATCGACCGTTCGCACGCACTGCCGTTGGCGCGGCAAGCCCGGGAGCTTGGGATCAGCCGGGGCAGCATTTATTATCTGCCCAGACCGGTGCCGCCTGCCGATCTCGCCATCATGCGGCGGATCGACGAACTGCACCTGGAGTTTCCATTCGCCGGGAGCCGGATGCTGCGCGACCTGCTCCGGCAGGAGGGCTTCAAGATCGGCCGCCAGCATGTTGGCACGCTGATGAAGACGATGGCGATTGAGGCGATCTACCGCCGCCCGAGCACATCGAAGCCCGCGCTGGGGCACAAGATCTATCCCTATTTGCTGCGCAAGCTGGCGATCGTGCGTCCCAACCAAGTCTTGGCGACCGACATCAGTTACATTCCGATGGCGAGGGGCTTTGTATATCTCGTTGCCATCGTGGACTGGTTCAGCCGCAACGTTCTGGCCTGGCGGGTGTCGATCACGATGGAAGCCGATTTTTGTGTTGAGGCTCTGGAAGAAGCACTGGCGCGCTTCGGCAAACCGGAGATTTTCAATACAGATCAGGGCAGCCAATTCACGAGCATGGCCTTCACCAGCGTGCTGCTCCGAGAAAAAATCGCCATAAGCATGGACGGCAGGGGCGCGTGGCGCGACAATGTCGTTGTCGAGCGCCTGTGGCGCTCAGTCAAATATGAGGAGGTTTACCTCCGGGCCTACGGCGGGTCAGCGAAGCCCGCGCGTCGATCGGTCGTTATCTGAACTTTTACAATGGAAGGAGGCCACATTCGAGCCTCGCCGCCAGGACGCCGGATCAGGCGTATTTTGACAACCTGCCGGTAATGATGGCAGCATGAATTTGGCAACCGATACGGGGCGTCACTCCGATCGGGCTACGCCCTCCCTGCATGACGCCCCGTATTGGCAAGGCAAGGAACCCGGCAGACGATCCACTTAACCATTGCCGATCCCTGTTCAGACAAACCCGGCCACCTCTCTTACCTCTCTTGTTCAGGTAGCAGGATTTGCTTGGTTTGATAATACTAGCGATATCGGTACAAGAATTCCTGAGGGCACCTTATGAATGGTGGCCTCAACCATCTTGCGGTATCAAAGGGGGAAACATGATTTTGGTATTGAGAGTAGCAGTAGCCACAGCGTTGGCCATGCCGATCGCAGTCACCGCGCAGCCTGAGCGAGTCGCGGATACAGGGGCCGTGGAGGCGGTGCTGTCACAGTACAAGGCGGCGATCAAGAAGCTCGACGCAAAGGGTACCGAGGATCTCTTCGCGGTCGACTCGCAGATATTCGAAACGGGTGGCTACGAGGGAACCTACACAACATACCTTGCCCATCATCTTGCGCCAGAGCTGGCGGCGTTCAAGTCGTTCACATTTTCTGACTACAAGGTCAGCGTTCGCTTTGAGGGACCGGTTGCACTCGCTACTGAGACCTACCGCTATCGGATCGAACCCAAGAACGGAGCCGTTGCCGAGCGTATTGGCGTCGCGACCAGCGTCTTAACGCGCGTGGGAAATAGCTGGAAAATCGTCAGCATGCACAATAGCGGTCGCAAGCCGAAAGGCTCCTGATCGGTCTGTGGCCGCTACTGCTTCTTCGCTGGATTTGGCGTAGGCGAGTGCGCTGTCGCGTTTGTAGAGTTCGTCGGGTGATCGTGCTCCGCTATGCCGGCATAATGGTTCATCTGATCCTCGGAGATGTCCGACGTTTTTTCGCTGCTGCCACAAGCCGTTACGGCTAGGGATAACAGAAACATGGCCGCGATAAGCGCCCTCGATCTTCTCATAACATAATACCCTTCGATGCCGAGCTGAACCATCATAGCTGATCCGGTGCTTGACTTGCTTACAATGATACGGTCGACAGCTTGCGCTAGACCGGCATGCTCATGATGTCCTTATACGCGGAAAGCAACCTATTGCGAACCTGCAGCGTCGCTTCGAAGGCGATCGACGACTCCTGCCGCGCGAGCATGACCTTTGCAATATCGACCTCTTCGCCGCGCTCATAGGCGACTGTCAACTGGCCGGCGCGAGCGTTGATGTCATTAATCTTTTGAAGCTGTGTTTGCAGTGTAGAGGTAAAGCCGCCTGGTTCCGTGCGTTCAGTCCCCAAAATCCTTTGGTTTGAGCCAGGGCCTGCAAGCGAGTCTGCACCGTCCGCCTTTCCAAGCACGGTATCCATCGCTGCTTCGAATTTTGCTCCCGCACCCCCGGGGCTACCAACAGAACCCGCGCTGCTTGCTACATTTCGAAGCGCCGCATTCCTGTCGAGGATGGCGCTTCGCATAGCCAAGAGGTCGTTGATGGAGATGCTGCTCATGTTCACCCCGGTGCGATTTTTAGCATTGCCATATAATGGCATCGCAAGCGTTAGAGGATAGTTAACGACGCTTAGGAATGATTGCTTGATCGTAAAAGCCGCGTGCCGATTCTCATAGGTTGTCCACCGTCAGCACCAATGGCACAGATTTGAGGTTGTGAATTAAGGAGGGTTGGGGCTTCGTCTTAATGACGAAGGAACGAAGATGAAGTCCAAACCCTCCTTGAAAAAATCGTCGCTGAAGGCCCCCTGTCCGCGATTTAGTGAAATATCTGTCCGGGATTTTCCGAAACACGCAGATCAAGCGACAGACCCTCGAGCATCGGCGCTTGCAGCACCGTAAGCTCGCCGCCTAAACATCAACCCCTGACGAGGCCCGCACTCCGCTAATTTACGCCGCGAGTTGCACCAAATGTTCTGACGACGGACAGACCGGCTATCGAATTTGTCGATGCACACCCGAACGTGATTCAACATCAGTGCGCCTTGGTATTGGCTAACAATTGGTAAGGCTATGATGCTATGCCCGGCGGATGACGCGCGCGCCCACTACGATCGACACGGCATTGCCCGCCAGCCGGCTGGCAACGGAAATCACGGCGGACAAGAATTTGCGGCTGTCCGTCACCGGCGAGCATGGAGTCGGCTGGCTGATGAAAAGGATGGAAGCGCGCGGGATCACGAGCATGTTCTTCGATCCCATGCCCGGCGTCGTCCGTGGCCCCGATCGTGTGACGCGGATGCTCGAGCCGATCATGGCGCGTGGGCATGGGGTACAGGTGCATTTCCACACCGAACGGCTGGAATGGTTTTCCGACTCGCCCGTAGACGGATGCCTAGGACGGCATATAGGCGATTTCGCGCTAGAGGGTCTGACGTTGCTGACCGGAAGGGCGCAGAATGCGCTGATCGAGGCGGAGGCGGCCGCAGGCCTGCGGTTCGCGGCCAGTCAAGGGCAGCATAGCTTCGTCGTGGCGACCCATAGTTTCGAGATGCTGTCGCATGACCGGCTCGCGCCCAGCCGGGTCCGCACGGACCCACGCATGGTTCAGCTGGCGTGGGCGGCAATCCGCTATGAAAATGCGCTGCAGTTCGCATGACCTTGCCCGTTGCCATCGTTCTGGGCGTGGACAGCGCCATCGGGCTTACGGTCGTGCGCGAGCTTGGCCGCCTTGGCGTGCCGGTTGTCGCCATCGGCAGGAGCGTAAAGGCGATCGGGCGCTATTCGCGACACACCGCGCGCTTCGTCGTGCGGCCTAGGGCGCGCGATCTGGCCGACTGGTTGCCCAAGGTGATTCGAGAAACGGGCGCGGCGGTGCTGCTGGCGATCAGCGAGGGCGATCTGATCGCGCTCGCTGATCTGCCGGAGGTTATCGAAGGCTGCCGCATCCTGACCCCGCGCGCCGACCGGCTGGCGGTGGTGCTCGATAAGACGCGCACGCTGGAAGCGGCTGCAGCTGTGGGGATCGCCGGCCCGCCAAGCTGGCAGCCGCTGACGGGTGAGGATTTCGCCGCGAAGGCCGCGACTCTGCCCTATCCTGCCATCCTGAAATGGAGCGATCCGCCCGCGATGTGGGCCGCGCTCGATGCGGCGGGCCTGCCGTTCGAGAAGATTGCCTACGCGACCGACGCCACCGACCTGCTGGCGAAGCTGGTACCCTATGATGCGCTGGCGGTGTGGCCGCTAGTGCAGGGCTGGTGCGGCGGTTACGGCTTCGGGCAGATGCTGATGATGGCGGGCGGGGAGGCTCGGCTGCGCTTCCAGCATCGCCGACTGCGCGAATTTCCCGCGAGCGGCGGCGTGTCCACCCTGTGCGCAACCGTTCCCCTGTCGGACCATCGCGCACAGATGGCGAAGTCCGAGGCACTGCTGCGTTATATCGGTTGGGAAGGGCCAGCGATGGTGGAATATCGCCATGATCCTGCGACGGGTACTTACTGGCTAATGGAGATCAACGGTCGCTTTTGGGGCAGTTTGCCGCTGGCCAGCCAGGCGGGGGCGCAATTCGCCTGGGAACAGTATCGCGCGGCGGTGCCCGAAGCTGGCGATGCCGCGCCGCCTCTCTATAGCAATCGCCGCGCCCGCTACGCGATCCCGGATGCCAAGCGGCTCGTACAGATATTGCGCGCACCCGCTGCCGTGTCCGTGCCGGGGCAGAGGCCACCGAGCCGTCTGCGGGAGAGCATCGCCTTTGCGGTGGAGTATCTCCATCCGCGCACCGGCTATTATGTGTGGGACTGGCGCGACCCGATGCCGCTGGTCGGTGACATCATTAGGATTTTGCGGGGACAGTAAGCATGAATCTTCCCCTGCAAGTGGAGAATTTATGCTTGAACAGTCCTCTCGATCAGCCCGCCGCCCAGCATGGGCCGTGTCCACGGGGTTCTCTAATCGCCACCGTCAACAGCTGATCCTTAGCGTTTCAGCGGGTGTAGCGCGACGATTACGGAGTCCGGTCGGCGTCAATTTTGATGGCCGATAGGTGGCCGCGCCGGTTGGTGAATTCTGGCTACCATTTGCTGTTGCGAGGAGCAACCGTCGAGCGACAATTACGACGCTGGGTAATTGTCGCTGGCGCTGGCCGGAAGCGAGGGTTTGAAGCGCATGGGATGGTTGGCATGTAATTGCCGCTGGCGACAATTACCCGTTGCCTCAGCAAGGGTGCTCCCGAGCGCGAAGCCAGCGACAATTATGATGGCCGGTCCGGGGCGCCATTGGGCGGGTCGTAATCGCCGGCGTTGATGCGGGCGACGGCGGAACGCTTGCGGTAGCTTTCGCCGTTCATCTCGATGATGGTCGAGTGGTGCACGAGGCGGTCGATCGCGGCGACAGCCATGGCGGGATCAGGGAAGACGTTGTCCCATGCCGAAAATGGCTGGTTGGCGGTAATGGCGAGCGAGTGGCGTTCGTAGCGGTGGGCGATGAGCTCGAACAAGGCGCTGGTTTCGACCTGGTCCTTGCGGACGTAGGACAGATCGTCGAGCACGATGAGATCGAACTTGTCGAGCTTGTCGAGCATGGCGGGCAAGCTGAGGTCGCGGCGCGCGGACTGGAGCTTCTGGACCATGTCGGTGGTGGAGCAGAACAGGACGCGCCGCCCCGTGTCGATGAGGGCATGGCCAATGGCGGCAACTGCGTGCGTCTTGCCGGTCCCGCTCTGGCCGAACAGCAGCAGGTTGCCGCCGTTCTCGATCCAGTCGTCACCGGCGGCGAGGGACAAGAGGTGCGGTTTGCGGATGCCGGGGGCGGCGTCGAAATCGAAGGTGGCGAAGGTCTTGCCTGCGGGCAAGCCGGACTGGTCGCGATGGCGCTGGATGCGCCGGGAGGAGCGATCAGCCATCTCGATCTCGAGAAGCGAGGCCAGCAGGTTGGCGGCCGGCCAGCCATCGCGATCGGCGGTGTCGGTGAGGTGCTTCCAGTTGCGGTTGATGCTCGGCAGGCGCAAGGCCTTCAGCAGGGTAGGCAGTACGGCGGCGGCCTGATCCTTGGTGCGGGTCATCAGTGCACCTCCCCGCTGGCGATCAGGCTGTTGTAGCTGTGCAGATCGGGTGGCGGGATAGCGACATCGCGCTGCGATCTTGCGGTTGGCAGGAACTCGTCCCTGAGCGCATCGACATCGGGCAAGCGCCCGCTGTCGAGAGCCTCATCGATCCGCCGGGCCAGCACGTCGACACAGTCGCCCCTGGCGGCGATATCGAGCAGCGCGACGGCATCGCGGCAGGCCTGCCGTCCATCGAGTTGGGCATCGAAGGCTTGCCAGGCCCGCCGGTAGGCGTGATCGGGGAAGAGGGCTTCGCGGTAGACGAGGTTGCGCAGTGCACCGGGCTTGCGGCGCAGGTTACCGATCATGTGCCGGAAATCGATGCTATGCCCCCGGTGGGGATGACTGATCCGCACACGCGGCGTGGACATTACCCTGTCCGGACCGAGGAAGAGCTCGATGCGATCGTCAAAGAGATGCGCGTTGAGGCGCCGTCCGACGAGGCGGGAAGGCACCGAATAGGTAACCCGATCGATGGCGACGGTGCCGTTGCGGGTGACATCGACGGTGACCATGGCGAAATCGGTGGTTCGCCTTGCGGGCAGCGCCTTGAGTACCCTGCGTTCTGCATCGATGCGCGCAGCATGTCGCCGGTTCTGTCTGGCGACCTGCGCCTCAACGAACTCGCGCCAGGCCTCGATGCTGACGAAATCGCGGCTGCCCCGCCGGCGTAAGGCCTGATCGAGCCGTCGCTTGAGATGGGCATGGGGACCTTCGATCGATCCGTTCTCGTGCGCCTCGCCGCGGTTGTTGCGGGTAGCAAGCATGCCGTAATGACGACACAGCTCGTCATAGCTTCGGGTGAAATCCCGCTGCGCATCGGCGTTGAGGTTTTTGTAGGCGGCTGACAGGGAATCGCTGCGGTGTTCGGCCGGCGCACCGCCCAGCTTCCACAACGCATCCTGCAGGTGCTCCGAAAGGGCGGCAAAGCTCTCCCCGCCCAGCACGACAGCCGCATGCTCCCAGCCACTCGCCGCCAAGCGGAAGTGGTAGAGGCGATAGGCCAGGGTCTCGCCGGCAACAGTGACCTTGAGACTGTCGCATACCGTGAAATCCGACAGGCCCTGCCGACCGGGCTCATGATGCTGCGGGAAGAAGATCTCCTTCTCGCCGCCGTGCAGTGCCCGCCAGCGGGCGATCCGGCGTTCCAGTGTTCGTCGTATCGCATCGGGAACAGCATCCTCGCCGAACTCGTCCTGGAGCGTCTCGAAGACCGTGACGGCAATGATACCGTCGATCTGGAGCAACTCCTCTATACGTGGCCAGAATGGCTCGAGCGGATCGGCGCGGGTGCGCCAGTGGCGCTCCTTCTTCTTCTGGGACGGAAGCTGCGGATCGTTCTCGATCCGGCGTGCGCTGCGTTCGCTGATACCGGCCTTGGCAGCCGCGACGGCCTGGGTGTGTTGGCGACGATGGGTCATGAAGAGAAATACCTGCTGATCGGAAATGTGGTGGCCCGGCATCGCAAACCCATCGCTCGTTGTTCGATGAGTGTTCCGATACCACCGCCCGCCACAGCCCCGATCTGCCCCCCGAAAGAAGGGGAAAAAGATCGCCACCGGTTGTCTGGTCCGCTCTCCGGTCGGGGCTGCGCCCCTCCCTACGATCAGACCAGACAACCGATCCTACCGGCCATCATAGTCGCCGCTCAACCGGCCATCGTAGTTGTCGCCGCGCAAGCGGGCGCGCCGGGCTCCAGGGTTCTCTCCGCGGTCGTCGCGCTGGACGCCGCATGCTGCCTGGTTGATGGCAATCCTCACCGTTGTTCTCGCCGGCAAGGGCGTAGGCATTCGGTGAAGGCCGCGGATCAGGCGGCTTTGCGTTGATCTTCGGCGGCGCACCAATTCCAGGGAAACAGTTCGTGGAGACGACTTTATGGGATGTCTGCGATCTGCGCGAGAACATCGGCGAGCCGAGCCTGAGGATCGATGTCGTTGAGCTTCGCCGTGCCAATGAGGGTCAACATGAAAGCGGTGCGCTGACCGCCGCGGTCTGACCCAGCGAAGAGCCATGATTTTCTGCCCAAGGCCATCGCAGGGTCATTCTGCCCATGTCGGGCAGATGGTAGAGTTTCATTATCGCTGGCATCCATATTACGGCGGTCGTTTTCGGCATGAAGGCCGCGAGGACCGGGCCAATGGCGCGATCATCCGGGTAGAGATCAGGCCGGGTGAGATCATCCAGGTCGCAGAGTGGATGCTGGACAGGGCGTTGTGCGCCGACATGGAGATGGGCGAACCGCGCGTTGCGGTGATTGGGCTTGTAGAGCTTCATGGACTGCTTACCGATCGCGGTTTCAGGCAGACTTCGACGGATGGACTCACGGCCATCCAGGAGGCGCGCCATGAAGGCACTACCACGACCCTCGTCGCTATCGATGCTGACCCAGCAGCTGAGCATGCCGCTCGATACGCCGCAGATGCGAGGCCTGAGCGAGGCGCAGCGAAGCGCCGTTGTTGCCAGGCTGGCGACCCTCTTGATGGCCGCAGCCGGCGTCGCGGCGAAGGAGGCCAGCGATGACGGGCAATGATCTCCTTCCAGTCACGGTGCTCAAGCGCAAAGCTGTGGTGTATGTCCGACAGTCGACCCCGGGTCAGGTCCAGAACAACCTGGAGAGCCAGCGCCGACAATATGAGCTTGTCGATGTTGCGCGACGCTGGGGATTTCACGATGTCGAGGTGATCGACGATGACCTTGGTCGGACCGCCAGCGGCACTGTCGACCGCCCCGGTTTCGAACGACTGGCCAGCGGCCTGTGCACGGGCAAGGTTGGCGCGGTGCTTTGCTTGGACGCATCGCGCCTTTACCGTAATGGCCGGGACTGGCACCACCTTTTGGAGCTGTGTGGCCTGGTTGAAGCGCGCGTGATCGATCTCGACGGGGTATACGATCCCTGTCGACCAAACGATCGATTGTTGTTGGGCATGAAGGGCAGCATCAGCGAGTTTGAGCTTGGCATTTTGCGAACACGCATGCTTGACGCGGCGCGCGCCAAGGCAAGGCGGGGAGAACTGCGCCTCAGTGTTCCGATCGGCTATATCTGGCACCGCGAATACGGCCTGGGGCTGGATCCCGATATCCGGGTACAGGAGGCGATCCGCCTCATCTTTTCGCGTTTCCGCGAGCTTGGCAGCGCCCGCCAGGTGCTGATTTCGCTGACAGCTGACAATTTCCATTTTCCCCGCCCTTCTGACGGGCGCAAAACGGTGTGCTTCGATTGGGTGCCGCTTCGCAGAAATAGCTCGTCATCGCGAGTTTCTTCTGAAGTGTCGCAAAGGCAGAAAATTCCGTTCCCCGGTCAAAGGTGATGCTCTGACGCGGGGAAAGGGGCAGCATGTGCAAGTGGTGCTGGATTCCCGACATGACGCCGGCAGAAAGCCGCCTGGGATTGCGGGCGACGACAGTAAACCGGCTGCGGCGCTCGACCAGCGAGGTGAGGTTGGCTTTGCCATATTCCAACCTGAAGGTCATCAGGCGCCTTCCCGATGACCAAAGCTCCTGCGATTACCGATTTCGGAAGGGCGTTTGCCAATGGTGTTGGCCAAGGGGATATGCAGACCGCGCGGCTTGCGCGCATAGCGTCGCCATCGGGATCGGCGGGCAACAGGCGGAAGGCGCCACAGGCCCTGGCTTCGTCCGTCCGGCCCATAGACGAACAGGTAGATGGTCTCATGACAGACGGCTTCACGAATACCGCGATGGCGTCGAAGATATCCCGCAATCTGCTCGGGCGAAGAAGCTGCTGACAAGCGGTCGGCGATATAGGCGGCAAGCTCGGGCTTTCGGGCAATCTTGCCACCACGCACCCGGCGCCTGTCGGCCATTGTTTGTGCGGCGGTCGGAAAATAGCCACGAAACATTGGCTCGTCATCGAGATGCCGGTTGCGCTTGAGGTCACGATAGATGGTCGAACGATGTCGCTGCAGCGCTGCAGCGCTGCAGCGCTGCTGAGATCTGCAGCACGGACCGTCCGGTTACAGCCAATTGATAAATCTGTCGCCGCTCGTCCAAACCCAGATGCTGATAGCCGTTCATCATGTTCCTTCCTGGAAAAGGGATCAAACCCCTATAAATCCTAGGATTTCGCACTTCGATCTAGAATCCACCCGCCAAAAGATTTGTTACTGCTGATTAGAGAAGACACTATCTCCGCTAGATAGAAATGACACCATTTATAGCAGCAGGGTCGGCGCGGAGCCATCGGCCTAGCGCAGCGCAGACCCTGCTGATACGCTGACCTTGGGGTGGTGAACCATGGACCCGCTGCTCTGCAGTGGGCCCGCTCATGTCTTCTGAACGAACCTGAGCGTGCCGCGTTCGCGCAACTCTGCATCGCTCAGCCTGGGACCGCGCTTGAGCTTCGAACCACCCAGTTTGCGGCGATCGATCTTCGTGGGTGGTTCTGGCTCGGGGAACATATGCATGGGCTGGTCACGGCGGGCAGGGGCGTCGTTGTTGCGCTTGCGGTGATGGGGCATGATCGCCTGCATCTGCTTTGCCAGCAGCAACGCCGCGTCCAGATGCTTGTTCTCGACAATGGCAGGCTGGTTCACCTGCCGCATCTTGTCGAACTGGCGATAGGGCAGGACATGGCCCTCATGCTCGATCTCCAGTCGGCCGTCGGGATATTCACAGACCGTCACCCGCTTGCGCGCCAGATTCAGGCTCACATCGTTCGGCTCCAGAATGAACATCGCCTTGTTGTAATGCAGCGTCAGCGCCGCCGTCACGGTCCGCTGCTCCCGCCAGACCATGATCGCGCGCAGATCGTCATGCGGGGCGAGGGGCGGTGCAGATCGCGGACATCGAAGGCGGGTCGGGCGAACCGCTCGTTGTGCCTGACCATATAGCTGTCGAGAAAGGCGTTGGCGTCCATGATCGACGAGATGCCTTCCAGGCGCATCGCTTTCACCAGACGATCCTGCAAGGTGGCATTGGCCCGTTCGACCCGGCCCTTGGCCTGCGGCGAGTTGGCGCAGATGATCTCGATGTTCAGAGCATCCAGCGCGCGGCCAAAATGCGTCATGCCGTCGCCACGAGCGGCGCTGGCCCGCGCGTTCCGGAAAACGCTGTGCTTATCGGAATAAAAGGCCACCGGCTTGCCGTGTTGCTCGATGTACGCCCGGGTCGCCTCCATATAGGCGAAGGTGCTCTCGCTCTCGACCATCCTGAGGTGCATCAACTCGCTGGTCGCGTCGTCGATATACACCAGCAGGGTGCATTGCGGCCCGCGATCTTCGAACCAGCAATGTTTTGAGCCGTCGATCTGGATCAGCTCGCCTCGGCAATCCCGGCGATAGCGAGGCTGATACGGGCGAGGGCGACGGGCCTGACAATCCTTCCAAAGACCGGCGTCCATCATCAACTTGCGCAGTGTCTCGCAGCCGATCCTGATGCCATGGCGCTCAGCCAGATACTCACGCGCCAATGTCGGTCCGAAATCCGCATAATGCTCCCGGACCAGCGCAACGACCTTTTCGCGGAAGGCATCGCTGTGCCGGCGGTTACCCGGGCGGCCGCGCTTGCGGGACATGAGGCCGGCGGCACCATCTTCGCGGAGCCGGCCCAGCAGCCGGAATATCTGCCGGCGCTTCAGTCCAAGCAGCGTCGCCGCATCCTCAATCCGAAGTTCGCCGCGCTCAACGCGCATCAGTGTATCAAATCTCGATAGCTCGCCTTGGCTCATCGCCAGCACCGTCATAGTCTGATCCTCCCGTGGGAAGACCATGAACACCGCGTTCGCCGCCAAGGCCAAAGAGTGTCATCTCTATCTAGCGGAGGGGTGTCATTTCTAAATGGCACCTACACGATTTAAGTTCGATAATAACGGTTATGTTAAATTCGGCCTAATTCCGGGGCGTCAGAACGCCAGTTCCGCCTGTCTTGGAACCGATCTCGGCTGTTCTTGTCGGTCGCCAATCAGACCGCGCGCGCACCCGGCCAGAACATAGACGGCTTGGCGCTGCGCACCGCGATTATAATGATCGACGCAATAGCCCTGATAGTGCCGCTTGAGCAAGCCAGCGCGCACGAGTTCGGATACCGCCCGGCTCACATTGGTTTTGCCCGACGCGCGCACTTGCTCACGGATGGCGTCGTCGACGATCACCGTGGCCTGATCGGCATCGGCTGGCAATGCGCCTGATATTGCCAGATCGCTTCGTATCCGCTCTTCCAGGGCAACGCGCCGGGGATCACGCTGGCCCATCGGGGTGAGCGCATCGCAAAGCCAGTCACGCAACGGAACGAGCCCGCCACCCTTTGCCACCAAGGGCCCGGCGCTGCCGTCGGAACGGGAAACCTGCGCAATTAGATTTAGCACCATGAAGGCGTAGCGCGGCCTAGACGAGGACCGCGCAAGCATCTCCAGCAAGGACGGCATATCCAGTTTCGGGCGGCCGTCGCCGATGATCGGAGCGTGCAACATAACAGGTCTGAATCAAGCACATATAGGGGGTTACGTGAATCCCCCTTCGCCGCCGATTTCATCATTTTGTCGGCTGTGACACTTTGCCCGGAGGTAAAGTGTCACGCGCGCCCCTTCATAATAACACCGGCCGATTCGTACGAAAGACGACCTGTGCCTTTCTTGCGGGGCGTTGGGCGCTCGATGCAGCCGGTCTTGTTTTTCAATGGCTTCGCCGAACGACGACTGGACGAAACAACACCCAAAATGCGAACCGTTCGCATATGGGTAGTCTCGAAGATGCTGGCCGCTTGGGCGATATCACCGCATTCGAAGCCGAATGCCGGGAGGCGACGACGCTCGATCAGCTCAAATCCTTGCTCGATGCGATTGTGCGCCAGTTTGGATTCCGCTGGTTCGCATTGGTGCACAATGTCGATTTGAAGCGGACCACCCGCAAAGCCCTGCTGATCACCACCTATCCGGTGCGCTGGATCGAGGAAGTGATGGATGCCCATCTCTATCTTGAAGATCCAGTCCACGCTGCCTGCGCCAAGACCGTGTCCGGGCTCACCTGGGATCGGATCGGGGATTACATCGCGCCCAATGCTCGCCAGCGTTCAATCCTGGAGCGGGGACGCGCGCACGGACTGGCGGCCGGGTTCACCATGCCGATCAGGATGCGCGACGAGCCCGACGCGATGTTCACCATGGCGCGTCAAGGCGATGACCAGATTTCAAGCCCGGACCTTCTCTCTGCCCGATTGATTGGCATGGTTGCGTTCGACCAGGCTCGAACCCTTCTTGGTCCAGATAAACTGGCAAACGTGCCGATAGCGCTCAGCCCGCGCCAGATCGACTGCATTGATCTGGTGGCACAGGGCAAGAGCGACTGGGAAATTGGACAGATTCTGGGTCTGAGCCGCGACACGGTGCACGAATATGTCGAAGGCGCGCGCCGACGTTATGGCGTCCGCCGTCGGACCCAACTTGTGCTTCGCGCTGTCCGCGACGGACATCTCAATATTGAGGCTCTCGTGTAGCAAGTAGATCGGCGGCTTATGATCACCCTCGCCGAAGTGCAGGCGTTCTGCACTGTGGCCCGCGCTGCTTCGACCCCTCACGCTCTCCTACAGGCTGTCGAAGAAATTACGGCAGCAATGGGTTTCCGCTATTTCGCGCTCGTGCATCACATCGACTTACTGAACCCCGGAAGCACAGCCGTTCGCCTTGTCAGCTATCCGAGAGATTGGGTTGATGCGTTCGAGGAGGGCCGACTGTACGCTGCTGACCCGATCCATCGTGCAAGCCATACGACGACCATAGGTTTCGCTTGGTCGAAGGTAGAGGCCATGATCTCACTCCATCCGCGGGACCACGCGGTATTGGCAGCGGCTCGATCTGCGGGCCTTGGCGACGGATTCACGATCCCTGCGCATGTCCCCGGCGAGGTAAACGGTTCCTGTTCCTTTGCCATGCGCGAGGGCGAGGATCTCAACGAAGAGCAACTACCGCTTGTCCAGCTTGTCGGCAGTTTCGCATTCGAAGCCGCACGCAAGATAGCGCGCGCCACGATAGCCCCCATCGCGGCCGCGCCGCAACTCACCGAGCGGCAAATCGAATGCGTCGCGCTGGTCGCGCGGGGTAAAACCGACTGGGAAATCGCCAAAATACTCGGAGTCGGTGCCGAAACCGTAACACAGCATCTCAAGGACGCACGTGATCGCTACGGCGTCACCAAACGCACGATGCTCGCCATTCGTGCGCTCTTCGACGGCGCCATTAGCTTCACCGATATTCTGCGCTGACGATCCCTCCCCAGTTCTGGGGATAACATAGATCATGACAAGCTGATCGAATGATCGCCTCACAAATGGAGGTGATCATGGTTATTACAGGAAATGGGATTGAACAGGCGCTGAGCGACCGCGTATTCAGATCGATGTTTGAAGAGCGTAAGCGTGTGTTCGTTGATCTACTTGGCTGGGACATTCCCGTTCTGGCCTGTCGCTACGAGATCGATCAATTCGATGATGATGAAGCCGTCTATATCGTCATCACCGATGACACCGGCGAGCATGCCGGGTCCGCCCGTCTGCTCCAGACCGACCGGCCGCACATCCTCGACACTATCTTCCCCAATCTGTGCGATGGCGTACCGCCAACGGGTCCGAATGTTCGCGAAATAACCCGCTTCTGCTTGGCGCGCCGCCTGAAGGCTCGCGAGCGGCTCGCCACCCGCAATCGCCTCGTCTCTGCCTTGGTCGAATACGCCCTTAGCAATGGTATCCTGACCTATACCGGCGTTGCCGAATGGGCTTGGTTCCAACAGATCCTCGCGTTCGGATGGGAATGCCTTCCGCTTGGATTGCTGGACAACAGCGATCCACGCGGCCTGTCGGCCATGCAGATCAATATTGGCCCGGATACCCCCAACCTCCTGAGTCAATCCGGCGTCTTCGCGCAGATCCATCTGATGGATCTTGATCGCGCCGCAGCATGAAATTCGGGAGACATCGCATGGCTACCAAGCCGCTACCTGTAGGCGAGATCGAGGCCCACGGGTCAATTTACGAAACACTCATGCGCGAAGGCTTCTGCGTGCTTCAAGACATCATGCCCCCCGATATTGTCCAGTTGCTGGCGAGAGATCTGGCTCCGCACTTCGAGGCAACGCCGTTTTGCGAAGGTGGATTCTACGGCAGCCGTACCAAGAGGTTCGGCAGTCTGCTCAAACGATCGAACCATGTGTCGGCGTTCATCCAGCATCCCCAGATCATGGCGATCGCGCAAGCTGTGCTCAGTCCGTGGTGCGACACAATCCAGCTCAATCTCGCTCAAGCTCTCGAGCTGCATCCCGGCGCACTGCCGCAATTTCCCCACCGCGATCAGGATATGTGGCGGGGCCAAACTGGCGAGGTCGAATATCTCCTTAACGTCATGTGGCCGTTCACCGAATATCGGCATGACAATGGCACGACCCTGATCTGGCCGCGCAGCCACGCCGCAAATGCGCTTACACCTGAACCTCCCGAGGATCCCGTGGCCGTGGAATGCAGTCCAGGATCTGCGATCATCTTCCTAGGCTCGACCCTTCATGGTGCTGGCGGCAACCAGTCGCCGGGTGTGCGTCAAGGCATGATCGTGAGCTATTGCCTCGGATGGCTGAAACCATATGAAAACCAGTGGTTGGTCTATCCACCCGAGGTAGCACGGACGTTCTCTCCAGATTTGGCCGCTTTGGTCGGATACCAGCAGCATCGGCCCAATTTGGGGAACTACGAGGGGCGATGCCCATCTCTTCTGCTGGGCGAGGAACGCTCCGAGCATCTCGGCGCGATCGATGCCTTACGTCCAGATCAAACGGCAGCACTTGAGGAATTTGTTGAAGAACAACGCCGGGTCCGAGCCGCATCGAGCGAAAACTGATTCCAGCGCGCTCCCCCCTTGTGGGGGGATTGCCCGAAAACGCCGGACCGGGTTCAAAAGAGAGGTGATTTTCAACGGAGAGTAGTCGGCGCATTTTTAATGCAGCGGCGCTGAAAAGCGGAGAAATCAGATGCAGCGCCTGCGCCTTGCCCTTGCCGTTCCGATCGTGGCGATGTCTGCCCAGGCGGCTCCTGCGGTCGCCAACGATCTAGGCTGCCAGGTTTTGCTTTGCCTCTCGAACCCGGGCGGCGCGACCCAGTACCCCGCCTGCGTGCCGCCTATGGTGAAGCTCTGGGAGCGTCTGGCATTAGGCGGTTCATTCCCTGGCTGCTCCGGTAGTGGCGTTGCGAAGACCAAGGTTCATGATCGCGATTCCGCTTCCCGGCGCCGGGTGGTGATGACGTTCACCGACGGGCGGCAGCAATCCTATTCGCTTGCAAATATCGAAAGCTTGCCAGCGTCACCCAGTGAACAAGGGACCACACCACAGTGATCCTCGAGCTCGCAACCGTGGTCGGACTGGCGCAGCAATGCGCGCCAACGGTTGCGGTCGAAACGCTTGTGTCGGTCGTCCACACCGAAAGTCATTTCAACCCCTACGCCATCGGCGTGAATGCGAAGGGCGTTGCCGCACCCAAACCCAGCGATCGGGCATCGGCCGCTGCAGCCGCGCGATCGCTGATCGCCCGCGGCTACAACATCGATCTGGGTCTGGGGCAAATCAACAGCGCAAACCTGAGGTGGCTCGGCCTGTCGGTCGAGGACGCCTTCGATCCCTGTCGCAATCTCGCCGCAGCCGCGCGCGTGCTGGCTTCCAACTATCTGAACGTTGTTCGCTCCAGCCCTTCTACAGAGGTGGCCATCGCGACCGCCATGTCGATGTACAATACGGGCAGTCGTTCGCGCGGGTTCGGAAATGGCTATGTCGGCCGTGTTTACGCATCTTCGAGTGTCGTCGTGCCAGCGATCAGGCGTCGAGCGATGCCAGAACCCGCCGCTTTGCCCGGGCCAGTGACGCCGGAACCCACAGTTAAGCAGCCTTCGGCGGGCGTTCGCTCGCCGCGCGTCCAAGAGGCATGGGACACCACTGCGGGGGCGCAGACGGCATCTTTGATGGTCTTTGGGGGGGCATCCAACAGTTCACCGAAAGGACAAGCCGAATGACTGCCTTAGCGAACAATTCCAAGATGTGGTTGACGCCGCGGAGGCGTACTTTCGCGCAATATCTGGCACTGTTTATTGCGGTCATTGCGGTGTCGCTCCTGCTCACCGATCCGGCCCATGCCCAAGCGGCCGACGGCGTCACGTCGATGGCCGAGAATATCAAGACCTGGCTGACCGGTACTTTTGCGAAAACGATCGCGGTGATCGCGGTCGTCATCGTGGGTTTCATGTTCTTCACCGGGCGGGCAAGCCTGGGGCTCCTGGTCACCGTCATCGTCGGCATCTTCATCGTGTTCAGCGCACAGTGGATCGTCGATACCATCACTGGCGGCGCGTGAGTGCGCTGGGATGGACGATGAAAAACTCAGGGAAGAAACGCTCTTCCTGGCCGTGACTCGGCCGACGATGTGGTTGGGCGTTCCGATCGAAGCATCGCTGCCCATCGCGCTGGCGGCGTGCCTGACGCTCATCGTCACCGGCAACCCGCTTTACGCTCTTGCGCTAGCCGGGGCCTTTCTGGCCATAGCCCGGCTGATCGTGCGGCACGACGCAAACGCCTTCCGCCTCTTGTGGCTCTGGACAACGACAAAGGCACGATGCCGCAACCGGGGATGGTGGGGCGGTAGCTCCTACTCGCCCCTGCCGATCGATGGGGCGAAACGCCGGGGCTTTGCGCATGGCTAGCCGGGCCAACTCGTTGGGCGGCGCTGCCGCGCGGACGCCGTGGCGGATCCTCAAGAATGAGGCGGACCCCGCGCGCTATCTCCCCTATGCGCGTCATATCGACGACAACATCATTGCGCTCGACGGGCGCGACCTCATGATGATGTTCAAGCTCGACGGCCTTGCATTCGAGACGGCCGACCCAATCCATCTCAACGACTGGCACGAAAAGCTCAACGGCACGTTGCGCAATATCGCCGACGACCGTCTGGCGATCTGGACGCATATCGTCCGCCGGCCGATCACGGACTATCCCGAAGGCAAGTTTCGCTCGGCCTTTGCGGCCGATCTCGATGCAAAATACCGCGCGCGGGTGACCGCCAAGCGCATGTTCGTCAACGAGCTCTACCTGACGCTCATCATGCGCCCGTCCGTTGGATCGGCTGATCGTACCGGCGTGCTCCTTCGACGTCTGGCATCGGCGCGCAAGGAGGGGGCCGAAGTCGACGAGGACGAGCTTGCGCGCTTCGAGGATAAGGCGCGTGACATCGAGAAGCTCCTCGCACGCTGCCGGCCCCGACGCCTCCACTTGTACGAGCATAATGGCCTGATGTTCTCGCAGCCGCTCGAGGTGCTTGAACTGGTGATGATGGGCCGCGCTGGCAGGGTGCCCTTGGTCCGAGGCCATCTCGGCTCCGCCATCTATGGGGAACGGGTAATCTTCGGCCGCGAGACGGTCGAGGTGCGGGCGCATGACACGAGCCGGTTCGTGGGCCTTTTCGGCATCCGCGAATATCCGGCGATGACGCGGCCGGGCCAGATGAATGCGCTCCTCAGCCAAGATTTCGCGTTCGTCGTGACACAGTCCTTCGCGTTCATGGGCAAAGCGCGGGCCTCGGAGCGGTTGCGCCGTCGCCAGAACCAGATGGCCTCGACCGAGGACGCCGCTGCGAGCCAGGCACTTGAGCTGGCCGACGCGGCCGACGATCTGCAGAGCAATCGCTTTGTCCTGGGCGAGCATCATTTCTCGCTCGCGGTCTTCGGTGAAAATCAAAAGCGCCTGGCCGAAAATCTCTCGACCGCCCGGGCGGCGCTCGCCGACGCTGGTCTGGTGGCCGCTCGGGAAGGTCCGGCGCTGGAGGCCGCCTTCTGGTCGCAGCTTCCTGGCAACTTCGCGTGGCGTGCGCGGCCAGCGGCGATCACGTCGCGCAATTTTGCCGCGCTCTCGCCGTTCCACACTTTCCCCGCCGGCAAGCCCGATGGCAATCACTGGGGTGCTGCGATCGCGTTGATGAAGACCGCGGCCCAGTCTCCCTTCTATTTCAATTTTCATGTGAACGATCTTGGCCACACACTGATCATCGGCCCGTCGGGCGGCGGCAAGACTGTCGTCCAGAATTTCCTGATGGCGCAGCTGGAGAAAACCGGCGCGCAGCAGATCTTCATCGACAAGGACCGAGGGGCCGAGATCTATGTGCGGTCATCCGGCGGCACCTATCTGGCGCTTCGCAATGGGGTGCCGACCGGGTTTGCGCCGCTGCGCGCGCTTGAGCAGACCCCTGGCAACATCGTCTTCCTCGGCCGCCTGATCCGACATTTGGTGACCCCCTCGGGCATCCAACTCGGCGTCACGCAGGAGCGGATGATCGACGAGGGCATCCTCTCGATCGGACGCCTTCCCCCGGAGGAGCGGTCCATCCTCGCGCTTCGTCAATTGCTCGGACAGCGCGATCCGGAAGGGATTGGCGCGCGGCTTGAGAAATGGTCGCGCGGCGGCGCACTGGGCTGGGTGTTCGACAATGACCGGGACGAGTTGACCCTCGAGGCCCGGTTCATCGGTTTCGACATGACGGATTTCCTCGACAATCCCGAGATCCGCACGCCGCTCATGATGTACATGTTCCACCGGATCGATGCCCTGCTCGATGGCCGTCGCCTCGTGATCGACATTGACGAGTTCTGGAAGGCGCTGGGCGATGATGCCTTCCGCGCCTTCGCGCAGGACGGCCTGAAGACCTACCGGAAGCAGAATGCCTTTCTGGTGTTCGGGACGCAAAGCCCCGCTGACGCTCTGCGATCGGACATCTCGCACAGCATCATGGAGCAGGTCGCTACCAAAATCCTCTTGCCCAACCCCCACGGCCGAGAGGTCGACTATATCGATGGGCTCGGCCTCACTCGCGCCGAGTTCAAGCTCATCAGAAACGATCTGATCCCCGAAAGCCGGCGGTTTCTGGTCAAGCAGGGTCACGATTCCATCGTGGTGGAACTTGATCTCGGCGGCCTGTCCGACGAGCTGGCCGTCCTCTCGGGCACCACCGAAACCGTCGGAATCCTCGATCAGGTTCGCCGCGAACATGGCGACGATCCCAGTCACTGGCTGCCCGTCTTTCACGAGCGCCGCCGCGCCACCACCAGAAGGAAAGGATAAGGTCATGAAAGCAATACGAGCGCTCGCGATTGTCGGCGGATTGGCAATCTCCGTGCCGGCCTTCGCGCAGGGCATCCCGGTCTATGATTCCAGCACGTTTCTGCAGACCCTCTCGACGGTGAAGAACACCCTGTCGATGATTGAACAGGGGAAGCAGCAAATTTCCCAAGCCACCGACATGTTCAACAGCGTCAACAAGCTGACGAACGTCAATCAGATTGCCTCTTCCCTGAACACCGACGCCGTTCGCCACCTCTTGCCGAGCGAGGCACGGGACATTCAGCGCCTCATGTCCTCTAACACGACGGGGCTCGGCAGCCTTGGCACGGCCGCAGACCGGATCCGCAGCAGCAACCGTGTCGAGCTTCCCGCGCTTCGCCCGGACGCTACCGCTTTCGAGCGTTCGAACCGCGATGCCATTTCTCGCAATGGCGACATGGCGGCGCGCGACGCGGCCATTGCCGAGGCAGCATATGGCGTCACCGCCCAGAGAACGACGGGTCTCGAGGAACTGCGTTCGTCGCTGGACACCGCGTCGGACGCGAAGGACGTGATGGATATCCAAGCCCGTGTTGGCGTGGAAAATGCACATATCCAGAACGATGCGGTCCAGCTTCAGGCGCTTCAGATGCGGCAGACCGCCGAGGCGAGACTGCGTTCGCAGCGAGATGACGAGACCGGCCTCGCCAAGCTTCAGCAGAGCCTGAGTAGCCGGCCGTGAAGGGGATCGCCGCGGCCCTCCCAGTTCTCGCGGCCACGTTCCTGAGTGGTTGCGGGCAGCCGATCGGCAAGGCGGACCTGAAGTCCGATCCCAAGTTACGCGCTGAGATCCTCGCCGCGTGCGCCAACGGCACCCACACCGATGCCCAGGAATGCAGCAACGCAAAGGACGTCGAGAACGCCGACAAGCTCGAGCGTTCGCTGGGTCACAAATAGGCGGGGAATTGGCCATGGCGTCCACACTCTTCGCGGATATCTACACCAACATCGACGGGAAGCTCGATCTCTTCCTGAACGAGCGTCTCAACAACGTCATTGATGTCGTGCGGGGACCGCTGGCGCTTGGCTTGGTCATCTACATCGCGCTGTTCGGCTATATGGTGATGCGCGGTATCGTCAGCGAGCCTTGGGGCGAGCTGGTGTACCGGATGGTGAAGCTCTGCCTCCTCTATGTTGCAGCCACAACCGTCGCCTACTCCGAGTGGATCACGAATCCGCTCTTTCATGGGATGCCGGACGCCATCTCACAGGCGCTGGCGGGCAAGACCATCACTAGCGTCGGTTCGGTGTTCGACGATTATTTTGGTCAGGTCGATTCCCTCGTTTTGATCATCCGAACCGAAGCCGCGACCTATCTCGACATTAATCCGTGGAAGCTCGTTCTGCTCACGCTGGCGGTGGCGATTTACGGATTGGCGGGCCTCTCCGCAGCAATCGGATTTGCGATAACCGTGTTCGCGAAGGTGGCGCTCGCCGTCGTGATCGCGCTTGGTCCGATCTTCATAGCGTTATCGCTCTTCGAAACCACGCGTCGCTTCTTCTACGGATGGCTCGGGCAGGTATTCAACTACATCGTCCTAATGGCGGTGATCATCGCCATCACGGCTCTGATCACCGATCTTGGTGCCACGGCGCTGACTGCGGCCGAAGGCACGCCGGACGTGACGATCGGCGCTGTCTTGTTTGCGGTCTACATCTTCCTTGGGACGATATTCTTCTTTCAGGCCCCGTCGATCGCGACCGGCATTGCGGGGGGCGCTGCGGCCGGCGTCGGCGCTTTTGCCGGCTCGGCCTGGGGGACCATGGCGGCACCGTTCCAGCAACGCCGCAGCGCTCGCAACAGTCGCAATCTCGAACGTGCCGCCCAGCGCGGTGGTTCGGTGAGGCGCGCATGAGGAAGGAAGACTCTTTGACGAGACCAACCACGATAGTCCGCGCGCTCCGGCGATCAGCCGTCGTCATCGCACTGATCCCGTCACTCGCCCAAGGGGCATCGGGGCCAAAGAAACTACCCGTCTGCAACGGCAAACATCTGCGCGAGGTGAACATCTACGGGAGCGTGCTGCCGGGTTCGCCGCTGCCGGCAATCGTCGCACCCCCTGCCCCGCCACCCGTGCCGCAGATCAAACAGCCAGTTGATGCCGGCACTCCGCCCCCGCCTGTTCCCGCCCCGCTTCCCGAGAAGACGTCCGCGCGCGCGACCCCCGGCACCTTTGGGAGTTGCTGATCATGCGGAACCAGACCGAAGGCGTGCCGGCAAAAGACGCTGAACTCTATTTCGGGCATGCCCGATCCTGGGATCAGGACCGTCAGCGCAAATCGTTACGATCCGAACGCATCGCCTGGGTCGTGGCCGGCCTGGGGCTGCTTGCCGCGACCGCGGAGGGCTTCGCACTCGCGGGCCTGGCCCCGCTGAAGACGGTCATGCCGTACATTATTCGCGTCAATCAAACGACAGGCGCGGTCGATGTGCAGACCACCCTCACCCAGAAACCGATGCGCTATGACGAGGCGGTCACGAAATTCTTCCTCGCGCAATATGTCCGGACACGGGAAAGCTGGTTGCCGGCGGCGGCCGAAGAGAATTTTCGCGCTGTCACAATCCTGTCCGAACCAGGCGAGCAACAGCGCTGGGGCCGGTTTTTCAGCTCGAACAACGCCGCGAGCCCACAGGTCGTCTGGGGCAAGGGTGCGGTCGTCCAGGCCCGCGTGCGCAATATCGCCTTCATCAACGATCGTGTGGCCAACGTCCGCTTCACGCGGACGGTGCAGACCGACACCGACACCCAGAGCAGCGACTGGATCGCGACCGTCACCTTCCGGTACACGAACGCGCCGTTGGCGGAGGGCGACCGCTATCGCAACCCATTGGGCTTCCAGGTCGAGAATTACCGCGCGGACCCCGAGGTAGTTCGATGAACCGCCTTCTCTCCATAGTGAGCCTGCTCGCCATTATAGCGACGCCCGCCCTGGCGGAGGACACCCCGCGCGGTGGGCCGGCGGATCCGCGCGTGAAGTTCGTCGAATATCAGGAGACCCAGGTCTACCGGATCGTCGGCACATTCCGGACGGCGACCCAGGTGGTGCTCGGCGCCGATGAGACGATCGAACACGTCGCGCTCGGCGACACCGTGTCATGGGAGGTGGCGGTTGCCGGTCATATCCTGTTTCTGAAACCCCGCGAGCGGGCGGGACCGACCAACCTCATCGTCACGACCAATCGCGGGGGCGAGCTGCGCAACTACGCTTTCGAGCTGACCGCGCGCCGGGGACCAATCGGCAGCGGGAGCCGTGACACATTCTTCCAGGTTCGGTTTCGCTACCCGCGCGATGAGGCCGATCGTGCTGCGCGCATGCGCGCCACCCAGGAGGCGCAGCGCGTCGCCGCGCTGCAGGCGAGTGCCGTTCGGGGAGCCCTTGACCACGGCGTCATCGATGGGCCGCGTAACCTGAACTACAAGGTCCAGGGTGCGAGTGACCTTCAGCCGTCGGAGATCTCCGACAATGGCCAGTTCACGGTCCTGCGCTTCCCCGGCAACCATGAAATCCCGGCGATCTATCTGGTGCGACCAGACGGCTCGGAGTCCTTGGTCCCGTTCGATGTCCGGGACGAGTTTGTGGTCGTCCACGCCGTGGCGGCTCAACTGCGCCTGCGCCGGAACCGGGAGGTGCTGTGCATCTATAATCTCGCGCCGACACCTTACGGCGTCGATCACGGCACCAACACCGCATCGCCGCATGTCGAGCGCACCATACAAGACCCGAAGGAGTGAGTGCGATGGACGAGACTTCGGCCGAGGCCCCTCGCCGCCCGCAGGGCGATCCAACACCTGAACGCGACGAAATCATCCGCGAGCGCGGCATCGACCCAATTGGAGGGATGACACCGGCAAAGCGGAATACCGCCCTGATCTTCGCCGGGACGGCGATGGTGCTCGGGATTTTGTGGGTGAACTCGGGACCGAGCAAGACCGGCTCGAGTTTGATGGGGAAGCCCGAAGCAATGGCCAAACGGCCGGATCTAGCGGCGCGCGAAACGGTCGCCTATGATGCTGTCGCAGCAAAACCCAAGCCGCTCGGCACCGTGAGTGCCGATCCCAACGCGCCTGTCCTCAATCCTCCGTCGACCGTTGGCCCCGATGGTCAAATCGTTCCGGCAATACAGCCCGGAGCGCAGCCAGCGGCGGCAGCGCAGAACACGCGTCAGAACCTGGCCGATCAGGCCCGTCGCTCAACATTGATCGCCTATGGCGGTCGCGATGCGGTCCAAGCACCAGCGGGTGCTAACGGTGCCGGCTCCGACACCGGCAATGCGGGCGCAGCTGGTGACGGCTCTACCGATCCAGCCGCCCGCAGCGCGCTCGATGCGCTTCGTCAGAGTTCGGCCGTTGGCGAGGCACGCGCCTCGATGCTGCCCAATCGCAACTATCTCGTCACCGCCGGCACGTTGATCCCCTGCATTCTGCAGACCGCCATGAATTCGGCGCAGCCCGGTTACACGTCGTGCCTGATCCCGCGCGACGTCTATTCGGAGAATGGCCGCGTCGTGCTGATGGAGAAGGGCACCAAAGTCCTTGGCGAATATCATGGTGGCATCCAGCAGGGCCAGAACCGCCTCTTCGTTCTCTGGACGCGGGCCGTCACGCCGCAGGGCGTGCGCATCGACCTGGCCTCTCCGGGGTCCGATGCGCTCGGGCGCGCAGGCATCGCCGGGTCCGTGGACACCTTCTTTTGGGCGCGCTTCGGCAGCGCGCTGCTGCTCTCGCTGGTCGACGACGCCGCCTATATCGCCGGACAGTCCGTCTCCGGCGGGAGCAACAACTTCAACAACACGACGCGCACGCCGAGCGAGGGGGCGAGCATCGCACTCCAGAACAGCATCAACATCCGGCCGGTGCTGAAGAAGAATCAGGGCGAGGAGGTTGGGATCTTCGTCGCAAAGGACTTCAATTTCGCCGACGTCTATAATCTCGAGTTACGGCGCTGAGAATGAGCGACACCGCCGTCCTACGCCATTATCTCGCACCGATCCTGCCGCTGCTGGAGCCGGTCGAGGTGACGGAGCTTGTCATCAACAAGCCCGGCGAAGTCGGCATCGAGGATCATCGCGGTTGGCATTGGCATAGCGTCGCCGAACTCGACAGCGACTGGCTGGCGACGCTGGCCGTCGCGGCCGCGAGCTTCACCCGGCAGGACGTCAACGCCGAGACCCCGATCTGCTCGACCATTTTGCCAGGCGGGGAGCGCTGCCAGATCGTCATACCCTCGGTGACGCCGACCGGCGCGCCATCCTTCACGGTGCGCAAGCCCTCGCGCGTCAATCTTGCGATCGATCAACTCGCGCAAACCGGTTTGTTCGCTGGCACACGCTCGGCCGCCCGCGGTCTCGGCGAGGTCGATGCGCAATTGGTTGCGCAGCGCGACGGCGGTGACTGGCCGGCTTTCTTCAAAACCGCCGTTGCCGCCCGCAAGAACATCCTGGTGAGCGGCGCGACCGGCTCGGGCAAGACCACCTTCGCCAAGGCGCTGATCCAGCTGATCCCGCCCGACGAGCGGCTGCTCACGATCGAGGACACCCGCGAGCTTGTCGTCGAGCATCGCAATGTCGTGCACATGGTCTATTCGAGCGAGCGGCAGGGTTTGGCCAAGGTCGGCCCCAAGCAGCTGCTCGAAAGTGCGCTGCGCATGCGGCCCGATCGCATCCTCCTGCAGGAGCTGCGCGACGGCACCGCCTTCTTTTATCTGCGCAACGTGAATTCGGGTCACCCGGGTTCGATCACGACCGTCCATGCTGGCTCGGCGATGGGCGCGTTCGAGCAACTGACGTTGCTGGTCAAGGAATCCGAAGGCGGGCGCGATCTGGCCCGCGACGATATCCGTGGGCTGTTGCACATGCTCGTCGATGTCGTCGTCCAGACCCGCAAGCGCGCCGGAAAATTCGAAGTCGAGGAGGTATATTTTGATCCGGCTGTCGGACGCACGACCGCTCACTAAGGTCTCGATTATCGCGGGGATGCTCGCGGCGACCTTTTTGGCATGCGCCCTGTGCGCGGTGCTGGTGGCCCTCGTCGGCCTGAACCAGATTGGCCCGCGCATGCAGATCTCGGCGATCCCCGCATGGCTCTGGTATTACCGCGGCGATCCGCTGCTTCATCTGTGGCTTGAGCGCGGTGCATTGGTCAGCGGCGCGATCGCTTTTGTCATCCTGCTCGTCATCCTGAAGCGGGGGCGCACGCTCCATGGCGAGGCACGGTTCGCGCGCGAAAGCGAGATCCGGCGGGAACATCTGCGCAGCAACAGTGGGATCATCGTCGGGGAGAAAGGCGGCCGCTATCTCGTTTTCGGCGGCACCGAGCATGTCCTGCTCGAGGCACCGACGCGCGCCGGCAAGGGCGTCGGCGTTGTGATTCCCAATCTTCTCAGTTGGGCAGACTCGGTGGTGGTGCTCGACGTGAAGCGCGAGAATTGGGACATCACCGCTGGTTTTCGCGCACGGCATGGTCAGGCGGTCTATCTGTTCGACCCGCTCGATCCTGAAGGGCGAAGCGCCCGCTACAATCCCTTGAGCTTCATCGACCGGCTCGACGGCACCGATGTGATCAATGAACTCCAGAAGATCGGCGGCATGCTGTTTCCAGCGCCGGAAAAGGCCGATCCGTTCTGGGCGGAAGCCGCGCGCGCCGCTTTTGTCGGCGTTGGCGCGCTCGTCGCGGCCAATCCCGCCCTCCCCTTCACGATTGGCGAAATCTATCGGCGACTGACGACGGGCGACCCCAAGGTCGAACTGCCCAAGGTCGTCGAAGAGGCCCAGCGGCGCGGCCAGCGGTTGAGCCAGGCCTGTGTGTCGGCATTGAGCGACTTCACCTCCGCGTCGGACAACACCTTTTCCGGCATCAAGCAGACGATCACCTCGAAGCTCAATTTGTGGCTCAACCCTTATGTCGACGCGGCGACGTCGGAGACCGATTTCGATCTGCGTCAGGTCCGGCGCGAGCGGATATCGATCTATCTTGGGGTGTCGCCCGACAATATCGACCGCATCGCTCCGGTCTATAATCTCTTCCTCCAGCAGCTGATCGATCTCAATACGCGGGAATTGCCCGAGAATGGCGGCCGCGTGCCGGTGCTCATTCTGCTCGACGAATTCGCCCGCCTCGGCAAGGCGCCGGTCATCGCATCGGCTTTTTCTTACGTTGCAGGCTACGGGCTTCGCCTGTTGCCCGTGATCCAGAGCCGGTCCCAGCCCCGCGGCATCTATGGCGTGGATGTCACCGACGAGATTATCGCCAATTGCGGGCTGGAGATCGTATTCACCCCCAAAGAGCTGAAGGTCGCCAACGAACTTTCCGAACGGCTCGGCTTTTTCACGATGAACGTCAAATCGAAGAGCCGGACGATTCATGGCCTGCTCGCCAACCGCAGCATATCGGAATCAGACCAGCGCCGAGCGTTGATGATGCCCCAGGAACTGATGCAGATGCCCAAGGGCGACCTTCTGCTGCTGCGCGGTGGCATTCCGCCCGTCAGGGGTCGCAAGATCGAGTATTTCCGATCGAAGCGCTTCACGAGCCGGATCAGTGACCCACCCAAGGTCGCGCCCCGTCCGATCACGATCAACGCCGTGTCGTCAGCCGCCAAATTGGCAGGCAAGGCGAGTGGCAGTGATCCTTTGGCACAGGCCCTTAGGGCGAAGAAGGCCGCCTTGTTGAGCGACGGTCAAGCGATCGCGCCGACAGAGCGGGCGGACCCTGTCATGCGCGCGCTCACCGGTGATGAACTGTCGGGCTTTGCCGAAATCACCGATGACATGTTGGTGCTCGGCGACATGGTGGATCTACCACCACCCGGCGACGAACAGGCCGCTATCGCCTTTGTCACGGCAATGACGGCCCGGGCCGTTCTCGAGCCCGTGGGTGGAGGCGCCCAATCTCCAGCATTTGTGACCGAAAGGCATGACCATGACAGAGAATGATCGCAAGCAATCCGGGACGGCGAGGGCTATTACCAACAGCGTTGGCCTCGACGACGCCAGACAGCGCAAGGCGCAGCCGCCGGGGGCGGCTGCGCTAGAAAAGTCCTCGCCCGGGGGACCAAAGGACGGGCCCACCGAAGCACCTGGTCATGTCGGCGCTGTCGGTGCGTCACGAAGTGCGCCCAAGGTGCATTCCCTCGAGGCGGGCGACGTGCCGGAGAGCGTGCGGAAGCGCTATTATGCCGACAAGGCGAAATGGTCGGGCGAACCTGCCTTTTTCACGACGGCGCAGGCAAAGGATCCCGCGTTTCGCGATCAGGGCCGACGTCTGGTCACGGCGACGGAGAGCCAGGAAGTCGTCAAGGATTTGGTGGCGATCGCACAACACCGCAATTGGGATCGAATTCACGTCACGGGCTCGGAAGAATTTCGGCGATCGGTCTGGATCGAGGCCAGTCAAAAGGGGCTGGAGGTACGTGGCTACAAGCCCAACGATCGCGATCTCCAGGAGCTCGACCGGCTGCGCGGGGAAACGAGCCGCAATACGATTGCGCCCATGGCAGCCCGCGACGTCGATGTCGTCCGTGGTTCAACTGGGATAGGCCGCGAGAGCGACGCCAGTGGTTTGGAACGGCCGGGTGCGCGGCGCGGCGATCGTGGCACCACGCCGAATGATCGCGCGGCCGACAGCCAGATGCGCGTGATGGAGGCAGTGATACGACGGACGTTGTTCGACAATCCCGAGGCGGTTGCGCGGGTGATGACAGTTGCCCGCACACAGCTCGATGCGCATATCGCGGCGGGACGCAATATCCGACCGGCAATGGTCAAGGACGCCTCCCCCAGCGTTAGGCAGGATGTGGTCCGCGGCCGTGACCCAGCCACACCCCCCATCCCTCGTCCGGGTCGCGAGACCAAGCCTCAGGAACGCAGCCGCTCTCGGTGACTGGGAATCGGTCTTTTGCGCCGTAGCCCCTCTACGACATAGGTCTCAGGCGATCGGCTCCTGGTTTAAGAACCGCCACTTTTGTTCGGCTGTGCCGAACTTTTTTCATGATTGATAAACCGCGAGTGACCCAACCCCAGGCCTGTCGGATATATACTATACGCGCGAACCGTCCCGCAAAGCGCAACAAGCTTGCCAGATAATATAATTCTCGTTATATCAAACGCGCCGGACATGGCTCATAGAGGCTCAAATTGCGCGAAGGATATAATCTCAAGACGCTTGGACCTCGCGCCGCCCAGCTGATCGTCGAACTGAACGAACGCCGTCAGCCGATCTTTTCGCTCGCCGACGTCACCGAGATCACAGGTCTGAGCCCGTCATCGGCACGCAGCCTCGTTGCGAACTCCGAAGCGCGCGGCATCGTCACGCGCCTCAAGCCCGGCCTTTACAATCTGGTGCCCTTCGAGCGGGGCCGCGACACCGAGCATGTGAGTGATCCCTACCTCATCGCAAGAACGCTGGTTGGCGACACTGACTACTTCATCTCCCACGGCAGCGCTCTCGAGCTACACCGCATGGTCACACAACCGCAGTTGGCCATCATCGTCTCCTGCGCCAAACGGCTGCGCCCGCAGCACATTCACGGGTATGAGTTCCGCTTCGTCGACGTCAAACCGCAGGATTTCTTCGGCCTGACCGAGATCTGGATCACACCCGAAGAGCAGGTCCGGATCAGCGATCCCGAGCGGACCATCATCGATGGTCTTGACCATCCGCAATATGTCGGCGGCGTCACGGAGGTCGCCAAGGGGCTCTGGATGAAGCGCGATACGCTGCGGATCGAACTGATAATCGACTACGCACTTCGCCTCGGCGTCGGCGCGGTAATCCGCCGCCTGGGCTATCTGCTGGAATTTTACGGGCTGGCCGACGCAGCGGCATTGGAGCCGTTGCGCGCGCGGCTGACCCCGACCTATCAGCGCCTCGATCCGTTGTTTCCCAATGAGGGCCGGATGCTGGCCCGATGGCGCATCCGGCTCAACGTCGAGCCCGACGAACTCGATATGATCCGGAGCAGTTGATGATTCCCCAGCGCGATCTCTCCCGTATCGCCAACGGCCTTCTCAAGCCTCGCGGCCGCCGCGTGCCTGAGGCGGTGATCGAACGCGACTATTGCCTGGCTTGGTTCCTGACCGGTCTGGCCCAGCATCCTTTGCGCGAATTTCTAGCCTTCAAGGGCGGGACGGCATTGCGCCGCTGCTGGTTCGAGAATTACCGCTTCTCCGAGGATCTCGATTTTTCGCTGATCAAGCCGATCGAGCTGGACGCGATCCTCTCCGGCCTGAACGAGATCTTTGCCATCGTCGAGGCGGCGTCGGGGATCAACATGGCCTATGATCGGCCCGACCGACATGGCCATCAGAACACCCACACCTTCTATCTGAGCTACAAAGGCCCGCTACCCGCGCGCAGCGACGTGAAAGTAGATATCACGATCAATGAGGTGTTCTGCTTTCCGCTGGCCGAGCGTCCGATCCTGCGGACCTTCGAGGAATTTGCCGATCTGCCGGATGGCCCGACCATTCTGGCCTACAGCCTGGCGGAGATTTTCATCGAGAAGCTGGCGGCCCTGTCGGACAAGGCCCGCACCGAGCCGCGTGATCTCTACGACCTTTGGAATCTGCTCGAAGAGCGGGACATCCGGCCAGCGGAATATCTCGGCGAACTCACCCAGAAGCTCGCCCTTCGGAAACGCACACCCAATGCCGTGACAGCCGCCATTGCCGCCAAGGAAAAGCGTATGAGCACGCTATGGACTAAGCGCTTACAGCACCAGATGAGTGACCTACCACCCTTCGAAGGCGTGTTTCGCGAGGTTATGCGCGTGCTGCGCGAAGCCGATCTACCAGAATAGGATTGAGAGTCCGGCTGCCTGCCCCCGCAATGCCGTCCCTCGAGATTGTGCACCGGCGATGCTGAATATTGGCGTGTGCCCAACGACAACGGACCGATGATGGGACTTGTACGAACATGACGTAATCGCGGGAGCGCCGGCCTTTGGCCAGATGCACGGGATTACTGGAAGGTTGGTTGCCCCCCGATAAGATGAAGAACGGGCTCACGATTTTGGACCGGGCCCAGCATCAAATGGAGGACAACCGTGGATCAGCATATAGGACTCGACGTCTCCCTGAAAGACACTTCAGTATCGGTTCGTCAGGACGGCAAGCGCATTTGGCGTGGCAAGTGTGCATCCGACCCGAAGCTTCTCGCAGAAGTGATCCGAAAGCGCGCACCAAATGCAAAGCGCGTGGTATTTGAGACCGGACCTTTGTCGGTATGGTTTTTCCATGCCCTCACTGCGGAAGGTCTGCCGGCGATCTGTATAGATGCGCGCCATGCCAAGGCCGCTCTGGATATGGCTGCCAACAAGACCGATGCGAACGACGCTGACGGACTGGCCCATCTGGCTGAAGTTGGTTTCTATAGGGAGGTCCGCGTCAAAGGCTTCGACAGCATGTTGATGAGGACGCTGATCGCCGCCCGCCGTCAACTCATGAAGATGAGGGTGCAGATGTCGAACCAGATACGTGGGCTGATGAAGACGTTTGGGCTGGTCGTCCCCAAAGGTGTCGGCAGCGTCTTTGAACGCAACGTTCTTACGCTCCTAGAAGGCGAAAACGATTTGGCGCGCATCATCCTGCCGCTGCTCAAAGCCTGGAGCGATATTCGGGTTCGTGTGGCAGAGTTAACCAAGCAACTGGTTACGATGGCCGGCACGGACCAACGCTGCCGCCTGCTTACTTCAGTGCCTGGTGTGGGAACGGTCACCGCCACGGCCTTTGCAGCAGCCATAGAGGATCCGATCAACTTCAAGAACTCGCGCGCTGTAGGCGCCTGGGTCGGTCTAACCCCGAAGCGATATCAGTCGGGAGAGGTTGACTATGAAGGCCACATCTCGCGTCGCGGCGACGCAAAGTTACGCACCTTGTTGTACGAGGCGGCTTCGGTCATTTTGAACAGGTCGACGGAGACGAACACCTTGCGCACCTGGGCTCTGGCGCTGAAGGAACGGCTCGGTTTCAAACGAGCCGCCGTCGCCCTCGCGCGCAAACTGGCAGTCATCATGCATGCGATGTTGACGTCGGGCGAGCTGTTTGATCCCAATGCTGGAGCCGCCGTGCCTACTTGATCTACATCGGCACACCTTCACCAGCACATCTAACGTTTCACTGATAGCGTCCTTTGAGGACGCGCCGAGCCGTCCCTGCCGGGACGCGGCTGAGATCATTCCGCGAAGCGGGAAGCAACTGCCCTCGTGAGCAGATTGCGTCACGAACATAGGAAGATCTTGCCTACGGAACACATCCTGCGGCGATCAACTTGCGTCGACCGCGTAGACGACCCTGTACCCGGCATACGCATGGCTTCAGTTATAAACGATTTGATTTGGCTGGCTTGACAGAGGGGCGATTAGACGACCCGCTGCGCGGGAGTGGCACCCAGATTTGACGGTGCGCTGATCATACCGATGATGCGCCTGGCTTGAGCGAACGGCAGCACAGGCAGACCCTATCGACCCCTTCAACTGAGGAGTCGAACGATGAACACTTCCACTGTGATGATGCCTGTCCGGTCGCTGCGCGAGCGTATGGCCGAGGACATGGACCTGCGTCGGTTATCCCGTGCCACGCAGCGCAACTATTTGCGGGATGTGGCGCGCTTTGCCACTTGGCTGGGCCGTCCTCCTGATACCGCAAGCGGCGAAGACACGCGGCGACGCGCCAGGCTGCCGCGCGGAACACGCTCGTCGACCGCAATCCACCACGTAACGCTGATCGTCGACATCGAATTCGACGCACACCGAGGACAACCACCGGCGCACATCGTCCTGCAGGCCCTTGGGCGTGCCTCGCAGCGCCCAAAGCAGGATCTCCAACACCGTCGATTTGCCACGGAGGTTACGTTCGCTCGTTACTGCCCAGACGCCGGCGGCCAGGTCCGACCAGTCGAAGTCGATCGGCCCCTGCGCGGTTCCGCGTTTCTCTCCCTTGAAGGCAATGCGCCGCACTGTCAGCTTTCGCGCGCAGAGGCCGGTCCGCCGTGATCCCTCGCTTGCGCAGCGCGAGCTCCGCCTCCGTAGGCCGCACCCCGGCTTTCGCCGCGACTGTTTCCAGCCAACCACCGCTCATTCAACGAGCCCTTCCATGATTGTCGCGAGACGGGCCAGCACCCGATCGGTGACCGGCTGGATCACATGGCTAAGTTCCGTTCCCGCATATTCGGCCTGTAGATACTGTCGGTCCTTCAGCGCCTTGCCGCCCTGTGCACCCGCCACCCGAGCCACGATACAGGCACGATCGCGATACCAGCTAAGTTCGGGTGCTGCAGCGGCGATCCGCCCCAGCGCGTCTTCGCCTGCAGCAGTCAACAGATAGAGATGCTCGCGGATCTTGCCGCCGGGAACACCGTCGCGCTTGATCCGAATGAGGTCTGCTGCCCGCAGGATCGCCAGCGCATTGTCGAGCGGTTCGAACGCCCCGAACAGATAGCGCACCATCGGTAAGCGCCGGAGATCAGGTTCGCGATCATAGAATATGCGCTGTGCGATCGTAAGCAGATCGCGTTCGCCGGACGTCTCAAACTCCGTTAGGAGTTCGTTGGCGAGATAGTCGGGATTGCGCATCCAGAAATCGAGCGCCTGCAGGCGCGACTGGGAGTGCAGGACGCAAACAACATCGCGTCCCCAGTATCTGGCTGCTGCGCGACAATCAGGATGAGAGAGCAGCGTCAATCAAGATGAGAATCGCCACCTGCTGATGCGGCGTAGGGCGTAGCCCGGAGCCGGATCAGCAGGTGGCGATGTCGCCCTTTCCGGGGCGTTTCTGATGGTTGCGGCCGGTCAGGTATTCAAAGGCATAACTTCGCGAGAGGGGATGTCGTTCATGCCGGGCCGCCACGTCAACGATCATCAGATGAGGCTCTACATGAAGCTCCGACATACCCATGCCGTTCCGATCGCCGCCGCCAAGGCCAGTATCAGCACGGCGACCGCATATCGCATCGAGGGAGATCCTCGGCTTCCCTCGCAAAGGCAGGTCCAGCGAGAGCGGCGACGCCCGGACCCGTTGGCCGGGATCTTCGACGAGGATGTGGTCCCCATGCTCCAGGCTGCGCCTGGTTTGCGGTCAGTGGCAATTTTCGAGGAGATATGTCGCCGTCACCCTGAGCTTGATGGGCGCATTCGGCGCACATTGGAGCGAAGGATCCGAACATGGCGGGCGATCCATGGTCCCGAGCAGGAAGTGATCTTCCGGCAGGTGCATGAGCCGGGACGGCTTGGCCTGTCGGACTTCACCGAGATGAACGATGAGCACGTAACGATCGTCGGCGTGCCGCTCGATCATCGCCTCTACCATTTTCGGCTGATATGGTCGGGCTTCGAACACGTCCATGTCATTCTGGGCGGCGAGAGCTATGTCGCGCTTGCAGAAGGGTTGCAAAACGCCCTGTGGGCCGTCGGCGGTGCCCCGGTTGAGCATCGCAGCGATAGCCTGTCGGCCGCGTTTCGCAACTTGGACGCTGATGCCCGGCAAGATCTGACGCTGCGATATAACGCGCTGTGCGAACATTATGGCATGACGCCGACGCGCAACAACCGCGGCGTTGCCCATGAGAATGGCGGGATCGAGAGCCCGCACGGGCATTTGAAGGCAGCAATAAAGGACGCGCTGCTGATGCGTGGTTCGCGAGACTTCGATGATCTGGCGAGTTACCGGCACTTCATCGACGAAGTCGTCAGCCGCAAGAACCGGCGCAACGGCCCACGCATAGACGCCGAGCGTGCGGTATTGCAGCCCCTGCCTGGCGCGCGCACCAGCGATTATGAGGAGACGATCGTCACGGTCACCTCGACCAGCAGCTTCACGCTTCGTAAGGTGTTCTATACCGTGCCCTCACGGCTGATCGGGCATCGGCTGCGCGTTCGGCTTTACGATGATCGCCTCGATCTGTTCATCGGCGGCACTCACCTGATGACATTGCCGCGGGGGCGGTCGTTCAATAACGGCTCCCACGGCCATGTGGTCGATTATCGGCACGTCATCCATAGCCTGCGGCGCAAACCCATGGCGCTCCTGAAGTTGGTGTATCGTGACCAGCTCTTCCCAAGGGAGCCTTATCGTCAGACCTTCGACCGGCTCATCGCCGCGTTGCCCGAACGGATCGCTTGCCGACAGATGGTAGAGCTATTGGCAATGGCGCACGAAAGGGCTTGCGAAGCCGAACTCGCGGAACTGCTGGCAGCCGACGTGGCTGCTAACCGTCTCCCCGACATGGATGCCTTGCGAATACGCTTCGCTCCCGATCCGGCGGCGCTTCCCGACGTGGTGGTGGAACTGGTCCCCCTTGTCACCTATGATGTTCTCCTGGCGGGAGAAGCCGCATGAGCCGGAACGCACCCGCTATCGACGCCCAGCGTCTGAGCCTCATCCTCAACGACCTGCGCCTGCCAGCAATCAAACTGATCTGGCCCGACTTTACCACGCGGGCAGACAAGGAAGGCTGGCCTGGGGCCCGCCTGCTTGCGGCGCTCGCTGAGCATGAGATCGCAGAACGGGACCGACGCCGGATCGAAAGACACTTGGGCGAAGCCCGCCTGCCGCCGGGCAAGACTCTCGACAGCTTCGCCTTCGATGCAGTGCCAATGATCTCCCGCGCCCGGGTGACGGCGCTGTGTTCTGGTGATGGCTGGCTCGAAAAAGGCGCAAACCTCATCTTCTTTGGTCCACCGGGTGGGGGTAAAACCCATCTGGCGGCCGCAATCGGCCTTGCGTTGATCGAAAATGGCTGGCGCGTCCTGTTTACCCGCACCTCCGATCTGGTCCAGAAACTTCAGGTCGCCCGCCGTGAACTGGCGCTCGAAGCCGCGATAGCCAAACTCGACAAATATCATCTGCTGATCCTCGATGACCTCGCCTACGTGACCAAGGATCAGGCCGAAACGTCCGTCCTGTTCGAGTTGATCAGCGCACGGTACGAACGGCGTTCTACGCTCATCACCGCCAATCAGCCTTTTGGAGAATGGAACCGGGTCTTCCCCGATCCCGCCATGACGCTCGCCGCCGTGGATCGCCTCGTTCACCACGCGACAATCTTCGAGATGAATGTCGAGAGCTACCGCCGTCGCTCGGCGATCCAGCGACAATCACGCGCTGGTCGGCCACCGACCTTCGCGACAATCAAGTCCAACGAGGAAATGTCGCGCAGCGACAATCAAACCTGCGAGTAGCGCTTGCCAGCGTCAATCAAAGCAGGCACCACTTGAAAACCGCGACGATCAGTTCTCATCCTGATTGACGGAAACTTCTCATCCAGATCGCCGCGCCATAATCTGGCATTATTTGTGTCTCCCGCTGCCTGAATGCAGGAGAGCAAGCGAATGGCTGTTTGTCTTTCGCTGGCAACAGCTATTTCTGTCACTTAAAATCACCCTGCTGTCGATCTTCGTCAACTTGCCCCGCCGGGAAGATCACCCTCTTCTTCTCTACCCGATTGTCCCGCAAAGACTAGCCGAACCCGCAATGTTCGACGCGAGTTTTATACTGAAATTTGAGTTAGGAGCGCGAAATATCGTCCGCCTGGTTCAAATTTGAGCTCGTTCCTTTCTTGAGCGTTCCGATGGTGTTCTATGTACAGCAGCCCATCGGCAACACCAATCGCTTCCCCCCGAGCGCCTGCACACTAAGCGGCTTCGAGTTCGAATCCATCATGCAGTGCGGCTTGCCACTGCCAGAGCATGCATATCGACGACACCGGACGAAGGCCATGCTGTCTGCGGCACATGAGCAGATAGGCGAAGTTTGAAGGCGAACGAGGGCCACGAGTGATCGGAAAGCGGTCGTCATATCATCTGCGGCAGGCATCATTGACGCTGAACCGAAGGGCATCTCCGTCGGCGCGCTAACGACCGCTATCCCCGATTGGCTTCCCGCAAGCTGTTAGCCTTCAAACGGCCAGCCTTGCCAGTTTTCCTTCTCGGTGCGGTCGGGGATGCTATCGGCGCGCGGGTCGGAATAGCCGGGTTACCGTCACGTTCCGACCTATGGTCTGCAGCTCGAAATCGCTCCCGAAGCGGCGCGCACCATCCGGTCCTCCTCGCGAAACCGCAAGTTCGAAGCCCGCCGGATCGAGCCAGTGCGTCACGTCCCCCTGCGTAGCCGGCACCACGGCATAGCGTTGCCGGCGGCCGTCGGTTCCGGTGAGCTGCGCGTCGAAATGGTCCGGGGGATCGGCCGCGGCCTCGCGTAGGGGTAGGCTCTGCCGCCAGCGCTGAAGCAACTGCGGGTCAATCCTGTCCTCCGCCTGTGGATCATCGAGCTCGGCCAGCAGCCACGCATCGAATTCGCCGCGGCGCTCGGTTGCTGCATCACGTGTCCGCGCCAGACCCTGCGACAAGCAGAACGCGACCAGTGGATCATGCGTGCCCCAACGCAGCAGCTCTCGCGCCCAGAATCCGATCCACGGCAGGCCGGTCGTTTCCTTCCATTCGGCGAGCGTCGGCGTCGAGGACTTGTCCGGCGCGCCTTCTGACCACGCCCGGGCAACGACCGCGCCGAGCGCAACTCCGAGACGAAACTCGAGATTGTCCGCTACGAAACGCTGCCAGGCTCGCAGATGCTCCGCGTCGGGGCCATTGGCGCCCGGCTCTTTCATCCACCATCCCAGCACGTCATTCCACTGGTCGAGTAGCGCTTGGTCACCGACGGTAGCGCGGACCCGGAAGCCAAACCCCCTGTCACCTTCGAGAAGGTTGCCGATCGCCTCAAAGATATCGATCCGTGCTTCCGCTTCGAGGGCGCCATAGTCCGTGGCTGCGGCAAGAAGCGCACGGATCTGGCCGGCGATGGCCTCGAACCGCCTCCCGATCACCGGCGGAAAGCCATATTGATAGAGCCGCTGCCGCTCGCCGGTATCAGGATACAGATGCTCCACGATGCCGCGGCCGCGCTGAACGAACGCGGCCTCTAGCCAGTCCTCCTGCGCCCGCGCCACGGCTGTGAACGTCCGTCCCCACAAGTCTTTTAGCTCCGCCTCCGCCCGCGCCGGGCTCATCGGGGCATCGCCCATCTGCTCGCTCTCGGCGAGCGCAGTAAGCAGCACGGTATCGAGTTCGTCCATGGCATCGGCGATCCGCGCGAGCGGGCCGGTGGCCCCGGTGCCGGCCTCTCCGCTGACATCGCCAGGCGCGGTACGCTCGAGCCAGTTCATGAATGCGTCGGGTGCGATCCCCAGCACGTCGCGCGCCTTTTCCCAAATGCGCTGGAGCAGGAGGGCAAGCGGACTTTCCACAGCGTCGCGCTCCTGTTCTTCGGCGAGGAGCTGGCGGGTGAGCTCCTCATATTCGCCCGTCCACTCGCGCAGCTGCCGCTCCTGAGCCGCCTTGGGACCGGCCGCCGTGGTCGAGATTCGCAAGGGCAGGGCGACGAGCGTCATTCCCTCAATGCCACGGGCCGCTCCCGGTCGGCCCGCGCGCCCGGCGAGGTTACGGAATTCTGCCGTCGTGAATGGGATGACGACCGGCTCCTCTTCGACTGGATCCCAGGACCGCCGCTTGAGCGATGTCAGGAAGATGAGATCGAAGGGCAAGTTGACGCCTTCCGTGAGCGTTGCGGTCGCCACGGTGATCGGGCAGATTTTTCGATCGATCATTTCCACCATGAGCCGACGAAGCCGTTGCGGCATTTGCCCGTGGTTCGTCGCGATCCCGCGGTCCAGGAGGAAAAGTTCGAACGATTCCCCCCCGCAATAGTCGAGGCAGGCTGCTCTCGCCTCGTCGAACCGTTCGCGCAGGAAGCCGTCGGGCGGTTCGAAGGCGACTATCTCGCGCCATCGCGCCAATTCGAGCGCATCACGGAACCAACGCATTGTCTGCTCCGGTTCTTGCGCGACGGAGATGAGAATTCGCTGGTCCTCGCGCGCCAGGTGGAGCGCGGTCCAAAGAACCGTCAGACTGTTGAACCGGTTGAGGCTGTTGCGCCAGAGCGAGGGCAACAAAGGCATCGCGGCGAAGCGTAGCGGCAGATAGACCGGATCCTCGCGACCCTTGAGGTAGAGGGGCTTGCCGTTCATGAGATCAAGCAGGATCTGGCCCGGTTGCCCCGGCGATGTCTCGAGAACGCCGATGATTTGCCGGGTGCTGCGATAGCGTACCCCAACCGCCTGCGCTTCTGCGCGCCCCTCGATCCAGCGCGCCACCGGCGCGGACGCACCGCCCGCGACGGCCGTGAGTGCGATACGGGTGATTTCGGGTCGCCTCGCCAGTATGCGCGACACGAGGCTCTCTAGCCGGAGAGCGCGGTTGCTGTGATCGGAGAAGCTGACCGCCGTCGCCTCTCCCGTTTCCGGCACGACCTGATGCGCTTCGTCGATTATGACCAGGGTGAGACGGGCCAGCAGAAGCTGGCCCAGATAGCGTAACAGCGCGTCCGCCTTCTCGACGGTGACGATGAGCACCACCGCCTCGGTGCTGGTCAGCCAGACATCGGTAATGCCCCAGTCAGCGCCGCCATAGAGGCCGGTCACGATTACATCGCCCTTGAGCTCAGAACTCAGCTTCGTCTCCACCTCGCCGGCCAGCGCCCGGGAAGGAACGATATAAAGTGCAAGCGGGCCAAGTCCGTCAGGATGGCCGCGTAGCAGCAGCTCCTTGATCAGGGCGAGGTTGGCAACAAGCGTCTTTCCCGAGCCGGTGGGCGTGCACAGCGCGAAGCTCGACGTTTCCAAGAGCCGGTCGATGCCGTGAAGCTGCGAGGTCCACAATATTCCCCGACCGCGGCTGAACTGATCACGGCCATAGCGCAACAGGCGCCCGGTCTTCTCGGGTCGCAGCGCGCCAAGGCGCATAAGCGACCGATAGATCGACGTGCTGACATAGCGATCCGCAACCTGTCGCATGAGGGTGATGACGAGCGCCGCATCAGGACTGAACATCCGGCTGGACAGCCCATCGAGCGCGTGGAGTTTAGCCATCGCAATACCAAGTCGCGCATCATCGCCGCGTCTCAGGCTGTCGGCCACAAGGCCAAGGCAGCGCACCAGTTCCACCGATGCGGCCCAAGCCATTCCCGGCCCCTCCTCGTCTTCGTCGGCGCGTAGCGCTGCCAATATCGCCGCCTCGGCGTTTGCGACGGTCAGCTGGGGATGCGCAGCCCAGAACCTGCTGGCGCACCTGACGACCCCGTCGAGATCGGCGCGCAGGAACGTCGCGTAGAGGCTGACGCCGTCATGGTCGATCTCGACCTGCTCGAGCAGGCCTGCCGCCATCGCAGGAAGCCCGCCCAACTGATAGGCGGCTGCCGCCAGCAGTTCGATCGGAACAACTTGCCGGATGCGGTCGTCTGCGCGCGCCAGCCATTCGAGGATTTCCCCGGTCCGACGGTAACAGTCGATACCGCGGGGCGAGTCCACCCCCTCGATCGATGCAAAGATATGTGCGGCATGGAGCAGCCGCCTCGCATCTTCGAGCTGTCCGGCGGATTCTCGATCCGCCCAAGCAATCGGGGGCACCTGCCAAGTCATCTGCAGGCAGCGGACATAGGCACGTGCCTGCGGCCGCGTCAGGGCGTTCTCGATGCCCAGCGCCTGGCGGATTTGTTCGGCGAGCGCCAGACGCTCTTGGTCGCGCGCTGCCATCAGCCGGCGTTCCAGAGCGAGGCGTAAAGCGCGTCGATCAGTACGTCGCCCCCCTCAAGGACAACCTCCACCACTTGGAGATCGCGGCCGGCCTCATATTCAGCGGGCGTTTCTTCCCACGGGACCAGAACATCGGACTTTTCGCGCCGTGCCGAGCCATTGCCGCAAATGATCACAAGATCGGTGCGTTCCGGTTGGGCCCCGAGCCCCAGGACGGCGCGATCAATCGACAGAATCGTGTTGGCGTGAGCATCAGGGTCGCGTTGCTCGAGCAGGAACTGCAACTGCCTAAGCCCATGCGGAATAAACGTGTCTCGGTTGAGTTCGCGCCAGATGCCCTTGCCGTCATGTTCGAGTTCGCCGGTCGCTTCGTTACGTACTTTGGGTCCATGGAGCAGGGTCGCGACCGCTCCCGGCGTCAGCGTCTTGCGCCATTTCGCCTCGCCGGCGATCACCCGGACCACCTCACGGTTGTCGCCCACGGAAATCGCCACGAAGTCGGTGCCGTGGCGGCCATATATCTCGCGGACGCGTTCAGGGTCGTAGCGCAGTGCCCAGAGATACTTTTCAACGTCGTCATGCTCACGGAACAGGAAGATCGGCACCTGCCAGACGTGGCCACCAACAAATTCTTCCTGATATGCCTCGGTTACGAGGCCTGCCATCACCTCGCCGAACAAGCCCCTCAGCGCCTTGGTCGGCAGGCAATTCGGATAGGCGACGACCGGCGCTGCGGCCCCATCGGGGTGTAGGCTGATCCCGATCTTACGATGGAAATGCTCACGCGCATCACGATGGGCAGATTCAAAATAGGGTTTGAGCGCCGCGAGCAACGCCGGCTCGCTAGGGGTCTGCTGTTCCAGCAGCAGGTGCCCAAAATTGTCGTCCTCGACGCTGCCATAAGCCTTGAGCCATCTGGCAAGGGCTTCTTTTGGCGGAGGGCAGTCGTGCATAGTCATTCTAGCCTTTCGCGCAGAGCCAGCTAAATTAAAGAAGCTATGCCAGGCAAGTTGATCAGCACAGATATTTTTGCGCCGCGCCGGGGGTTGGTGCGATGTCTTCTCTTACCTGATGAGTCGGGAGCTGAAGCCATCCAAACGGCAGCTTTCCAACTTTCGCCCCTTAGAACTGGTCAGTTGTCTTTCGGCCAATAGCCGAGGTTCGGCCAGAAGCCTATAGAATCGGGATCAGTTCCTGCCCGCCGATTCTCAGCCATCCGCCATCTTCGACACCTGCTCGAGCGACAAGCCCGTGACCCCAAAATTCTCGGTCAGCTCTTCCATGAAGGCGTGCACGGCATCGAGGATGCCGGACCGGCCTTCATCGCCGAGCATGTATTCGTGCATCGCGTAGTCGTTGAGGCCAAGATTAGGCCTCGAGCCTGGGCTGGGTCGTGACATCCACCATTCCACCCCCCGTAGCCCGCAGCCGCCCAAGATTAGGCGAAACGGACCCGCGCCGCCCGCCGCGCGCGAAGAAAGAACCGCTCTTTCCAACCAGCGCACGAGATCCTTGATCGCCTCCTCATAAGCGAGGTGAGGATATTCACCACGTTTGTAGAAGCTCCAGGCCGAAATGGCCCAGATTTCGCCATTGTCCTTGTACCAGCGTGCCACGGACTGGGTTGTCCGTCCCTCGCCGATGCTTTCGAAGACCACATAGCCGTTTCCAGACCTTCCATAGGTCAGATTTCCGCCAGTCCCGATAGGATAAAGCGCTTCCCGGCCCCCGGGAAACAGGCTGTTAGGAATCTTGCGCGCTACCGCCTGGGTCGCCGGCAACAGCCGCACAAAAATGCGCGGGGCGTCAGCGATGAGGAGGTCGACCTGCCCCAGATGCGGGCACGCGACCGGCAGAGGATTGTACGCTTCCTCCCAAATGCTGGGATCATGGGGGAGGGGAAGATGCCATTCCGGTGGTGGCGCGCCCGGTTCGACCTCGAGGTTCGTCAGCATCGCCGTGAGATACTCGCGGAAAAGCTTCTGTAGTTTCTTGCGCTCCTTTACCAAGGTCTCATCGGTCGCACCCTCTGGCAACTCGAAGTGGATCGAGCCCGACATATGCCGTAGGTCGAACGGAAGATCTTCGTGACGCGTCGGGCCTATCGCCTTGTTGAACACGGGAATGACCCGCTGCCGGCCGAGTGCTCTGCGGGCATAGCCCAGCTCGAGCATGACATTGGGATTAGCGATGCATTTGCGGTCATCTCCCTTGCCGATCACATCGACGGTCGAAATGTCGCCGACGAAGATCGAAGCCAGATCGATCTTCTCCAGTATCTTCTCTGCGATGAGTTCCATGCCGAGGACGCCCTTCGCGCCCTGGTCGACCTCGAAGCGCTCCGCTTCCTGAAGCTCGGCCGCCAGTTCCTTGACCGCGCCTTTCAAGGCGTCATGGATCACGCTCCGGGTTTCGCGTTGGGGCGCGTCACTCTGCCAGGACCAGAAGATGGTGCGCGCCATAGACGATCTTACCTTCGCTCATAAAAGGGGGAGGACGATACGGAACCGTTCCTGTCTTACCTCCAAGCGGCGCAGCTCGCCAGAGAGATGCAGCGCGCCAATCGGCAGCGCGACTGGCGTGAGCCATGGATAATATGGCACTGACGAGGATCATCTTGAGCGGCAGTTTCTCAGCCCCTTGCTCTTTGATTGGGCGAGTATAAACGCTGTATAGCACTCGGGACGGCTCGCGCGTTGGTGGATCCGCTATTTCTCAAGGAGGCTTTTTTGCTGGATTCGGACGAGTTGTTTGCGGCGGCAGTCGAATTCGAAAAAATCGCAGCGTTGGGCAATGAGACTGAGATTCGCGGAACGATCCAGGCCATCATCGACACCTGCAACAAGGTCCACGAAGCGTTCTCCGGTTCGTGGTTGGGTTACCATGCCAGCGTCTATCAGCGCGACCTTCGAGCACAGCCCGGCGCGCGCTTCGATAGCCAATGGGGGCTGCGCGAGATAAGCTTCGCGGGTGGGACGTCCGGGCCATGGGCGCAATATGATCGTAGCGTGGTCCGCAATGCGATATTTCAGCGTGCCGGCCATGTACTGGAGACAATCTCCGATCGGGTCGATGCCGCAGAGCGCGATTTCGCGCGTGTCAAAGGGACCGTGCTGTCCATATTGTCGAGCATGCTCGCCGAGCGGGATGATAGCTTTTTAGGCAAGCTGAAGAGCGATCTCGAAAAGGTGAATATCTTCTCCGCCCGCGAGGCGACGTTGGTGTATCAGCCCAGCGGTCAGTTCATGACCGCCGACACGGAAGCGATATCCGGAGGTGTCGTCACGCCGGCTCATTTCGAGGTGCTGGGGGAGGCAGGCGCTATGGCAACGGTGTTCAGCGCTGGCCAGCAGGCGGCAGATATTGTGCGGCAGGCGGCATCACATGTGGATCGTATGGTCAAGAAGACGCGACGCGACGATCGGATCGGGACAAATGTCTTCATCGGTCATGGCCGCTCGCCGCTGTGGCGCGAGCTGAAGGATTTCGTCGAAGACCGGCTTCGCCTGCCGGCCGACGAGTTCAACCGTGTTCCGGTCGCGGGCGTGACCAACATCGCGCGCCTCTCAGAAATGCTCGATGCCGCAGCGATCGGCTTCGTAATCATGACCGCGGAAGACGAAACCAACGAAGGCGCGATGCGCGCACGGATGAACGTCATCCACGAGGTCGGCCTGTTCCAGGGGCGATTGGGCTTCACGCGCGGCATCGTGATGCTGGAGGATGGATGCGAAGAGTTCTCCAACATCCAGGGTCTCGGCCAGATCCGCTTTCCGAAGGGACGGATTTCGGCTGCGTTTGAGGATGTGCGTCAGGTATTGGAGCGGGAAGGCATCCTCACATCCTGACCAATGCGGCGCTGCCAACCTTTGGTGCAAGGGCATCGGGTATCTTGAGCGGTTCGGTGATACAGTAACAGATCGACCAAACCCCCGGGACGGTCGGATGTTTTGTGATCAAGTGCGATTTTATACCCTTCGCCCGCATGACGGCGGATGCGAGCCATGACACTCTGGAGATACTCGGCCCCGAATGGCTGGTTCCAGCGTGAGTCGACATTCTCGCCACCGCATCGGGCCGGCGTATGCTGGTCGGCAATTACCGGCGCTCTTGGGACAATTCTGCCGTTCCCAAGCGCGGCCGTGACCGACGGCTCTCGCCAAAACCCGACGCTCATCGAGCTTTTGCCATCAGTTCCTCTGGCGCTGCGACCTGATGCCGCACTCCGCCTGGAGCGATGCTCCAATGCTCAAGATGCTTGTAGACGATCACTTTCCCGCCGAGCAGATCGCCATGGGCCTCGCAAAAGCGCTCCAGTTCATGGCGCTGGCCGATCAGCTCGACACACATCGTCAGATGCGGATTGGATAGTTCAGCACCATCCTCCATTACCGGACCGTGGTTGCTGAAGCCGTAGTGGGTATGATGCGCGACAGCGTTCATGATGCCGTCGCGCTTCGCTTGCACGACCAACTGCCGGTAGAGCGGTTTTCGGGTCCAGAAGCTGCGCGGGCCATCGGTCGCCTTGTCCGATGGCTTCATGTAGATGCGGATCATGCCGATCTCGCTGGGCGTGACCTTGTGAGACATCAGTTTTCCTTCTTGTTGAAAGAGCTATTCTCCCGACGTGTTCGCCGGGAGGCACGCGCTTCGCGCAGGGTAGCGCCATGGGAATGGCCGCGTGTCAGCCGCTTCGGAACGGCGATACGCTGCGACAGGTAGATTCCGTTATGGCCCGAGCAGATATAAGCCACGAAACAGGCCACCGCGATCGGAACGGCGTGGGTGGCCCCGAACAACTCGATACCCATGATCGTACAGGCAAACGGTGTATTGGCCGCGCCGGCAAAGACGGCGACGAACCCAAGGCCGGCGAAAAGGTCGAGCGGCGCGCCGAGCAGCCAACCCAGCGCATTGCCGAGTGCTGCCCCGATGAAGAATAGCGGCGTCACTTCCCCGCCCTTGAAGCCGGCGCTGAGGGTCACGACCGTAAAGACCATCTTGAGCGCCCAGCTCCACCGATCGGCAGGACCGGTGAAGAAGCCAGCGATGGTCGGGTCTCCGGGAATGGCGGACCAGACGCCAAGACCAAGATAGGCACGTGTGCCAAAAATCCAGACCAGCGCGATGACCAATATGCCGCCAAAGGCCGCCCGCAGAGGGCCATAGGGAATGCGAGCCTTGAGGAACCCGCCGAGCGCGTGATTGGCTTCGGCAAATAGGAGTCCTGCTAGGCCGAATGCCACCCCTGCTACGGCCGCCTTGGCGAGAATCAGCGGTTCGACGATCAGAGCGCCCACGCCTCCAGTAATGCTACTGATCTGGTAGGGCGTGTGATGGATGCCCCAGGCATGGCACGTCCAGTCGCCCACCAGCGCGGCAAGCAGACACGGTAAGATCCCGCTATATTCAATGCGGCCGACCGCCAGCACTTCGAGCGCGAACACAGCGCCGGCTAGCGGCGTGCCGAAAACAGCCCCGAAGCCGGCAGCGACCCCAGCCATCAAAACGATGCGGATGCTCGGAGCATCAAGTTTGAACAGTCGGGCGGCAGCGCTTGCAAGGCTGCCGCCGAGTTGCACCGCTGTGCCTTCGCGGCCTGCCGATCCGCCGAACAAATGTGTGGCGATAGTACCGATGAAGACCAACGGCGCCATTCGCAGGGGAACGCCGCCCCCTGGCTCATGAATTTGCTCGACGATCAGATTGTTGCCCGCTTCGACCGACTTACCGGTGCGATGGTAGAGCAGGGCGATTGCCGCGCCACCTGCCGGCAAAAGATAGAGAAGCCAGGCATGATCGAAACGGGCCTGTGTTGCCGCATCCAGACTCCACAGGAATGCGGCACACAACGTGCCGATCAGCGTGGCCAGGGGAACCAGGATCAGCGTCCAGCGCACGACCGACATCGCATGATCGTGTCGATCCCGGAGAAAGGCCACCACATTGAGCATATTGAACAGGTTGCGAAAAGTCGCGCGCACGATTCCTCCTTGCTGCCTTGCGGCGCCAAGTAGGAATCATCGTCCCTTGTCAGGGCGGTTCGACCCGAAGGTCCGGCAGAAATCCATTACCGTTATTGCCATCTATGATGGGCGAAGGAAAAAAGATCAAGGGATGCTAACCGCTGGGATAGCAACAGCCCAGGTGGCAGGGTTCGGCGTGAGCTGACATTTTTGAGCGACCACCGGGGCGACCAGTTCTGTGCAGGGTTTCGGGCGCTTGCGTACGAAAGCCTCCAGTGCAGGAACCCGCGGGCCCCGCGCGCTGGTTTATGGGTAAAACGGCTTTGGGATGGTTCTGGCGGGTAAGCGCTGGCGATCCGGAAGTGCAGCTCCTGGCCCGATCAACGTGATTTCGTGCGGTGTCAGACAGCGAGCGGCGTCGGTTTTGCTGGCCGGCGTGCCCAGCGCCCAGCTCAATTCTGGGATGGGCATGTGCAGGGTCATCGGCCAGAACACCATGGGTACGACCTTCATGTAGGGCGAGCCATGCCGGATCATGGCACGTGCCTCCGGGTGAGCGATGTCGATGATGGCGGTGCTCGTGGTTGGCACCAGCGGGCGAAGGTTTCGATGACGGTCATGCGCCCACCGCAGCATGGGCATGGCGGGCGATGGTCGGGCGGCTCGTTGGATGCGGGCTCATCGATCGGCGCGGCGACACCCAGCAGCCTGCGGGCGAGCGCCATGGCCTCCTTGTGCGTCGAACTGGCGAGCAGACCGTAATGCCGGATACGGTGGAAGCCACGCGGCAGGACGTGGATCAGGAAGCGGCGAATGAACTCGTCCGTCGCAAACGTCATGACCTGCTGGCGTTGGGGCCCGTCGCGACGGTAATCCTTGTAGCGGAACGTCACGCCGCCCTCGTCGAAGGCGATGAGCCGCCGGTTCGAGATGGCGACGCGGTGGGTGTAGCGCGAGAGATAAGCCAGCACCGCCTGCGGCCCTGCAAAGGGCGGTTTGGCATAGACCACCCAGCGCTTCTTACGGATGGGCGATAGATGCCGGAGGAAGGCCTTGCGCGAAGCCAGGCCCGCCAAGGCGTTGAAGAAGGCCAGCTTACCAGCATCGAACAACGCCAGCAGGCGTGTGAGGAACAGCCGGCGGAACAGCGCGCCCAGTACGCGCACTGGCAGCAGGAAGGTTGGACGCGACGAGATCCAGCGCTTGCCGTCCAGCGTGATGCCACCACCGGGCACGATCATGTGCACATGCGGGTGGTGGGTTAGTGCCGATCCCCACGTGTGCAAGACAGCGGTGATCCCGATCCGCGCGCCGAGGTGCTTGGGATCGGCGGCGATGGTCAGCATCGTATCCGCAGCAGCGCGGAAGAGCAGATCATAGACCACCGCCTTGTTCTGCCAGGCGATGTCAGCGATCTCGGCGGGCACGGTGAACACGACGTGGAAGTAGCCGACCGGCAATAGATCAGCCTCGCGCGCGGCCAGCCAGGTGCGCGCGGCGGCGCCCTGACATTTGGGGCAATGCCGGTTGCGGCAGGAGTTATAGGCGATACGCCAGTGCCCGCAGTCGTCGCAGGCTTCGACATGACCGCCCAGCGCGGCTGTGCGGCAGTTCTCGATGGCCGTCATGACCTTGAGTTGGCCGAGGCTCAGATGCCCGGCATGGGCTGCGCGATACGCTGGCCCGGCACTCCGGAAGATGTCGGCGACCTCGAGTGAGGTGCGCACCGGTTCAACCGGGCGGCGATGCCGTTCGCGTCCGGCCTTCCATAAGCGCAACGATCTGGTCGAGCGGACTGGTCACCGCCCGCATGGTCTTGCTCGAAACCTGAGTATAGATGCCGGTCGTGTTGATGTTCACATGTCCCAGCAGGACCTGGATAACGCGGATGTCGACACCTTGCTCGAGCAGGTGAGTGGCGAACGAATGCCGCAATGTGTGCGGGCTTACCCGCTTGTGGATCTCGGCGCGCTCGGCCGCCTCCTGCACGACGCGATGCAACTGGCGCGCTGAGACCGGGTCCGTGCCGTTGCGGCCGGGGAACAGCCAGCCATGTGGCAACATCACTCCCCGCCGCTTGCCTTCGCGCCACCATTGCCGAAGCAAGTCCAGCAAGTGCGGTGAGAGCATGGCGTTGCGATCCTTGCGTCCCTTGCCCTGCTCGACGCGGATCAGCATCCGGGTGCTGTCGATGTCATCGACCTTGAGGTGGGCAACCTCCGAGACGCGCAGGCCCGCGCCATAGGCCACGCTCAGCGCTGCTTTGTATTTGATGCCTGGCGCAGCCTCGAGCAGCCGCGCAGTCTCTTCGACGCTCAAAACCACCCGCAACTTGGGCGCGTAGTGCATGACGACAAGCCCCAGCGCCATCTCCGGTCGCTTGAGGGTTATACAGAACAGGAAACGCAGTGCCGATACAGCCCCATTTATTGTTGCCGGACCAATGGCGCGTTCATGCTGATCGATCTGAAAACGCCGGAGGTCTTCGATCGTGGCCGTATCGGGAGGCCGGCCGAGAAACGCGGCAAATGATCGGACGTGCCGGATATAGTCCTTCTGCGTGTGCTCCCCAAAGCCACGCATCGTCATGTCCTGCAACATACGCTGGCGAAGCGAATTGTTCGGGGCAGCGGTAGTGATAGCGTCCATCGTAAGTTCCTCTCCGTTGAAGGAACTCCACGGTCGCAAGACGACATCGCCGCTCTCAAAGCCTGAACAATACTACGCTACGTCACCCCAAGCGACCCTCCCGCAGAGCGGGTCGTCTAATCGCCCCTCTGTCAAGCCAGCCAAATCAAATCGTTTATAACTGAAGCCATGCGTATGCCGGGTACAGGGTCGTCTACGCGGTCGACGCAAGTTGATCGCCGCAGGATGTGTTCCGTAGGCAAGATCTTCCTATGTTCGTGACGCAATCTGCTCACGAGGGCAGTTGCTTCCCGCTTCGCGGAATGATCTCAGCCGCGTCCCGGCAGGGACGGCTCGGCGCGTCCTCAAAGGACGCTATCAGTGAAACGTTAGATGTGCTGGTGAAGGTGTGCCGATGTAGATCAAGTAGGCACGGCGGCTCCAGCATTGGGATCAAACAGCTCGCCCGACGTCAACATCGCATGCATGATGACTGCCAGTTTGCGCGCGAGGGCGACGGCGGCTCGTTTGAAACCGAGCCGTTCCTTCAGCGCCAGAGCCCAGGTGCGCAAGGTGTTCGTCTCCGTCGACCTGTTCAAAATGACCGAAGCCGCCTCGTACAACAAGGTGCGTAACTTTGCGTCGCCGCGACGCGAGATGTGGCCTTCATAGTCAACCTCTCCCGACTGATATCGCTTCGGGGTTAGACCGACCCAGGCGCCTACAGCGCGCGAGTTCTTGAAGTTGATCGGATCCTCTATGGCTGCTGCAAAGGCCGTGGCGGTGACCGTTCCCACACCAGGCACTGAAGTAAGCAGGCGGCAGCGTTGGTCCGTGCCGGCCATCGTAACCAGTTGCTTGGTTAACTCTGCCACACGAACCCGAATATCGCTCCAGGCTTTGAGCAGCGGCAGGATGATGCGCGCCAAATCGTTTTCGCCTTCTAGGAGCGTAAGAACGTTGCGTTCAAAGACGCTGCCGACACCTTTGGGGACGACCAGCCCAAACGTCTTCATCAGCCCACGTATCTGGTTCGACATCTGCACCCTCATCTTCATGAGTTGACGGCGGGCGGCGATCAGCGTCCTCATCAACATGCTGTCGAAGCCTTTGACGCGGACCTCCCTATAGAAACCAACTTCAGCCAGATGGGCCAGTCCGTCAGCGTCGTTCGCATCGGTCTTGTTGGCAGCCATATCCAGAGCGGCCTTGGCATGGCGCGCATCTATACAGATCGCCGGCAGACCTTCCGCAGTGAGGGCATGGAAAAACCATACCGACAAAGGTCCGGTCTCAAATACCACGCGCTTTGCATTTGGTGCGCGCTTTCGGATCACTTCTGCGAGAAGCTTCGGGTCGGATGCACACTTGCCACGCCAAATGCGCTTGCCGTCCTGACGAACCGATACTGAAGTGTCTTTCAGGGAGACGTCGAGTCCTATATGCTGATCCACGGTTGTCCTCCATTTGATGCTGGGCCCGGTCCAAAATCGTGAGCCCGTTCTTCATCTTATCGGGGGGCAACCAACCTTCCAGTAATCCCGTGCATCTGGCCAAAGGCCGGCGCTCCCGCGATTACGTCATGTTCGTGCTTTGGTCGCTTGCCGTCGAAACGCTGAACCCCGTAAAATCGGACAAAGCCGTCGTTAGCAGGTTAGACGGTGCCCGACGGCTTTAGGTAAACGCGGACGTCGATGAGCTTCCCTTCAATAACTAGGGAGAGTCGAAGAGCGATGAAACGCCGCTGCGCACAATTGGTAGCCAGCGGCGCGCGGGCTTCAATGGGCTTGTTTCTGCACTACCGCGCCCTGCGAATCCGGATCACCGGCACGAATGACCAAATAACGGCGCTCGGCCGGGGCAGCATCCGCGACAATCTGGCGGATCGGCCCGACGGCGTTGACGATGGCGGCGCCGGCCGGATTGGTCATGAACTTGGCAAGAGGTTGAATCGCACCCGTCCCGTCGGGTTTGGTCGCCAGTCCGAGCGTGAACGGTTGCTTGGGCGGCAGGCCGGCGACGGCGGCCTGCAGGATCTGGACCTGCCCCTGATCGAACAAAGTGACTTGGCTCTGGCCCTGGCCTGACAGGGTCAACTGGACCTTGCCGCTGGCCATATCGAGCGGGACCAGATTGGCCATGCCGTCGCCCGAAGGCACCGCGCCCGGTACATAGGCGACGCCCTGCGGCCCCTGACCGATAGGGATGGTCGTGAGCAGGCGGTTGGTGGCAGTATCGATGACCGCAACGCCGTCGCCATTCTCCAGCCCAACATAGATGCGGGTGCCGTCGCCCGAAGGCCATAACCCGTGCGGCAGCGCGCCGACCGAAACTGTCGCCACCTGTTCGAACGTGTCGGTGCGGAACACCTTGACGATGTTCTGCGTGCCGACTGTCACATAGGCGAACTGTCCGCGCGACGTGCGGGCGATGTTGACGTGATTGGTGATGGGGCCGGTGTCGATCGTCTTAAGGACAGCGAACGGCGGCTTGGCGTCGAACACCATTACCTTGCCGACATCTTTGAGCGTCAGCCAGACCTGCCTGCCATCGGGTGTCGCGGCGATGTCGGGGCAGAAGGGGCTAGCTTGGGCGACACGTCCGACGACCTTCTTGGCTTTGGTGTCGATCACGACCGTCTCGGGCGAGAAGCTCGAGCAAACGTACCCGTATTTGCCGTCGGGCGAGAAGATCGTCATGCCCGGGCCGTTCGGGACGGTGATGCGCGTGGTGGGTTCGAACGTCTTGCCATCGAGCACCTGGATATAGTCCTCGCCGCGAACGCTGACCCAGACCTCGCGCCCGTCGGGACGGAAGAACGCCTCGTGCGGCGAGCGGCCGACATAGGCGGTGTGCTTGACCGCGTTGGTGGCCGTATCGATGAAGGTCACCGAGTTCGACCCTATCGAGATCACCGCCAGCGTCCTGCCATCGGGTGAGAAGCCGATGCCGTGGACCAGAAGCTGACCCTTGTAGAGTGGGCTCAGATTGGCGGGCGTCAGATCGCCGAGCTTGATGACGCCGAGCAGTCGGTTGGTTGATGGGTCGATGACCGATACCGTGTTGGAAAACTGGTCCGAAGTATAGAAGCGGTCCTGCGAACTGATCGGCCGGTCGGGCGTCGCATTGGGCACCTGCTGCGCGGATGCGGGGTTCGCCAGCAGGCCGAGGGCAGACATGGCAAACGCCATCTTGAGGTGATTCGTAATCATTTTCCGTCTCCCTGATGCTGGTGAGGCACACTCGGCGGTGCGCCCTTCTCGGCAAGGATCGCCTGCATGACCGCGATCTCCTGACGCTGTTCAACGATGATGCCCTGCGCGAGACGGCGCAGGCGTTCGTCCTTGCCGTAGCGCAGTTGCGCCTGTGCCATCTCGATTGCGCCCTGGTGATGCGGGATCATCATCGCCGCGAAGTCGCGGTCCGGATCACCGGACGGCGCGACCATCATCTCATGATGCATCTGCTCCATCGCGGCGGCCATGTCGGTGGCGAAGTCCTGAGGCGCCGCTGCGAGTGCGCCTGCGGATGCCGCGAGGCCGAGGCCGGCAAGGCCCAGTATCAGTTTCAAGCGCATGCCCCTTCTCATGATAGTCTCGCGATAACGCCTATGATGGCAGCCAGTGTCATCATCGCCGCCGGCAGGAGCAATATTTGCATCGTCGCCTCGCGGCCGCTGATCGTCCCGGCGAGGATTTCGACCGGGCCGCGCAGGAACTCGCCAAGGCTGCGCTGCCGCTCGCCCGGCGCAGCACTGTCAGCGAGGAGGATACCGCCGACGATCAGCGAGAAATACATGACCGTGAACAGCGTCACGACGACGAGGACACCTGCCGCTGCCGCATCGCGTGCGAAGAAGGCCCAGAATGACCCGACCATTATTGCATAGAACCCCACCAGCGCAACGAGCACATTAGGATGAACCCCGCGACTGGCGACGCCGGGCGCTGGTCGCTCCAGTTCGGCGTATGGATCATCGGATCGGACCAAGCGTAATGCCGGTCGCGTCGGTTCTTCCACCACTTCCTTGGGCTGAAACTCGCTCTCCATAATGCGCGTTGCCATGTCGGATCTCCTGATCGACAGCGCTGCCATTGCTGCATTGCTGTAACTGTGACCAAGGTGGCGCGTTGCTAGTCATCGATCCAACCGATGATATTTGTCGTTCCGATCACGAATGGAGATGAATGGCCTGGCTCGACGACCCCGACCTGATCAAGCGACGGCGGCAGTCCTTGGCGGATGCGCATGTCGCACAGCTCGAATGCTGGCGCGAAGGGCTGTTGGCCGACGGCAGACCTGTGCCGCATTTCGACCCGGCGGACGGCGGGGTCGACGCCCGGCTGCTGTTGCTTCTCGAAACCCCCGGTCCCGGGCCTGAGCGCACCCGCTTCGTGTCGCGCGACAATCCGTCCGGGACCGCCCGCAATCTGCGGCGCTATCTCGACGAGGCCGGCATCGACCGGTCCGATTTTGTACTCTGGAACACCGTGCCTTGGATCATGCATCCACCCGGTGCCCGCAATCGCACCCTGCGCAAAGCCGAGATCGATGCCGGGCTGGCCACGCTCCCCGGGCTTCTCGCGCTGCTGCCCAAGCTGAAAGTCTGCTTGCTGGCCGGCCGGGTGGCGACCAAGGCCGGACAACTCGTGTCGGCGCATGATGCTTCGATCAAGGTCATGCCGATGCCGCATCCCAGCCCGGCCAACGTCTGTACAAGTCCTCAGGTTATGGATCGCCTTCGCGCGGCGTTCAGCGAAGCAGCGGCCCTGCTCAACCAATCGTGAATGACGATTGGAACGATCCAATCAACAAGTTGGAACGATTTATCGCGCCGGTCTATTGATCCCTGCAGGAGATCGATATGACCCTCGAACAGCTTCGTATTTTCGTTGGCGTCGCCGAGCGCGAGCATATGACCCGCGCCGCCGAGGCGCTCAACGTCACCCAGTCGGCGGCGAGTGCCGCCATCGCCGCGCTCGAAGCGCGCCACGACGTGCCGCTATTTCATCGGGTCGGGCGCGGCATTGAGCTCACCGAGGCGGGTCGCATGTTTCTGGACGAGGCGCGCGCCGTCCTCGGCCGGGCCGCGAGCGCCGGGCTGGCGCTGGCGGAGTTCGGTGGTCTCAAGCGCGGCACGCTGCGGATCGTCGCGAGTCAGACCATCGCCAGCTACTGGCTGCCTGCGCGGCTCGCTGAATTTCATCGTCGCCATCCGCTGATCGGCATCGAACTGGCGATCGACAACACCGACGGTGCTGCTGCGCAGGTGCTCGACGGCACGGCCGAACTTGGCTTTGTCGAAGGTTCGGTCGACGAGCCGGCACTTGCGCACTGGAAAGTCGCCGAGGACCGGATGTTACTGGTCGGCGCAGAGCCAACCGGAAATGTCGATGAAACCTGGGTCCGCGAGGCCAACTGGATCGTGCGCGAACAGGGATCGGGCACGCGCTCGACCTTCGAGGAGGTGCTGCGCCACCGCGGCGTCGACCCTGCCGATCTGCGCATCGGCATGACCCTGCCGTCCAATGAAGCGGTTCGCTCGGCTGTCGAAGCCGGCGCCGGGGTGGCAGTGCTGTCCGAACTCGTCGTGCGCAGGGCGCTGGCGGCGGGGCATCTGCATGACCTGGGTCTTGGGCTGCCCGCACGGCCGTTCGAAGCGCTGCGCCACAAGGAGCGTTACCGCACCAAAGCGGCCGACGCGCTGACCGATCTCGTGAAGGAGCATGGATGATGACCGGCGACCTCAAGCCCGTGCTCGGCGGCCTGCGTCCACTCTCGCGCCTCGATCATCCCCGCGAGATGATCCGCCAGTTCACCCCTAACTGGTTCGCCGCGACCATGGGCACCGGCATCCTCGCGCTGGCGCTACCGCAGGTGCCGGGCATCGGCCCGGCATTGAAGCCGGTCGGCGAGGCGTTGTGGTTTTTCAACATCGCGCTGTTTGCGCTCTTCACCGGCCTCTATTCGGCGCGCTGGATAATGTTTGGCCATGAGGCACGGCGGATCTTCGGCCATAACACGGTGTCGATGTTCATCGGCACCATCCCGATGGGCCTCGCCACGATCATCAACGGCTGCCTCGCCTTTGGGATCGCCCGGTTCGGCGACGGCATCGTCGGTGTAGCGCATGTCCTGTGGTGGATCGATGTCGCGGTGGCCGTGACCTGCGGCGTCGTCATTCCCTATTTCATGTTCACCCGTCACGAGCACAGCTTCGACGGCATGACCGCCGTCTGGCTGCTCCCGGTGGTCGCGGCAGAGGTGGCGGCGGCGAGCGGCGGGCTGCTGGCGCCACATCTCGCCGATCCGCATGCGCAATTCGTGACGCTGCTCACTTCCTATGTGCTCTGGGCCTATTCGGTGCCGGTCGCCTTCAGTATCCTCGCGCTACTCATCCTTCGCATGGCGCTGCACAAGCTGCCGCACGAGGGGATGGCCGCGTCGAGCTGGCTCTCGCTCGGCCCGATCGGCACCGGTGCGCTCGGAATGCTCGTGCTGGGCGCTGACGCGCCAGCGATCCTCTCGGCGCACGGTCTCGCCTCAATTGCCGGCATTGCCCAGGGTCTCGGTAGCATCGCGGGGCTGCTGCTTTGGGGCTTTGGCCTGTGGTGGCTGGCGCTCGCGATGCTGATCACCTGGCGCTACTGGCGCGCCGGGATCCCGTTCAATCTCGGCTGGTGGGGCTATACCTTCCCGCTTGGCGTCTACACGGTCGCGACCTTCCGCCTCGGCACGACCTTCGACCTCGCCTTCTTCGGGATCGTCGGGACGGTGCTCACCCTTGCCCTCGCGATGATGTGGGTGGTGGTCGCCGCCAAGACGCTCGCCGGCGCGTGGAAGGGCCACCTCTTCGTATCGCCCTGCATCGCGACACCCAACTGATCGCCTGAGGCGATCAAAATCGAAAATCCGATCGCTTGGCTCGACGAGCCGGATCGGCCACGTTCGCCCGAAGAAGGGAATGCTATCATGGACAAGCTCGACACTTGGTTCGCCGCCGAAAGCAGTCGTCGCCGCTTTCTGGGTCAGGCCGCGCTCGGCGGCGCCGCGCTCGCTGCCGGCCCCGCACTCGCGCAGAGCCTCGTCGACCTGCACCTTCCCGGCGGCAATGCCGGGCGGCCGATGACCAGCGCCTTTCCCGGCAAAGGCAGCATGATCCTTCAGCGCATGCACCCGCCGCTGCTCGAAACTCCGATGGAGGTATTCGACCGCGACGTTTTCACCCCCAACGACCAGTTTTTCGTGCGTTGGCACTGGGCCGACATCCCGACCTCGATCGATGTCGATATTTTCCGGCTCACCGTCCGCGGCCACGTCAATAGACCGCTTTCGATCAGCCTTGCGCAGCTGCTCCGGTTGCCGCGCGTCGAGATGGCGGCGGTCAATCAGTGCTCGGGCAACAGCCGCGGCCTGTTCCAGCCGCGCGTGCCCGGCGCACAATGGGGCAATGGTGCGATGGGCAACGCCAAATGGCTCGGCGTCCGGCTATGCGACATCCTCGACTATGCCGGCGTAAAGCCCGGCGCGGTGCAGGTGCGCTTCGGCGCCCTCGACCAGCCCGTCGTTGCCGGCGCACCCGATTTCGAGAAGGCGCTCGACATCGACCATGCTCGAGACGGCGAGGTGATGATCGCCTTCGGCATGAACGGTGAGCAATTGCCCCTGCTGAACGGCTTCCCTTGCCGGCTGATCGTGCCGGGCTGGTATTCGACCTACTGGGTCAAGATGCTCAATGACATCGAGGTGCTGCCCGGCCCAGATGACGAATATTGGATGGCCAAGGCTTACAAGATCCCGGCGACCCCGGGCGCCAATGTGAAGCCGGGCGCAAAGGACTTCCCGACCGTCCCGATCAACCGGATGATCCCGCGGTCCTGGGTCACCAGTCTCGGCGAAGGCCAGGCCATCGCATATGATCGAACGATCCCGCTCGGTGGTATCGCCATGGGCGGCGATTGCGGGGTCGCCAAGGTCGACGTCTCCACCGATGGCGGCCGCACCTGGTATCACACCCGGCTCGGTCCCGATCACGGCAAGTACAGCTTCCGCCGCTGGGACACGCAGGTGCCGCTGGCGGCGCGCGGAAATGTCCGGCTGATGTCGCGCTGCTGGAACACGGACGGGGTCGCGCAGCCGATGGCGCCAATTTGGAACCCGGGCGGGTTCATGCGCGGCAATATCGAAACCACCAACATCACTGCGTCCTGAGGAGAGCCGAGATGAAAGTCCCTTCGATCGGCATGCTATCCTTCGGTGCGATCGGCCTTGCGGCCATAGTCCTGATCGCGATCGGCCCGCCCGGCAGCCACGTGCCCCCACCGCCGCCCGCACCCAGCGGCCCGGCACCGTCGAGCATCGCTTTTGGCGGGTTCGCGCTCACGTCGGACACGGTCGACCTGCCGATCGACGACCAGCAATATCCCGACGGCCCGCACGCCGACGTGATCAACGCCAACTGCACCTCGTGCCATTCGGCCAGCATGGCACTGACCCAGCCCGCGCTCACGGCCGACCAGTGGAAGGCGACGGTCACCAAGATGAAGGAGGTCTATAAGGCACCGGTCTCGGAAAAGGATATTCCAGCGATCGTCGACTATCTGACCGCGCTGAGCGCGAAGCAGGGCAGCGGGGCGCCGGCCGGCAAGGAATCCGGAAGTCAGGGCGCTCCCGACGCGCCGGGCGGGACTGGCTGAGTGACTTATCGCCGCGCGCCGCGTTGATCGGATGAAGGAGGCGCCTGATGCGTATCGAGAAATTCGTCCATAGCTGCTTGAGGCTGACGCTCCAGGGCAAGCGGCTGTTGTTCGACCCAGGCAAATTCTCGTTCGTCGATCGGCGTGTCGATCCTCGCGACCTCAGCGACGTGGATTTCATCCTATTTACGCACGGCCATCCCGATCATCTCGACGGCGAGGCGCTACGCACCATCGTCGGCGATGGCGAACCGCGGATATTCGGAGGCAACAAGGTCGCAGCCACGTTGCGCAGCCAGGGCTTCACCGTCAGCGAGGTAAGAGAAGAAGGGCTCGACCTTGGACCATTCACGGTCCGTGCCCTGCCGGTGCGCCATGAGCCGATCCTCGCCGAAGAAATCCCGGCCGTCCTGGCATTTGTCGTCAATGATCGCCTTCTCAATCCCGGCGATAGCTTCGATGAACGGCTCCGCCAATTTGCTGGAATTGACGCGCTGGCGCTGCCGGTGATGGCGCCGTTCCTGACCGAGATCGGCGCCCACGAGTTCGCCAGGTCCATGCGTCCAAGCCATGTGCTCCCGGTCCACGATGGCTATGCCCGCGACTGGTTCCTGACGCAGCGCTACGATACCTATGAGCCCTATTTCGAGAAGGCTGGCATGACCTTCCACCGCCTCCAGCAGCCCGGTGACGGGTTCGACCTGTGACGGACGACAAACCGGCCTTTCGGTCGCGACGGCCTGGTGCATCGACGATCCGAAGATCGCCAATGCGGCGATCGAGCAAGTCCAGTTGGACCTCGTCATGGTCGCGCGCGCGCATCTCGCCGATCCGCATTATCCCTATGTCGCGGCCCAGGCGCTCGGCAAGGACCGGCCATCATGGGTGCTCCCTGCGCCTTATGCTCACTGGCTTGAGCGCTACCGGGGGATCGGTAAAGCGGCGGCCCAGTGATCGGATCACCTAGTGCACACAGGGTAGCGCAAGGGCCACGTCGGGCCCCTAAAATAACCCTCGTACAGCCGATCATTCCAAGCATTAGCGCAGACGACCGGCTGCCGAACTCTTAAATTATCAAGATCTTTGCACGATGACCGTATGGCGGGTTGTAGGATCGACGACTCCAATTGAGCGCTCATCTTGAGCGCACCGCTGCGAGACCGCTCACTGGAACGGAAATGGCAGGTTTCGACAGGATCGGCCATTGACGCGCCGGGCTGCGAACTTCTGGAAGTGGTCGACAACTGCCCCGCAATAGGTCTGTCGCCCGCGCAAATTATTGTCCGGTCAGAACTTGCTGCCTTCGCCTCGCCATCTGTTCGCCACGGAATTTGCTAACGCTCGCGATCCCGTGGCTTACGGGCACCTCGGTCAATGTCAGGTCGTTGCGCCCCTTCGCCCTTCTTTTCTCGACTGCGAAGATCCGATGCCTGGTTTCGATCGGCAATCATGATCTCACGCGCCCGTTCCAAGCGCCGCGACACCGCCGGCGGCATATCGGCGACGAACCCTGCGATCTCCTCGGCCAGCGCGCGATCCTCGTCTTTCCCGGTCGCCGCCAGCGCGGCTGCGGCATCCGCGTAAGCCCCCCGGATCTGCTTCTGTCGGCCCAGCGCCAGCACATCCTCCACCCGACGCTCCGGATTCTGTGACCGTGCGAACGCCTGCGCCCGCTCCTCGATCAGCCGGTTCAGATCCAACTTCCTCCCCTGCCCCGCTGTCCGCGCCTCCAGATGGTGCGCCGGCGACCGCACCCGCGTCTGGACATGGCCCCGCGCGCGGCGCGGCGTCGCTTCGGCGGCGATGCCGCGCTGACGCAATTCATGGGCGAAGCTCTCGCGCCAATGATGAAGGTCGGCCTTGCGCGGATTGAACCGCGTCCCGTCCACACCTTGGGTTGCGACGGTCAAGTGGACATGGGGATGAGCGGTGTCGGTGTGAAGCGCCACCATATAGCTGAACTGCCCTTCGAACTCGACGCGCGCGAACGCCTGGACGGCATCATGGATGGTCGCGGCATCGGTTGTACCGCCAGGCATCGACAACACCATCGACATCGAGGTCGGACGGTCCTTCCCATGCGCGTTCATCGCCTGATCGAGCATGTCCCAGTCGGCGGCAATCGCCTTCAACCGCTTTTCATCGGTGATGATCTCGCCCTCGCTGCTGCGGATTTCGAGCTTCCCGTGCCGTGAAATATAACCGAAATGCTCGGCAAGATGCCTGACGCCCCGCTGTTTGCCCGAGATCTTGACCATGACCTCAGGGGCCTTGCGCACGATCCGCTCAAGCTTGGCCCGCGCCTCGGCCGCCGACAGCCCGGGCGCGGCATTGCTCCCGCCCCTGCCCTTGCCGCGCGATTGGATCCGCAGTGTCCCCCCGCGCAGGCTGCGCTTGCCCCCGGCCGGCGGTCGCCAGGCTTCCATTAGACTGGGGAGCGGCAGGACGCCGTCGTCGTCCTCATTCATCGGCCGTATCCCAATAGGCCATGTCACCCTTGAGCGCGCGGCCAAGCACGCGCAGCTGATCGGCCACCTCATCCCGGAAGGAAGCGACACGCGCGGCCTCGCGCGCCAGGTCGAGACGGGAATCCACCATGGTCGCGGCATGCAGCGCATGGACCGCCTGGTTGAGATTGATGCCGATCCGGTTGAGTTCGCGCCAGGACTGCGCGATCAGCACCCGGTCGCCACGCGGCGGCGGCGACGTCGCATGCAACCGTCGGCGCAACAGCATCACAAGCCATTCGGTCCGTTTGAGGCCGCGCGCATCCGCCGCCGCATCGAGCCGGTCGATATCTTCGCGCATGAGACGAAGCTGCAGCCGGTCAGTCGTGCGGGTCCGAGGTACAGCCGTCTCGCAGGATGTGTCCCCAGCCTCGTGCAGCGCACGATCAATCAGTTTGCGCAGGAGCGACGAACGACCGCCAACGGACCTTGCCATGGCATCGAAGCGTGCCGCGAGATCATCGGGCAGACGGACGTTGAAGACGGCCATGTCCGCAAGACTATTGTCATACATTGACGGCGCCAAGCCTATCCGGCCCTCACCTAAAACCACTCATCTTATAGTCTGCTCAAACAGACTCCCCCTCTTCAAGCAACGTATCCAACTCGACCTGACCTCGATGGGACAAGAGAGTATATCCGAGCGAACCAATTCCCTCCGCCTGCAAAAATGAAGACAGCCGCGCCCCTGAAGAAAGGGGCACGGCTGTCAAAATTGTCTGAAAAGCTCGATCGTTTCGACGCGGAGTGAGGGGTGATTGGATGCGCCCCGACCTGCCCCGCCAATGGTTTACTCCATGGCGATCTCGGCAACAGGCGCTTCGACCTCCTCGCCGTCGTCGAACGCCACCCGAACGCGCTCGGGCAGGATCAAACGTCCTGTCCGCCCACCCACCGTCACCCGAACCGCATCGAGCGGCCGAGGCTGCGGCGGCACCTCCGTTTCGAACATCGATCGCAATCCGGCACCGGCACGGACCGGCCGGCACGGTGCAGCGCGCTCGGTGCCCTGCCCGTTCGGGAGCGCGGGCACATCGCGCAGACGGGCGTCCGGCAGAGTCTCGGAGGCCTTGAGTCCTGCGATAAACCGGCCGCCTTCGGCCAGGGTCACGCTCTCATCGCCAAGCCCCGTGACATAGGCGCGCACCGCGTCGCCATGAGTGCGAGCAGCCCGGTGAAGGTCGTAGAGCAACCGGATCGGCATCTGGTCGATCGCCGCACGCAGCCAGGGCGCCATGTCGGCACAGGCGGCATAGAGCGATACGAACTGCTTCGATCGGCCGAGCGCGCGGGCGATCTCCGCCTGGGTGACGCCGGCACCTAGCATGCGTTCGATCCCGGTCGCCAGATCATGGGGGGTCAGGCCTGCGCGCTGGTCATTCTCGACAATCTGATCGGCGAGCGTGTCGGCGCGGTTCACCACCGCCATCACGATCGCCGGGATGGTCTCGCGCCCGGCAAGGCGCGATGCCCGAAAGCGCCGCTCACCGACGCGGATGACGTGAAGGCCGTCGCCATTTTTCGGGGCGACGATGATCGGCTGCAGGACGCCGCGCGCGGCGATCGAGGCAGCAAGATCCTTGAGCTCCGTCTCGTCGAACACGCGCCGCGGATTTTCCGGATCGGCCATGATCCAGTCGAGCGGCAGATCCTCGACGCGCCGCGCGCTGTCGTGGAGACCGACAAGCAGCCCGAACTCTTCGGCGCGCTGATCGAACTTGCCCATCACGCCGCACTCAGATGGCGGACGTCCATCCGGCGAACGATCTCCGCCAGGATCGGCCGAATTTCGTCAGCGGCCGCCTTGGCGCCACTACCGGTTTCGCACCAGACCGGATGATGCTGTTCGGCCGAATGCTTGTAGGTCGGCCGCGCCTTGATGAAGGCGGGGAACATCAGCTTCTCACCAACCGCGCGGGCGAGCTTGACCGCATTGTCCATTTCGCGGCGGTCGAACGGATTGACCATCGAGGGCAACAGCCCGAGAAAATCGACCTTGCGCCCGCCGCGCGCGCCTTCCGCCTTTTTGAGCGCGGTGAGCAGCATCTTGGCGCACTCGATCGAATCCTCGGCGACCTGAACCGGAGCGATCACTGCGTCGGCCACCGCCATCGCGCTCAAGGTCAGCTCATCCCATTTGGGGCCGGTGTCGATGACGCAATGGTCAAAATGGGCACCCAACGCGGGAAACCGGCCAAGAAAATCGCGCACGTCACCCGCTGCCTTGACCATCTGCAGGCGCGGATCGGCGGCGAAGACCGTGATGCCGGGCGCATCGGTAAGCTCAAGCCGCGCCTCGGGATCGAACAGGTCCGCCGAGAACCACCCGGTCCGCGCGCTGGCAAGCCGGCGTGTGGAACTGCCCTGCGGATCAAGGTCGAGAAAGGCGACGCGATTGCCGCCTTGCTCGGCCAGATACCAGGCGAGGTGCGTGGCGAGGAAGGTCTTGCCGACCCCGCCCTTCAGCAGGCTGACGACGATCGTCTTCATGGTCGCCGGACCCTCACGATTCATAGTCTTGGGGACCATCACGCAGATTGCGTTCATAATGGTCGCGCGACGACCAGTCGCCACCGCCGCCGATGCCGGGTCCGACATAGCGAAACAGGTAGACGGTGATCGCGAAGCAGACGAATGCGAACACGAACGCATGGTCAGGATGACGGGAAAAATAATCGGCCACAACGGGTCTCCTTGGGATGTTCCAGGGACACCGATCGGTCCCCTCACCGCGCAGCAAGACGCGGACGCTCTCGCCGCGCAGCCTCCCCTCTCGTGCCGGAGAGCAAGGGTCGATGGGACGTCTGGGCGGCACCGCCGACAGTCTGCTCAAGCAGACTTTTCGGCTATCCCCCCGGTCAGGGGGATGGCCGGGGTCGCTCGCGAGGGATGGGAAATCTGGTCAGGCCGACGCCGGGCGCAACCGGGTGACACAAAGCAATCCGCGCCGGCCGCAGCGGCGAGCCCTTTCGGTAAAAAAGTGGCCCCGACAGGGTCGGGGCCATGATCGCTCAATATTCGTGGGTGAGAAGCAGCGTCAGCACGCGGATGGTGACATCGGGATCTGCCGGGTCAGGCGATCCGTATGTCAGTGCGCGATCATAATAATCGATCTTCCAGTACAGGGCCTCGCCCGCGAAGTCGAAGCGACCGAAATCACGCTCCCCATGCGGATCGACGTCGGGACCAAAGGCGTCATAGTCGCGCACCGTGCGCAGCAGTACCGCGCGGCGCTGAAACCCGCGAAACAGGCTGGTATCGCCGATCAGGTCGGCGACCCCGGCGGTCATGACCACCTGGTTGACGCCCGGGCTATGGATGGATTGGCGCAGGGCATCATTGAGCCGCGCGATGGTCGCGATGCGCTGGTCTGCGGATAGGATTTTGTCATTCTGGGGGTCGGCCATGACGTTCGACTTTCCAAGCTGTGTCAGACCCCGCCGATCGGGGCCTTCCGACAGGCGACCGGACCGCCGGGGCATAGCGCGCCCGCGCACCCGACAGGGTCGCAGCGGATGTGGAGAAGCCCGGCACCGGGCTTGCGCTGGCAAGTGCCGCGGCGAGGACGCCAAGCCAGGAAGGGACCGTCGGTGCGGCGGTCAGAGGGAATAAGGAACGGCATGGCCGACTTTTCAGACGTGCTGCTGGACGCGCGAACGAGGGCTTCGCTATCATCCGATCATGACAGACACCGCCCGGATCATCGCCCTTTGGCCACGCTGGACATCGAGCGTCGGCGCGATGCAGCGGTTGCAGATCCAGGTTCGTACCCAGTGCCGTCGCTGCGGCGCCCTGATGCGCGCCGATCTCGACGAGCTGGTCGCCCGCTATGGCGGGAATGCGTCGTTGATCGATCGCCAGGAGCGATGCCGTATGGTCGCGTGCGATGGCGCGACCTTCTACCTCGCGGCCCGGCGCTATGGTGGACCGTGGCGGATCCTGGTCGATGATGCGGCGTTGCGCGACGGGCTGAGCCTGTGCCCGCCCGCGCATCTAGCGCATGGGCGACCAGCCCCTGTCGCGAATGCCGCAGACCTGCCGAGTCCACAGCGCCGTTGACGACCTGCCCACGGCAGGGATCGTGACCCGCATGGGCGTGCGCCGTTGTGGCGCGGAGAAGAAAGGAGTGTTCGTATGAACTGAGCTTATTGGCATAGCTCATGCCTGACCGACTTACCGGTGCCGATGATGAGTCGGCTGAAATTCCGAAAGGGAAACGGGACCATAGCATGTCGGTGGATGGATCGAAGTCGGGCGCCGCAGCCTGACGGTTGACCAGCAGGCAAGGTGCGCATGGTGAAGACTGGATTGTCTGAATCCCAGTTTCCAACGACCACTAGGTAGGTGACGGTGAACGCAGCTGACACACCGTCCCGAGCGGAGCGAGGAGCACGGCCCTGCAAATCGCTGCCAGTCCGCCCGGCGTGGCCCCGGTAAGGGGATCAAGGAAATGAACGGGGCACCTAAACGCACCGCGACTCCTCACTCGCGCAACTGCGGGATCGCCTAAACAGGACGGCTTGTTCGGACCTGCATGGCGACGGAGCCGTCATAGTAGTCAAACGCCCGGTGTAATGGCCGGGACAGCCGCCGCGAGGCGGACGGGGCAGCGGTATAAGCGGGAGCGATCCTTGTCGAAATCCGCAGCATCCGGGCGAAGGACGGCAGTTCTGTAACCTCGATGGATCAAAGGAAAGGGATTGCTGATGCAAACCGCTACTATCCTGAGACGGATCGAGAAGCTTCCGGCCTTGTCGCGGGCGGGCAAGCGGATCAACGGTCTCAACCGCCTCATGCGGTCCCGCTGCTTATATGAGCGGGCCTATGATAGAGTATCCCGGAATCGGGGTGCGATGACGCCGGGAGTAGACGGCCAGACCTTCGACGGCATGACGCTGGCGAGGCTTGATCGTCTGGTCGAACGCGTGGCGGAAGGCCGTTACCGCCCTCGTCCAGTGCGGCGGGTCTATATCCCCAAGGGCAATGGTAAAATGCGCCCATTGGGCATCCCTACGGCGGATGATCGCATCGTTCAGGAGGCGGCGAGAATGATCCTCGCGGCGATTTATGAGCCTGTGTTCTCGCAGCACAGCCATGGGTTCCGCGCGGGTCGCTCCTGCCACACGGCTCTCGAAGAGATCCGCAAAACCTGGACGGGTGCGAAATGGCTGATCGAAGTGGATGTTCGCGGGTTCTTCGACAACATCGACCATGACATCCTGCTCGGCCTCTTGGCCCGCCGGATCGATGATCCTGTGTTCATCGATCTGATCGGGACGATGCTAAAGGCAGGGTGCATGGATGAATGGAAGTTCGAACGGACTTATAGCGGCACTCCGCAGGGTGGGGTCATCTCGCCCTTACTTGCCAACATCTATCTCCATGAGCTTGACCTGTTCATGGAGGAAATGCGGGCGGGCTTCGACAAGGGCGCCAAACGGCGGGCCAATCCTGCCTATGTCGCCCAGACCCAGCAGATCGCCGCACTTCGTAAGAAGATCGATGCAGTCCGTGCCGATGGTGCGGATGAGGTAGAAGTCCGGGCCTGTCTAGCCCGGATCGAAGCCATCAATCGGGAAAGGCGGAAGATACCGTCCGTCGATCCAATGGACCCCAACTTCCGTCGCCTTCGCTACTGCCGCTATGCCGATGACTTTCTTGTCGGTGTGATCGGCAGCAAGGCGGAGGCCGTTCAGATCATGGCCGATATACAGCGCTTCCTCGCTGATCGGCTCAATCTGGCGGTATCACCGGAGAAAACCGGGGTTCGCGATGCGTCGAGGGGATCGCCGTTCCTTGGCTTCCATGTATGCGCCTTCACGTTGCGCTCTCCCGGAACAATGGCGGGGCGTCAGAAGGTCGGCGGCGGGATGCGACGCATCCTTCGTCGGCCAACGCGGGGGAACATCAAGTTGTGGGTGGCGAGGGACCGGGTCTATGCATTTTGCAGGCGCAAAAAGCTCGGCAACCTCGACATGAGGAATGGCCGGGTGCGTCCGCAACTCATGGAATCCAGTGTAGCGGAGATTATCGTTGCCTATAACTCAGAGTTCCGGGGCTTCGCGACCTATTATGCGATCGCCGACGGCGTGAAAGCGTCGCTCGACAAGCTCGAACTGGTAATGCTCAGGAGCCTCTTTGCGACTGTAGCATGCCGGCGACGCTCGACGAGAAGGCAGGCCGAGGAATATCTGAAAATGGGGTCGGATCACGGCGTAACGACCTTGGTCCGGGGCGAGCCGCGCGTCCATAAGGTATGGAAACTGAAGCATCTGATCGTACAGGCATGGGGCAATCCCGTCGTTGATGCCATTACGGTTGGCTCGCGCATTGCGCAGAGTTCGAACGATCTCGTCACCCGTCTCAGCGCCGAAGAATGCGAGGCGTGCGGCGATACTGACGGACCGTTCGAGATGCATCATCCTCACCGCTTAAAGGACAAACGGCGCGGCCAACTGACGCCATGGGTGCAATCAGCACGGCGGCGCAGGACCATCGTCCTATGTCGAAAGTGTCATGTTGCCCATCATGGTGGCCGGATGCCAGACAGAATGGAGAGCCGTGTGCATTGAAAGGTGCAAGCACGGTTCGGGGGGAGGCGCTGGGGCGTCCTCGCAAGAGGCGCCTCGCGTCTACCCTACCGAGACCCGGCACGGGGCTCGGGGCGGTCCGCCTAGAGCCCGGTCCGGCGCAGCCGGAGCCGCCCTGCCCGCTTAAGCCCCCTTCGCGTTAGCCAGATCACCGAACAAACGAAGCAATATCTCGTCCAGGCTGGCGACCTTCTCGAACCTGGATATCCGGACCTTGCGGTGGTTCGGCCGCTCATTCTTCTCGCCCTCCGCCGTGCCCTTGCTATGTTTGGCGACGGCGAACGGACTGATGTCCGGCAAAGGCTCGCCCGGCCCCGCGCCAAACCACAGATAATGGTCGAAGAGGAGATCCGGCGTCACCACGATCCAGATGACGCATCCGCTCGGCTTCTCCATCAGCTTGAGGCTGATCTTTACCTCATCGGTCTTGCCGCCGACGATTTTGGTTTTGAACTGGATATGGCGGGTTACGCGACCTCGGGCCATGACCAGGTCATAGCCGCCCGCGTCGAATTCAGAACGCAGCACCTCGACGTCTGTCACACCCAGTTGCCAGAGCCGGCGCAGTGCTTCACCGACAAAGACATGCTCGACGATGCGCTCCCGCAGGGTCGAGTGAATGAAGTGCGGGTTCGCTTCCTCGGTAAGATCGTCCAATCAGCACTCGCGCAATAAGGGCGGGGGCGGATGCCCCCGCCGGAAGGTTTCAGCTGAACGGATCATATTCGTTGATGACGACCACGTCGCCGTCAAAGTCGTCGGCGGTGATGACGGCGAACTGGTTGCCGATCCCGATGACCATCGTTGCGATCATCAGGGTTTTGGAGAGGCTGAGCGCATTGAGGCGGGCGATCTTGATGTCGGTGAACATGTCGAGGCTCCTTGAAAGCCGGCGGGTTCATCCCCGCTCGACTGGCGCCCGAAGTGTTCGGAGGGTGGCCGCGATCACTTTTTGCCGCAGGCCAAAAGCCGTAGCGAAGCGACCGGACCCTTTACGGGTTGATCGCATTAGGCCGCGCGCCGGACCAAGGATTGCGCCTCAAAGAGCGGGGTGAAGCTGCCGGCCGCAAGAGGTCATGGCCCCTCCGGACCGATATCACCGTTTGCTTGTGTTTGCCTCACATGAGACATATATCTGTATCAGGTGAGACAGGAGCAGCAGATGGCGAGCCAGCCCGTGACGATCGAGACCCTGCTTGGGGTTGCGCCCCGCAAGGGCGACACGCGCCTGGGGCTGAGCTATTCGATTCTCGAAGGCCTGCCGGTCGGCGCACTCGACCATCTCGCCGACACCGTCGCGCCGGGCGACAGTCGCTTCAAGTTCCGCCTTATTTCCAAGGCGACGCTCGATCGCCGCAAGAAATCGGCGTCCAAGCGCCTGACCAGCGAGGAAGGCGACAAGCTGGCGCGGATCGCCAAGGTGTTCAGCTTCGCGCTCGATATCTATAAGGATCCCGCCAAGGTCCGCGACTTTCTCGGCCGCGCGCACCCCATGCTCGACAACAAGCCGCCGCTCGACGTGGCGCTGGCGACGGGTCCGGGAGCCGATGTCGTCATCAACCTGCTGGGACGGGCGGCGTATGGCGGCGGAGCGTGAGCGCCCAGATCACCGACCGCGTGCTGACCTGTTTTCGGATCGGCGATCCCGATGGCGCGCATCCGATCTATGACAGCGAGGGCGCTCGGCTCTATCCGGGACGGTGGAACACCGCGGCCAGCCCGATCATCTACACGTCAGAACATTATTCGACGGCGATGCTGGAAAAGCTCGTCCATGCCAACACGGTGATGCCGCCCAACCAGCATTATATCCGCATCACGATCCCCAACGGCGTCAGCTACGAAGTCTTCCCAACCGCGAAATTCTCCGGGTGGGACGGCAAGCGCGAAGACATCTGCAGGGCCTTTGGCGAGGCGTGGTTCGCGGCAGGGCGCTCGGCGTTGTTGCTGGTGCCTTCGATCCCGGCGCGGGTGGAACGCAACATCCTGATCAATCCAGCACATCCCGACGCGCAAGCAATCAGCTTCGAGCTGCCCGAACCAATTGGTGGGATGACCGGCTCTACGGCTGATCGTGCCTGACTGGCATATTTGCGTTGATCCTTGCGAACTGCCTTATTCGCCGACAGTCGGGCCACCGGCATTGAGCAACTGCGAAACAGCGGTGACGATCTGGCCGATCGCAAAGGGCTTGGCGATCAGCACGCTGTTGGGGACGCCGTGCGATGTCCATTCATGACCGCTCGCGCCCGACATATAGACGATTGGAATATCCGCTGTCAGTTCGCGAGCGCGTCGTGCGACATCCCAACCGGTCAGCTTATTCGGTACAAGATTTACGTCGGTGACGATTGCCCGGACGGTCGAGTCCGTTTTCTCCAATGAAGCGATCGCCTCCTCGGCAGTGTGAGCAGTCGCGACGGCATAACCGGCATCTTCCAGGCCCAAGACGACGACCTCTTCGATCAATGTCTCGTCTTCCACCACCAATATCAAAACTGAGTCGGTCAAAATCGGTGGTGCGTTGTTGGTGTGCGAACGGAACGCTCCGCGCCTGTGCGATAGAATTGCTCAACGCAGCCAAGCTGCAAACTATCCGCACCCGCAGTGTAAATCTCGCAAGGGGGCCAAGCCGTGCCGGTTCAGGCTGCCTCAAGCAGTGGTGCAGCCGCCAGGGTCCGTGCTACGGAAACGGTGAATCCTGCCGGGTCGGTTTTCATCGTGACCTTGGCATCCAGCTGCTTGGCCAGAGCTGCCACGATCGTGGTGCCAAGGCCTCCATCGGCTTTCGGCGCCTGGTTGGGAGCCTTACCCACGCCGTTATCCGACACGATCAGTGTCCAGTCGTTCTGGTCGATCGTGTAGCGCACAGCGATCGCTGCTTGGTGGTGGATCTCGGGAAAGGCATATTTGAGGGCGTTGATCACGAGTTCGGTGACGATCAGCCCGAGGCTGACGGCTTTCGCCGATGGGATCATGCCAGAATCAGAAACGACCGTGATCGTAACCGGCTGATTATCGCCGATCATCGAGGCCCCGAGACCGGCAGAGAGCTTTTCGAGATAGGTGCCGACCTCGATCTGATCGATACCGTTAGTCATGTCGAGATGCTGCTGAACGACGGCGACCGACATCACGCGCTGGTGCGCGTCCTGAAGATGAAAGCGGGTTTCGTCAGATGAAACCGCGCGGGCTTTGAGCAGCAAAATACTCGCGATAATCTGAAGGCTGTTCCCTACGCGGTGCTTCATCTCCTGCAGCAACACCTCATTTTGAAGCCGCAGCTCTTCCGAGCGCTCGAGCAGCGCTTGCTTCTCGTGTTCGATCGCGCGCCGTTCGGTCACGTCGCGAAAGGCAAGCAGGATCGCCATTGTGTCGCTCTCGTCGTACAGGACCTTGCGGGCATTGAGCAGCATGATGCGGTGGCCGATCGCCGGGAAATCATGATCGACCTCGAACCCATCCATAGCGACCCGCTCGGGCAGGATGGTTTCGAGCAACAGCCGGAGCGCGGGAATATCCCACTGCCCATGACCGAGCGCATAGAGCAGGCAGCCTTGAGTCTCTGCGGGCTCGACCTTGAAGATTTCATAGAAAGAACGACTCGCCTCGAGAACGCGGAGATCAGCATCGAGGACAAGAAACGGTTCGGGGATCGTATTGACGATCGCCTGGGCCAGCAGATTGGCCTCTTCGAGGTTTCGCACGGGAAGTGTCGTGGACATTCCGGTCAGCCCATCACTAATGGGCAAGAATCGCTCAATATCATCACCGGCCTTCCATTTGTAGGCGGAGGCACGCTCGTCCCCCGGTCACGGGACGCCTGCGGATGCCATCGAGTGATGGCTGAGATTACCATAGCAGCGCAGCCATGCCTATGCTTGCGTGATAGCGTGCCGGACAATGCGTGGAATCAGGCGGCGTGGACTAGACGCGACCTTGCTTCAGGTGGGGGGATCGCGCACCAGATCAGCGCTGAGAAACTCGACGAACGCCCGCGCAGCGATGCGGATCGCCCGCCCCATCGGATAATAAGCATGAACCGGCAGCGCTGCGGTCTCCCAATCGGGGAAGATCTGCACCAGCGCGCCTCGCTCCAGCTCAAGTCTACACGCCCAGGAGGTGGTCGAGATGATGCCGAGGCCAACCCCAATCTGCCGGCCACTTTCATGGTCACGGGGTTGGTCTATGATGTGGCGACCGGTTTGATCGAGACCGTGGTTCCACCAGCCCCGCTGCGGTCTTTGGCCGCATAAGCGACGCCTATCGCGCATCGCGAGAAAAGGTGCGCACGAGATGCTTGATGATTGTTCTTTGTTTGTTCTATTCTACGGCCATGCTCCGAGTCGATGAAGATAGCCTGGCCCTCCATCTCGAGGTGTCCCTCGCAACGGCCGAACCGGCCCTCGTGACCAATATCCGATACGGCGACGCCGTTGCGCGTCGCCGTGCGACGGCCGAATTGGCGCGACACCTCGCTATGCGTTTGCGCTGCTATGATATCCTCGCCGATGAGGCCGCGGCACGGTCCGATACATTGCCGCTCTTTCCTGACGCATGACCCACGCTACCGCCCCGGTTGAGCGCTGATGCTCGCCATATTTCTGCTGGCTGTTGCGGTCGTACCCAGCGGCCAGGCATTCATCTGCACGCCCGTCAGGGTGTGGGACGGCGATGGCCCGGTCTGGTGCCGCGAGGGACCGCGCATCCGTCTTGCCGGGATAGCGGCGCGGGAGATAGACGGTTCGTGCCGCAAGGGACACCCCTGCCCACGCGCCAGCGGCATCGCCGCGCGCGACGCGCTGGTGCGTTTGCTCGGCGGCGCCAGAGGACGTGCCGGCACTGGCCATATTCTTGTCACTGGCCCAAGGCTCCAGTGCCGATCGAACGGCAATGCGAAGGGCGATCGCACCGGCGCTTGGTGCACAGCGCCCGTCATTGGCGATATCAGCGGCGCCATGATTGCCACCGGCACGGTGCTGCGGTGGAACCGCTATGCGACGGGCCATTGCCGCTGAGGTGACGCGAAGGGCGAAATAGCGGAATTCCGTCGCGCCGTATATGTCCGAAATCTGCCTACATATTTCGGACCAGCCACATTTACTCCTGTCCGAAATTTGTGTACGGATTTCGGACATGGCCGACACTGTTCCCGATCTCAAAGCCGCGATCCTGCAACGGATCGACGCGCGCGCGCCCAAGGCGGTATGGACCCCGGCCGATTTTCTCGACCTCGGCAGCCGTGACGCTGTCGACAAGACGCTGCAACGCCTGACGAAAACGGACGCGCTGCGGCGGATCGACCGGGGGCTCTATGACAAGCCGGCCCGCAACAGCCTGACCCAGCAAAGCAACCCGCCCGATCCGCGTGAGGTGATCGACGCCATCACCCGTCGCGACCAGATCCGGGTACTGGTCGACGGGATGACCGCCGCCAATGATCTCGGCCTCACCAACGCGGTGCCTGCCAAGATCGTCGTCCATACCGACGCACGATTGAAGACGATCCAGCTCGGTCGGCTCACGATCAGCTTCCGGCTGACCGCAGCCAGCAAACTTTTCTGGGCGGGACGACCGGCGATGCGACTCGTCCAGGCGCTCCACTGGCTGCGCGACACGATGGGCAGCGATCCGCAGGATGATGATCTGGTCCACCGTCGCCTCGCAGCCCTGTTGAACGATCCCGGCCAGGGCAAGGTGCTGCGCGACGATCTGGCCGACGGCCTTCTGGCGCTGCCGGCCTGGATGCAGGCCTTCCTCAAGCCATTGCTGTTCGAGAAGGTCGCCACGTCATGATGAACCCTGCCTATGATCGCATCATCGGCGCAGATGATGCGACACGCCTCGGCGTGTTCAGCACGACGGCCCAGCGCATCGGCACCACGCCCCAGAATGTAGAGAAGGATTTCTGGGTTTGCTGGACGCTCGACGCGCTGTTCAACGGCCTCCCGCCAGGTCCAAGGCTGCTGTTCAAGGGCGGTACGTCGCTATCGAAGGGCTTTGGCTTGATCCGCCGCTTTTCCGAAGACATCGACGTCACCGTATTTCGCGACGATCTGGGGCAGACCGCTTCGATCGCCGAGCTCGAGGCGATGAGCGGCAAGAAGCGAGAAGCCGCGCTCGACGCGATCCGCGAAGCCTGCGAGGCCCATATCCAGGGGCCTTTGCAGAGCCAGCTCGCCGCGATCGTCGGCGAAGCAGCCCAGCGGATGGGGATAGCCGCCGCGCAGTGGCGGGTCGAACCCGACGCGCAGGACGCTCAGACACTTTCCCTGCGCTACCCGACGGTCACGCCGATCGATGCCTATGTCGGCAAGGCGGTGAAGATCGAGTCCGGCGCCAAATCCGCGCTCGACCCCCACGCGCTCCACACGATCACGCCCTATCTCGAAGCCGACGTGCCGGGGATCAATCTGGCCGTCGCCAATGTGACGATCGTCGACGCGGAACGGACCTTCTGGGACAAGGTGGTTATCCTGCACGGGCTGCGACGCTGGTTCGAGATCCGCGGCGCCCTGCGCGGCAATGGCCAGCGCGTCTCGCGCCATTATTATGATCTTCACGCGCTGTTGCAGTCCGACGCCGGCAAATGCGCGCTGGCTGATCCGGCGCTCGGCCGAGATTGCGTCGCCCATGCCCGGCTGTTCTTCAACCGGCCGGCCTTCGACCTGGGGACCGCCGTGCCAGGCAGTTTCGCGCTATGCCCCGAAGGCGACATGGTCGATGATCTGCGGCGCGACTATCGCGCCATGACGGGGATGATCTTCGGCGACGCGCCTGCCTTCGATGCCGTCATCGAGAGCATCGCGACCCTCCAGGACCAGCTCAATACGGCAGTTCCGTAAGAGCGTGCTTCGGGTCAGCCGACGGCCTGCGTCGCGAGATCCTTGTCCGCATCGCGCTTGAGTATCGCTGCTTTGCGCTCGGAATAACGATCGACGAGCTGGTCGGTATGGCCGCGCGTGAGAATCGTGAAGCGAACGAGCTCCTCCATCACATCGACGATACGGTCATAATAGCTGGACGCGCGCATCCGGCCGTCCTCGCCGAATTCCTTGAAGGCCATGGCGACACTCGACTGGTTGGGGATAGTGATCATCCGCATCCAGCGGCCGAGTAGCCGCAATGTGTTGACCGCGTTGAACGATTGCGAGCCGCCGGACACCTGCATCACCGCGAGGGTCCGCCCCTGGGTCGGGCGCTTGCCGCCGAACTCCAGCGGCAAATGGTCGATCTGCGCCTTCATGATGCCGGTGATCTGGCCATGCCGTTCGGGACTGCACCACACCATCGCTTCCGACCACAGCGCATGCTCGCGCAGCTCATGGACCGCCGGATGATCGTCACCCTCGACCTGATCAGGCAACGGCAGATCACTCGGATCGAATATGCGCACCTCGGCGCCGAACAGGATGAGCAGGCGGGCCGCCTCCTCCACCGCAAGTCGGCTGAACGAACGCGCGCGCAGCGAACCGTAGAGCAGCAGGATACGCGGAGGTGGATTGAGAGGACCAAGGCCCGCCGCCAAATCAAGCCGGACCATCGCGGCATCGAGCGCCGGCATGAGATCGGGATCGGGAAGTGTACGCAGTCGGGACATCAGCAAATCCGTTTGAAAAGAAAGGCGGCGCTCGCCGGGCAAAGCGAGCGAAACTCCGCGCTGTCGGCGATCTCCGCCGGCGCGGAGGCGCGGGCTATCGGGGCATACCCAAAGCGGCCGAAAAAGGGCTCAGCCGTCGTGGTCAGCAGATAGAGGCAGGTCGCGCCATCATTAGCAGCCGCGCGTTCGAGCGCGGACAGCATGGCGCTGCCCAAGCCCGCGCCGCGACGCGCCTCCACGACGATGAAAGAGCGCAGCAACCGATCGGCTCCAGCGCCTTCTACACCGCCATAGCCAATCAGACCGTCCTCATCGTCGAACCTGTAGAAATGACGGCCAGGCGCTGCGATATCGCTCGCCGGCAGTCCTGCTTCCGCCAGCACCGGCGCGAGCGCGGCCAGCTGGTGAAGTTCGACGCGCGCAGCGATCATGTCGTAGCCCGCTGCTCGTACCATGGCCGCGTCGCCTTCACGATATGCACGACCGAGAGCATTACCGGCACCTCGACCAGCACGCCGACGACCGTCGCCAGCGCAGCGCCCGAGTTGAGGCCGAACAGGCTGATCGCAGCGGCAACCGCGAGCTCGAAGAAATTGGACGCGCCGATCAGCGCGGCAGGCGCGGCAACGCACCAGGCCACGCCGAACCGGCGGCTCAGCCAATAGGCGAGGCCCGCATTGAAATAGACCTGGATCAGGATCGGCACGGCGATCAGCGCGATGACGAGCGGATGGGCAATGATCGCCTCGCCCTGGAACCCGAACAGCAATACCAGTGTCGTCAGCAAGGCGACCAGCGATACGGGGCCGAGCATTGCGAGCAGGCGATCCAGCGCGGGCTGGCCGCCGGATGCCAGCAGCACGCGCCGCGCGATCTGGGCGACGATGACCGGCACCACGATATAGAGCAGAACCGAAATCAGCAGCGTGTCCCATGGCACCGCGATCGAGGCCACGCCGAGCAGTAGCCCGACCAGCGGTGCAAAGGCGAAGACCATGATGATGTCATTGAGCGCCACCTGGCTCAGCGTATAGGTCGGCTCGCCCTCGCAGAGGTTGGACCAGACAAAAACCATGGCTGTGCACGGCGCCGCGGCCAGCAGGATCAGCCCGGCGATGTAAGAGTTGACCTCGCCCGCAGGGAGCAGCGGACGAAACAGCCACCCCAGGAAGACCGTGCCCAGCAACGCCATTGAAAAGGGTTTGACCGCCCAGTTGATGAATAGGGTGACGCCGACTCCCTTCCAGTGCTGGCGCACCGACCCCAAAGCACCAAGGTCGATCTTGAGCAGCATCGGAATGATCATCAGCCAGATCAACGCCGCCACGACGAGATTGACACGGGCGATCTCGGCCGCGGCGATAGCGGCGAAGAGGCCCGGCAGCGCATAGCCGAGCGCGATACCCACGATGATGCACAGCGCCACCCAAAGGCTCAGATAGCGTTCGAAACCGCTGATCGCCGGTTTGGTCGGCGCGTTAACAGCGCTCATCCCTCGACCCTCTTGCCAGCGGCATCGATAACACGCTGACCATCCTCTTTAGTGAAAGCGCCGCGCTGTTGGCTCGGCAACAGATCGAGCACTTCCTCTGAGGGTCGGCACAATTTGACGCCCAGCGGCGAGACGACGATCGGCCGGTTGATCAGGATCGGGTGTGCGATCATCGCGTCCAACAGCTCGTCATCGCTCAACGCAAGATTGGCGAGGCCGAGCTCGTGATAGGGTGTGCCCTTCTCGCGGAGCAGATCACGGGGCGTGATTCCCATGCGCCCGATCAGCGAGGCGAGCCGCGTTCGGTTCGGCGGCGTTTTGAGATATTCGATGACATGCGGCTCGATGCCGGCATTTTCGATCATCGCGAGCGTGTTGCGCGACGTTCCGCAATCGGGATTATGATAGATGATCACGTCGATCGGCATCACGCAGCGTCCCCGCGACGAGTGCTCGCGCCTTCGACCTGGCCGATTTCCCGAACATGGGCGCGTAACGCCAAGGCGTCGAGCCGGTCGAACGGCAGCGCGATGAACAGCTTAATCCGATTTTCCAGATAGCGCAGCGCCGTCACGAACGCCCGTTCGCGCTCGATCGTCGGGCCTTGGACATGGCTCGGATCCTCAATGCCCCAATGCGCCGTCATCGGATGACCCGGCCAGATCGGACAGGTTTCGCCGGCCGCGTCGTCGCAAACGGTGAATACGAAATCCATGGCGGGTGCATCTGGGCCGGAGAATTCATCCCAGCTTTTCGACCGTAGACCGGCGATCGGATATTCGATCCGCTCCAGGAGAGCGATCGCGTCCGGATTGATCGCACCTTTGGGAAAACTGCCTGCGGAAAAGGCGCGAAACCGGCCCTCTCCCAATTTCATCAATGCGCTCTCGGCGAGGATCGAGCGCGCGGAATTGCCGGTGCACAGAAACAGGACATTATAAATCCGGTCAGACATGGAGAAGCTCCGTCAGCAACAGGGAATAAGCTCGGCGATCAGCGGTTCGCATAGCTCTGCCCTGCCCCCGCAGCAGTCCTTGACGAGGAACAGGGTGAGCGCCTTGAGCTGGTCGAGATCGGCGCGGTAGATGATATGGCGGCTGTGGCGCTCGGCTCGGACCAGACCGGCGCGAGCAAGTCCGGCGAGATGCGAGGACATCGTATTCTGGGGGATGTCGAGCTGGCGGGCGACGTCCCCGGCGGCGAGGCCGGCGGGCTCATGCCGCACCAGCAACCGGAAGGCGTCGAGCCGCGTACTTTGCGCCAGTGCGCCAAGAGCATCGATAGCAGAATCATTATTCATATATCGATATTATTGGATATATGGATTTCTTGCAACCGCCCTAAAGCCGAAAACAGCAAAAAGGCCCGGTGGCTGACGCCACCGGGCCTTTGCGGCTCTCAGAAGGGAATTTCGTCGTCATCCACCGAGCTGTCGTTGCCGCCCTGGCCGCCGCCCGCGGGCTTGGCGCGGGTCAGGAAGGTCACCTCGTCGGCGATGATCTCGACACCGTAGCGTTCGATATTCTCGTTGTCGGTCCAGCGGGTGTAGTGGATGCGACCGCGCACCATCACCTTCATGCCCTTGTCGACATATTGTTCGACGGTCTTGCCGACGCCGTTGAAGCAGGTGATCCGGTGCCATTCGGTATCCTCGATCCGACGGCCATTATCGTCTTTGATGGTCTTGCCGTTGCTGTCCCGCTTGGGCCGCGAGGTCGCGAGGCTGAAGTGGGTGATCTTGGTGCCGCCCTGGGTGGTGCGGGCTTCCGGCGTGGCGCCGACATTGCCGGCGAGGATGACGAGGTTCTGCATGTCGAGGTTCCTTTTTGGGTGCCGAAGGGACCGTCCCTTCGACTGACCCCCGAAAAAGGCGGGCATGGGCGGTGCTTCCACCGGAGCGCGTCAGCAGCGCAGGGGAACCCCGACACAAGGGGTGGTGCGGGCAGCCGTGGCACACGGCAACTCGGCCCGAAGGGGAGCGGGTTGGAGGCACCGAACGACCGACTTAGGGATCAGGTCAAAAAGAAGGGATGGTCGCTTGGGTTCTATGACACCAGGAACCGGTGCAGAAACCACGCCCCACCGCTGCGACAATCTACGCCCCGCAGAGCCCTCTTAACCACTGAACGGCACATTCTCCCATTTCTGCCCCGTCCCCAGCGAAGCGGCGATGCCCGGTACGAGAACGGAGGTGATGGCTCTGTCGTCCGTGTTACGGCAGGGTCACCCCCGGCCTCAACGGGATCGGTGAGCCCGTCTTCGACCAACGCGCAAGGCTACCATTGGAGCGCCGGTTACGCGATCTGCGCCCGGATTACGGCAAGGAGACGGTCAACGCACAGCGAGGCGTCCGTCACATCGAAAGGTGAAGCCCCGCCCCGGAACATCGCGTCGATTTGATGGCGGCTATAGGCAGGCGAAAGAATAGCCGCGAGCTGCGGCAATTCCGGTGGGAAGCCCGACAGGCCCGTCGCCACGGCAAGCGCCAAGGCCTTTTCAAGGTCATGCCGAATATGGACGCGGTTCCAGTCGTCGGCATAGCCCGCCTTCATCAGATAGGCTTTGAGGCTAAGTTCGATCGCGATGGCCAGTGAATGCGCAGCGCTCGCCGGAGCGATCCCGACGCTTGCCGACGCGCCGCGGGCAAAGCCCGTGGCATTCTCCATGAAAACGTCGATCAGCGCCGGATCGACGCACCCGGCAAAACGCCGCGCAGCGTCATCGAGCGTGGCGGCCGATAGCCCGAGCAGCCAGCGCGGTCCTCCGATATTGCGCAGATGGCGCAAATGCGCCGAACCGGGTTCATCGGCGTCGGTGCCGGCCGACCAGCGCAACAGCAACGCAGCCTTCCAGCAGCGCCCATGGCGCTGTCGGAATGCAAGCAGAGCGCGCAGTTCCTCATCATGCAAATCACGCATCATCATCTCTCTCTCATTTGTGGCAAGGCGACGGCCGGCGCGGCGTGAGCAACGCGGATGGCTGGTGGACACTGAAATGGATCCGCGCTGCGGACACGGCCGACGGATTCCAGCGCTATTCAGCCAAACCAAACACGCCTCGGCACCCTCCCCTCTCGCTGGCGGGAATTCCGATGGGACAACCGTAAGCAGAGCCAAAAAAGGGCCGCCGGCAAACCGGCGGCCCGCGGCTTCAGCCCGCACCGCGACGAGCAGCTGAAGGAGGGCTTCCCAATGGGCCGCGACGATCAACGACCCGGAGTCCCCGAGCCTTGGCTTCGATGACAAGCCGCTCGGTCACGCCATTGCCCTGGAAGGCGATCACGAATCTCGGCTTGAGCGAGAGCATCTGCTCGTTGCGACGGAAGCCAGCGCGATCTCCGAGCTTGCGATCGAGACCGAACCGCACCTGCTGGATGCCATTCTGCTCGGCCCAGGACGCTGCAAGCCGTTCGATACCCTTCATATCGCCGCCGTGTACGAGATACATGTCGCCGACATGGGCGCGAACCTTGTTGAGGGTCGCTAGCAGGTTGTCGGCGAACGTCTTCATATCCAAATCGTTGGCGAAGGTGAGGCGGCCACCGGCGAACACAACGGGCGTACCCTGCGCGGTGTTGGCGTTCAAAGCCCGCTCGCGGCGCGCCCGCAAGAAGGCGTGGCCATCGACGATCCCGGCGGTGACACCGAGCGAAATGCGGTTGCCGGACGATGGCACCCACGATCTCCCGGTTTCCCGGATATAGTGCGCGGCGGCGACATCGCGCATGATTTCGAAGGCACCTGCGGATTCCTCGACCTTCTTGGCGAGATCGATCTTTTCCTCCAGATTGGCCGTGCTGATTTCGGAGCCGTCCTGTTCGGCGAGGAGCAAGCGAATGTCGTCGGTCAACCGGTCGACCAGCCCGTGTTTCTTGGCGGCGGCGCGGTGGAAGAGATTCACCAGCCCCCAGCCCAGATCTTCGATGTCACGCTCGATCGATGTGTTGCTCATCGTTGTGAAGAGATCGCTCCAGATTGCGGTAACGGTCTGCTCCAGCGCCTCGGTTGGTGGCGGCGCCATGCCACTCAGGTCTTCAGCGCGGGGTTCGAGGTGCCCTAGCTCCAGTGCCGCGAGTGCGGCTGCAAGCGATGTGGACATGATAGCGAGCCTTTCTGTCTGTGCCGGCGGCCTCTCCGCCGGATGCGCATCCTCCGGGCGCTCGCAAAAGAGGGGCTGGCACCGAGGCACAGCCGAGGGAAACTCGCGAACAAGGGGTGGTGCGGGCAGCCGTGGCACACGGCAACTCGGCCCGCCGTTCGCGGGTTGCCAGCGCCTCGCGGGCGCCCATATGCAGCATCCTCTGGCGGGGAGGTGTCGTCACAGACCGGTTTTCGCTTTGTCCTCAGCCTGCGCCGTCGATCCGGAACGGGGGTATCTCCAATTCCGCCGCCGCGAGATGCGAGAGCACCGCCGCGTAGCTGCCGAGACGGCGCACCGCTTCCGCCGAGATTAGGATCTCGTCATCGTCCGAGGCGCTGAAACTCCGAACGGTCGTGCCGTCAAAGACCACCCGCTCCGGGCCAAACGCCCCAGAAGCGCCGCCCGCCCAGCGGGCGAAGACAAGGGCATGATCGACACAGAAAGTCTCGATCGCTTCGAACCGGCCCCAGGCAACCTCATGGTCGGCCAGGTACAGGGGAACGCTCGGATCGAGATCGTCCGGGTCGAACGCGGTGCCCTCCCAATCCGTGAAGGCGCCGTCGCTCTCGACGGCAGCACAGAAGCCGGGAAGGAGGTCAGGGGACAGCGATCCGCCAATGCGGATCGCGACAGAAGCGCGATCGGCCATGAGAGTCTCCGTAGCTAGTGAGGGGGGTCAGCCTGCGGACTGACGACGGTGGAATGCGTCGAGCCAGCGCGCCATCGACATGCGCTGCTCGACCGGCTTGCAGGCTTGCGCCGCCTGGAACGCGACCAGCGCGAGCGGTGCATCCGCCACGATCCGATCAACCTCGCTCGGCGAGAGAAGGCCGTGCTGACGGATATAGGCGGTGATATTACCCGGTCCATCCAACGACGAAAGATCGGGATGAACGCATAGGTATCGGTCTTCTCGGAACCGGTATCGGCAAACAACACCATATCGATCGGCTCACCTCGTTCGACGAGCTCGATGATCATGGCGGTGGAATCGACGCCAGCGCCCCAAGCCGCGATCACCGGCGCGCGCTCAACCATTCGTCGAGTCCTTCGGGACGATGGTTGGGTTGATAAGCCGGTATGCGCGCGTCCTGAGCTTCGCAATCCGGCACACGGCGCCGGTTATGGGATCGCGAAATAGCGGTGCCTTGCCCTTCGGATTGGCAATGACCGTGAAGCGGGCGCGATCCTCGCCGTCATTGAAACGGATGGACTCGTCGAAAACGATGGTCTGTCCCGGCTTCGGGACCGGCTTCGCGCGTTCTAGCTTGCGGCGAACAAGGTTGGCACGGCAGCGTGCGCGCCATTCGGAGGCATGGGCGTTGTCGGTCTCGGTCAATTCATCGAGAATTGCAGCAGGGCAGTCGCTTTCGCACGGCCCCATCGTTTCCGTCATGTCTTTGTAGCCGAACGTGCAGCCATCGCGCGCGCCGGTGCTTTGTCTGGTCAGGCACACGACAGCGAAGACGGCCCGAGCGCCGGATGCCTCGATCCGTTCGCACGCCGCGTAATAGGTCGAACCGACCATCGAAGACGCGAGAACCGTGAGACGATGGTCCGCGTGCGCATAGGTGAACTGGTTGTCGAGATAGGAGCGCGGAGTGGCGTAGCCACCCATATCGCGCATGAAGAGCCAACCCATGAGAGATCTCCTGCTATTGCGGGGTTCAGGCGGCAGCCGCGAAACGCACCGCGCCGATATCGCCGAGCATGCCGGCAAGCCTGCGCTGGAACGCGGCCACGTCGAGTAACTCGGTGATCGGCGCGCGGTGGGCCTTGCCGATCTCCTGCCCGTCGCGACAGCGGCTGATCGATACCTCGCAGTCCGGAAGAGAGCCGCGCGGGACCACGCGAACGGCGAGATCCGCGTGGCGCAACTCCGTTGTGCCGTCTTCGTGATCGGCACCCATCACGGTGTTGATACGAGCGTCGTCCGCGTCGAGGCCGATTGCTGTCGCTAGACGTGTAAGCGCGCGGCGCGCCTGATAGTGGAAGGTCCGTTTGGCGTGGTAGTTTCCGCCGACGCTCTTTCCGGCAATGTCGAGTAGCGCTGGTGCGGCGTCGACCGCCAGGCGATCTGCTTCGCAACGAAGGCGAAGGGCGGCCGCGCTGGGCGCATCGCGTTCGGCAACGTCTGCCAGATGGCGGATGAGGAGAAGGGTTGCCGCGTCGCTGGCAACAGGCTTGCCAGCACGCTGACAGTCGTCGACGGCGGCGTTGAGGGCGTGGAGTGCCGCCGGCAGATGGTCCAGACCGGCGGGGGAAAGTGCCTGATTGTGGCGGTAGAGCGTATCGTAGAACATGGGAGCCTCCTTCTGAGCGCTCTGGCGCGCTCAAAAGGCCGAAGGCGTCCTCTCCTCCCCCCTCCTTGCGGCGGCGGAGCGCTACGGCGAACCGGCGGGAGGCGCCGGGGTCGAGGCAGGCGATCGCCGCGATCATGCTGCTTCACGGATCTGTTCCTGGACTTCGTCCGACGTGGCGAGGCCAGTTGCGCGGAGCAGAAAGGCGGCCGCTGCTTCGGCTTTTGCCGCAGCCGTCATAATGGCGCGGGAATCCTTGCGCAGCACCGCGAGCCACGAACCGATATACGCTGCATGATCGTCGATATGGGCGGTCGGGAGGCCAAGATCCGCGCCGAGCAGGGCGGATGTCATCTCGGCGCAAAGCTCTTCGAACGCATAGGCGTTGTCGCCGAATTTCCTGCCAAACTCTCGGTTGAGCCGGTCAGGGTGGCCGGTCCAATGCCCTGCCTCATGCGCCAACGTCGAAGCGAAATACGCGCGGGTGGAAAACAACGCGACGGGCGGCATCGTGATGCTGTCGGCAACGCGGTCGTAGAAGGCGCGATCGCCGCACTGGTGAACCCTCGCCGGAAGGGCATCGAGGAAGCGCTGCGCGCGATCCGGTAGCGCGTCGTCGGGAGCGACGACGCTGACGGGGCGTGGATAAAACTTCTCGGGCAGCCCATCAATCTGATCGGCATTGAAGACGGCGTAGGTTCGCAGCACGCGGCGCATTTCGTCCGTAGCATCGCCAGTGACGGGCGACTCGACGGTCTTGCTGTAGGATTTGTAGAAGATGGCGATTTGCGACCGCTCGCCTTCGCGGACCTGGCCGCCCAGCGCCTGCGACTGCTTGTAGGTCATCCAGGTGCGCGAACGATAGCCGGCGCTTTCGGCGCAGAGCCACAGCCAGAAGCAATTGATGCCCTTATACGGGTCGCCGGTCGCGCGAAGGGGGCGGCCGCTAAGGCCAGGCCGCCACGGCTTCACCCAAGGGCGTACGCCGGATTCGAGTTTGTCGATAATCGCGTTTGTGATGGTGTCGGCGGGCGACGGTTTATCGGCGGTCTTTGCCACGGCAAGTTCTCCTGATCTGGAAGAGGCAAGCCCGGACCAGCATCCTCTCCTCAGAAAGGCTGCCGTCGGGGCACAAAAGGAGGGGCGACACTCCGCGAAGAGTGCCGCCCCCAAGTCGCCTCGAACCGTGCAAGCAGGCGTCAGGCCGCCTCGCTCAAATCCTCCTGACCGTCGTGCGTCGCGTCATCAGGGTCGGACTCGTCGTCACCATCGTCGCCGGGATCGACATCGTCGGCCTCGTCGATGAAGGTCGAGCGCAGCGCGATGGTCTCGGGCTTTTCGATGGCGTCGAAGCGCATGGCATCCGGCAGCCAGGCCGCCGCCTTTTCGCGGACTTCGGCCTCGACGATCCCCTGTCCGTTGCAGAGCGAGGCGCAGGTTGCGGCAAGGTCGCCCTTCTTGGCGTCCTTGTATCGCCCGCGCAGGATCGGCCCGCCGATGGCCTCGAGCGCGTCGAGCATGACGTCCTTTTTGACGCGGCCGAAGAAGTTTTCAGCCGTGGGGCGCCACCAATGCTCGACCTGAATGTCGAGCGCGCGACCAAGATGGTCATGGAACCCATTGGACCGTCCGCCCTCGGGAACGTTCAGGCTCGGCTCCAGCGTGCGTGCGATCGAGAAGGCCACCCAACTGCCGCGGGCCTCGTCGTCGAGCGCACGAAAGGCATCGAAACGTTCGGACATGGTCTTATGACCGGCCCAGCTCGTATCGAGACGCTGGCGCTGATCCTCGATGGCCTGCGACGCCATCGATCCTTCGTCGCGGAAGCCGAAGATCGGGAATTGGGCGCCGCTGGACTTGAGCGTCGAGTGGTTGCGGACGTAGTTCTGCTCGAAGACGACATTCTGCGCCATCAGGAAGATGGTGAGGTCCAGCGCCATCGCCGGATCACTGGCGATGTGAGCGACGAGGATCTGCCGGCGCTGGGTCGCCAGCTCGTCAATCAGCGTAGCGCTGAGTTTGGGTCCATGATCGATGTCGTCGGCGCCGTCGTCACCATTGGCACCGCCCATCACCTTGGGCGGAGCATTCGGATCGACAACCGGCTTCTCACTGAACATGCGGGTGTGAACGCGGGCTTCGCCATCGCCACCGATATAAACGAACGTCCCGATCTGCGCTCGGACCGCCGGATCGATCTCGCGACGGGATTCCTCGATGCTTTCAAGTTCCCGTTCGATTTCGTCGAGACGATCGTTCGCGACCTCGGCTTCCGCCGTCCCATCGGTCAGTTCGCCTTCAAGCTGCTCGACGAGTTGGTCATTCTCGGCAGAAAGCGCTTCGACGCGCGCGCTTTCCGCTTCGCTAAGCGGCCGCGCGGGCGCGTGAAACTCATGAAGCTGACGCTCGAGATCGTAGGGAACGTGTGTGGCCGCAATCGGCGTCACGAATGCGAGGCCCTCGGCCTGCGCGAGTTCGGCGGCGGCCGCCTCCAGCTTTTTGCCGGCAAGATCTTCAAGAAGATCGACGTCGATCCAGTTCTCGTCCCCCTCGGCGGCAAAGAGATCACCCTCGATGCGGCCGCCTGCGGCGACATAGGCATCGCGACCGATGAACCGCGCCTTGGCATCGTTCGCCTTGATCGTCCCGTTGAGGATCGCACGCCGGATGTTGTCGGGCTGATCGCCATAATAGGAGGTACTCATCTGTGCGAACACGCGAGCCTGACGATCGATGTCGCTCGTCACGGCATAGGCCTGAGCGACCCCCAGGGTGATTTCGCCGGCGGCGAGAGCCTGGAACACGCTTGGTGCAAGCTCGGCAAGCCGGACCCGCTGCTCGACGAAGCGGGTGGTGACGCCCTGTCGCTTGGCAACGTCCTCGGCGGTCATCCCCTTCTGGATGAGGAAGTTGAACGCGGTGCTTTCATCCGCCGGGTTCATCGGAACGCGCTGAAAATTCTCGGTGAGGCTCGCCTCGACCGAGTTGTCGTCGTCGGTAAGGACGAGGACGGGCACGACATGGTCGACGGGCAGAGTGCCCTGTTCGATCAGGCTCTGGAGTGCGCGCAGCCGGCGCCCGCCCGCCTTGACGGTGAAATGGCCCGCTTTCTTGAGCGGGGTGACGATGAGATTCTGCAACAAGCCTTGCGTTGCGATGCTGGCGGCTAGGGCTTCGATACCAGCCTCCCGGCTCGATTTACGGACATTGTCTTTCGACAGCGAGAGGTTCTTGACCTTTACGGACTGGATCATCTTTTGTCTCCATCTGGAACTGGCGCGCCGCCTCGACGGTCACGCGAGCCTGCTCATCAGGCCCACAAAGCCGAAGGCCCCCTCCCCTCTCCTGCGCTGGGCGCGGAGAGAGGACCTCGGTCGTCAGGCGGCGATGCGCTCGATGACGGCAGCGGCATTCGCGACGGGAACGAACATCCGCGTCCTGTGCTGGATGATGTCGGTAAAACAGCCGGCCGCCTTGAGTTCGGCAAGCCGCGTGTGCGGCCAATCGAGCAGTTCGAGGCGCTGCTGGCCGGCGACCAAGCTGCGCTTGAGCCGGTAGGCTCCGACGGACGATATCTCGCCGCTGGTCATCACATGCTTTGCGGTATCTTCGCCTGACACGGTGATGGCGGCGTTGATCCCGAAGGCGTCCGCGAGCTTCCACACCAGCGGTGCAGGAACGATCCGGCCGAGGAAGGACTGGCCGTCATCGGTGTTCAGGCGCCAAACCTGAACATGATCATCGGGCAAGCGATCCCAGACCGGCAGGAGCAGGCCCGCGACCAGATAGAGCGTGCTGGTGCGGGTCTTGTCCCGCATCTCCTCTACCTCGGCCTGCCACAGCGCCGAAAATTCCTCCTCGCTGGTCTCTTCCCACATCGTTTCGAGCAGCAAATCCTGCCGCATCCGCTCGGAACGGGTCGGCCGAAGCAGCTCGTAGCGGCGAACGATCTCACCATCGTCATCGGTGAGCGAATAGGTGCTGCACCGGAGCGCGGCCCTGCCGGACTTGCGATTGACGATCGGGCGCGCGTCATCGCCCAGGATACGCAACGCACGGTCGAGCGGGATCGGCTTGTAGCGCTCTTCCGTTTCGAGGCGCAGAATCTCCGTTTCTGCGCCGCTGGTCTGGTCGCGCCGGATTACCGTGCGATCGAGGATCGTGATGCGTTCGGCATTGATGCTCTCGACGCCAAGATCGAGCGTGCCAGCTTCGCGCGCCGCTTCGATCCTGGCCTCAATCAGGCCGAGATATTCATCGAAGATCGCATTCTGCAACGCGATCCGCAGCGCGAGAATACGATTGAGCCAGCGCTGGATGGGCGGCAGCTCCTCCTTCAGCCCGCCGCCTTCGCCCTCGAGCTCAAGTCCGGTCAACGTCTGGAATTCGCCAAGCGTGGTCGAGCGCAGCTTACCGTCGGCAAGCAGGCGGAACCATGTTTCGAGGGATTCCTTGGCATAGTCGCTTTCGAGATTGTCACGCGGGTCGAACAGACCTTGGCCGCCTGTCTGACGCTGGCCCCGTGTCAGGGCACCAAGGCTGTCGAGGCGGCGGGCAATCGTCGAGATGAAGCGCCGCTCGCCGCGGCAGTCGGTCGATACCGGACGGAACAGCGGCGCAGTTGCCTGATGCGTGCGATGGGTGCGGCCGAGACCCTGGATGGCCGCGTCAGCGCGCCAACCGGGCTCGAGCAGATAGTGGTTGCGGCGCGACTGGTTCTCGGCGGTAAGGCTGGCGTGATAGCTGCGTCCGGTGCCGCCTGCATCGGAGAAGATCAGTATCTTCTTCTCGTTCCGCATGAAGGCGTCGGTCTCGGCAAGGTTTGTTCGCGGCGAACGGCTCTCGATACGCTGGCGACCGTGCGCGTCGATGACGATGCGCCGGCTGCGTCCCGTCACCTCGGCGACGGCATCGGTCCCGAAATGCCCTATGATATGATCAAGGGCGGACCCCACGATCGGCAGGGAGCAGAACCGCTCGACGAGATTGTCGCGCATCTCAAGCGCTTCCTGGCTGAAGATGGGACGCCCGTCCTCGTCGGACATCGGCTCGGACCGCGTCTTGCCGGTGTCATCGACGAAGGTCTTCATCTGACGGACGGGGAAGGCGGCCGTGAGATAGGACATGACGAACTCTTTGGGTGAAAGCTCGATGTCGAGATTCGCCCGGTCCTCGGCGTTCAGCGCGGCGAGTGCCCGGTTGAGCATCGCCTCGGACGTCGAGACGAGCTGGATCACGACGCTCTCGCCCCGGGCCAGATCCGCTCTGATCGCCGGGATCAGCGAGGGCAGCTTCATGCCGATCAGGATCTGGCCGAAGAACCGTTGCTTGGTGGATTCGAAGATCGACAGCGCAGCGGCCTTCGCGCCGCTGTTGTAGGTGTCGTTGGAGAAACTGTCCGTCACCCGGGTGGCATCGAGCGCGGTGCGCAAATTGGCGTGGATGATCGCCCACGCATCAGCATAGGCGTCATAGACCTCGACCTGATCGGGCGTCAGGCGATGTTCGAGGATGTCATATTCGACACCAGCGAAACTGAGCGCCCTGGCGACATAGAGGCCCCGCATTTTCAGGTCGCGGGCGATCAATTCCATCGCCGCGATCCCGCCACGTCGCAGACTGTCGACGAATGCGCGGCGATCGGCGAAGGCGGTGGTCGGACCCCACAGGCCAAGCCGGGTGGCATAAGCGAGATTGTTGACGTCCGACGCGCCGGTTGCCGACACGTACAGGACGCGGGCACGGGGCAGCAGGTTCTGCAAGCGCACGCCGGCGATGCCTTGATCGGATCCGTCCTTGGTGCCGAAACGGCCTTCGCCGCCGGCGACACCCGCCATTTCGTGCGCCTCGTCGAACACCATCATGCCGTCGAAATCGTCACCGACCCAGTCGAGGATCTGCTGAAGGCGAGTGCCCTTGTCCCCCCGGTTGGAGCGGAGCGTCGCATAGGTGAGGAAGAGCACACCCTCGGCCGCGCCGATCGGCGTGCCCAGCTTCCACTGGTTGAGATGCTGGATGTCGAGCGCAAGACCGCCGACCGCGGTCCAGTCGCGACGTGCATCCTCCAGCAGTGTCTCGGTCTTGGATATCCAGATGTGCTTGCGGCGCCCGCGCAGCCACTGGTCGAGGATGATGGCGGCAACCTGACGGCCCTTGCCGGCACCCGTGCCGTCGCCAAGGAAGAATCCGGTCCGGTAAGGGCGACCGTCCTTGTCCGGCGTGAGCGACAATCCTTCCTCGGCCGCCTTTAACAGACCGGAGATGTCGCGCTCGAAAGCGTCCCCGGCGTAGATCAGCGTTTCGAGCTGAGCGTCGGACAGCACCCGGTCGTCCACGACTCGGGCTGGCAACTTCGGAACGTAAGACGGCCGCGGTGCCGTAATCGAGCCCATGGCGATCGATTCCACCAGAGCGGTCGGATGCGCGGATGCACAGGGAATGGCGATGCGGCTTGGCCGATACGGCAGGTACACCCCCACCGCCTCACCGGTCGGTACGGGTTCAGCAAAGACGGTGTAGCCGATATCAAGCGCGCTGAGAGATTGGGCGGTCGTCGCGATCGGGGCCGAAAGCCGGGGCCTGCTCGAAAGACCGCCGAGCAGGGATGCGCGCGCACGGGTTGGTGCAAGGCGCGCTGGGGAGAGTCTCGGGGTTTCCGTAACGCTGGCAGGCGAAGCGATGATCGTCGCGAGCGCTTCGCCGAGCGAGTTGCACCGAACGATGGCGACGTCATCCCGGAAACCTTTTTCCAGAACGATGAGCTTCACGATCTGGCTGGTGCCGTGTTTGGCATAGGCATTGGCGGGCAGTTCGAGGTGGAGCGTGATCGCACAGCCCTCGGTCGCCTTCGCCCAGGCGCGGCTCGATGTATCCACGCGATCGGGAAGGATAGCGGCGCAGCGCCCGCCGACATCAAGCCGTTTCAGGGCGGCCCGCAAATGGCGGAGCGCCGCAAGCGAGTCGGCATGTCGACCGATGCTGCGAGAAAAGGGCGGGTTGATGAGCACGGCGGTCGGGCGGATCGACAGCGGCAGCAGATCGTTGATGAGTTCCCCATCGTAGCGACTGACCGGCGCGGCGGGGAATGCTGCCTGGAGCATGGCAGCGCGCGCGGGATCGATCTCGTTGAGGACAAGCTTGGCGCCAGCGCGCGCGGCGAAAACGGCGAGGAGCCCGGTGCCGGCGGAGGGCTCCAGGACGGTATCGGCGGTGGTGATGCGAACGGCGAGCGCGGCAAGGTAGCCAATTGCGGCCGGTGTCGAAAATTGCTGGAGCGCGATCTGTTCTTCGCTGCGCACAGTATGCGTCGGCAGGGATGCGGTGAGCGAGGTCAGAGTCGCAAGGCACTCGGCAGGCTCTTGCGACAGGTCAAGCGTGGCGAGGTGCAGAACCTGGGCCAGCTCGAGCACATCATAAGCGTCGCGGAGTGACCAATGCCCATCGACAGCGGTTGAGCGATAGGCGGTTTCCATCGCCCGGAGCAGGCCAGACCGGTCCACGCCGTCGCCTTTGCGCAGCTCGGCATAGACCGCGTTCGCAGCGGTAATGGATGGTTCGGTGAAATCGAGTTCGAGAGCAGCGGCTGAGGTGCGCATTGTAGGCCTCCATCGTATCGTCCGGTGCCCATCACCGGATCAACAAGCCGGAGGCCTCCTCTCCTCTCTTCAGTGGGAGGGTGTCTGGATCACGGTGCGAGGAACGGCGTTGCGGGCAAGCCGATCGCGCAGAGCATCGTTCCAATCGTCATACTCGGACGGGAGCCACTCCTCGACCCTTCGCCCGTTGGCGCTGAGGTGCTCCCCTGCCCTCTTCAGGCAGATCTTCGCCGCCGTGTTCCGCTGACCAAACACGATGACGCGCTTCACGTGGGACGGTATGCCGACATGGGCGTAGCGCTCGGCACCAAGCACGGCCCAAACCGGCAATTGGAACCAGTCGATGGCGGACAGGGCATCTTCGATCCCCTCGGCGATGCCCAGAACGTCATCCGGCTCACCAAACCGCACGCTGCCCGAACCAAGCAGACCCAGCGCGAGCTTGGGCTTGCGGAAGGGGCGCCGCAAAATGTCGGTGGGATCAAGAAAAGTCCGGTGGACCGCGACCAGGCCCAGCTCATTTCTCACTGCCGCGATCATTGCGGGAAGGCTGCGCCGATCCTTCCCCTTGCCCATGATCGTCTGTGGATTGAAGCGAAGGTCGGGCGTCGGCGCATAAAGGCCCCGAGCATGAAGATAGGCTTCAGCCGGTGTGCCGGCGATGGGGATGCTGTGCTGCCATAATGACCTGGCCAAACCGCTCAGATCGCGTGACGCCGCGCGCGGTTCGACATGGATCGGCTCTCGATCGTGCAAACCCTGACGATCGAGAGCCTTGAGGACATCGGTCGATGTGCATCCGGCGAAGCATTTGAACAGGATCGCCTTGGTGCCGAGGCGGACCGAAAGACTGGGGGAATGATCGTCATGGGCGGGGCAGCGGCACTCGCCGCGCGATCCAGACCAGCGTCCGCCCAAGCTCTCGACGATCTGCTTGGCGCGAATCGCCGCGTCGATGGTGGCTGACATAAGCGAAACTCCTATCGAAGATTAGGTTCGCTCCGCGCATGCCCCCTCCCCTCTGGCCCGATCGACGCTGTCTCCTACGACCTATGCCGCCTTTGCCGCGAGCACACCGAACTCTTCGACGATACGGTCGGTCGTGTAGTGGGTGGTGCCATCGCGCTCGTAGGAGGTGTCACGGAGCCGTCCGGCAATCCGCACGAGATCGCCAACCTGAGCCTTCTCATCGATATATTTCCGCTGGCCGTCGCTGAAAATGACGACGCGGTTCCAATAGCTATCCTCGATCCACTGGTCGCCTTCTGCGCGGCGGCGATAGTTCGCGCATACCGAGATGTTCGTGACCTTCGGCTTGGCGTCGATCTCACCGATCCGTCCGATAATTTCGAATTTGGCAAAATTGATCATACGACCTCCTCACTGCGTCAGCCCAGCGGCGATGAGCGGTGGTTCAGCTGCTATCGGGTCGCCGAGGATCTCGTCGCTGGGCATATCTGCCAAGCATCGAGACCGGGATGCTATCGTGGAACACCGGTCTGGCGGTATCCCCCCAGCTAGGGGGAGGTCGGTTCTGCTGTCTGAGCTAAAGGCTCAGCGAATCGCGTGCTTGGTTTTTTAGAATCATTCTAAAACAACGCCGCTGCTCGCAGCGGAAGGATTCATGATTCTAAGTGATTCAGATTCTGCGCCGAAAAGGTCTGCAATTTCAATGATCTGTCGCGTTTATCCTGACCGCATGGGGGACTTTGCCTGACCCGGCGGGGGCGTCATCCTGACCGGTCGGGGGCAGATAACTGACCTCTTGGGGCTATCCTGACCGATTGGGGGGAACGGCCTTTGGCGCGCCCGCGCTCTGGAATGGTGTCATTCTGCCCCGTTTATCAAGCGTGAGCGAGCCGAAAACGGGAAGAACGTGACTCGGATAGCGACTCGGCAGAATCTAAGGGCTTTTGCGGGAATGCCACACAGTTCTATCCTGACCGGATGGGGGCGACAGAAAGTGTTTTAGCCTGCCCTGACTTGACGAGCGAGGACAGGTCAGGCAGCAATCGGACGAATCTGCTAAATATGCGTTCGGCCTATATGACATGGAACATGCGGAAAATCTAAGCGCCAATGCAGCGCAAGAGGCGCAAGCCGAGTCGGCGCCGGGCCGCGCTATGCGTGTCGCAGCGGCTTTGCAGGCCAAGGGTGGCGAAGAATTCGCCAAACCCGGCAGCATCGTTGAGATCAAATTCGTGAAAGGCCAATCGCTCAGCCTGACGGCGTCCCGATTGCTCGCGTTGATGATCCTGACCGCAGGCGGCGATGCTTGGCAAGATCGGCCGCATCGGATGCGCAAGGCCGATATTCGCCGCGGTCATAAGGGTAATGAACGGATCTCCGAAATGTTGGAGGAACTGCACCGGACCTTGTTTGCGATCGACGACCGGTCCTGGCGCGGCAAGAAAGCGACGCTGCGCTTTTCCCTGATCTCGTCGTCTCGCGAAGAGGCGGAAGATACAGACGGCGCGGATGCGGGTTGGATCGAATGGGAGTTTACGCCTGATGCGCGCAAGCTCATCCAGGAATCCGAGAGCTATGCTGTCCTGAATAGGCAGGCGGTGCTGGGCTTCCGATCGAGCTATGCGCTCAAGCTCTATGAGATTGGATCGCTGCGGCTCCATCGTCGCCAGTCGACCTGGAAGGGCGATATGGCGGCGCTGCGCGCAGCGCTGGGCATATCGCCGGACGTGTATAAGGATTTCGCGCAACTGCGGCGCAAGGTGCTTGAAAAAGCGAAGGCCGAAATTGATCAGCTGGCTCACTTCCGCGTCGAGTGGAAGGAGATACGGCAGGGCCGAACGGTGACCGAGATCGAGTTCCGCTTCGAGCCAAAGGATGCGCCCGCGCAGATCGCAACCGTCGATGAGATTGAGAGGCATGCGACTGGACGGAAGGCGCGGCGCGAGGGTTCAGTGGAGTCGGTCGCCGAGATGGTTGACGTCGGATCAGTCGTGAAAGCGGCGATCAGCGGGCTGACCGCAGCAGAGAAGAGCTCTGAGATCGTCTTCCCGCAGGGAACGATCCGGTTCAATACCCAGACCCTGGCTGCGGTTGCCCGATCACATGGCGGCGGTTGGGATATCGATCTCATAGCTGACGCCTATCGCCAGCAGATGGGCGACCGTCTGGCAAAGCTCAAGGGTGCCAAATTGCTCAGCTCGTGGACCGGATTTTGCGAGAGTTTCGTGGCTCGAAGGGGTCGTCCATAGAGGGAATTGCACCGGTGCAATTTTCACACGCCCCCAACGAGTCAGGATGGGTCGCTTTTTTGAGGCCACTGATCGCCCCAACGTCCCTATTCGCCTCTGCAGCGAGGCATCACTTTCGAAATAACGCTTATGTTTGACGAAAAAGCGCAAGTAGGGCTACTATACCCCTAGTTTCAAAAAGGGGCGCCCTGTGGCAGCATCACTAGACATCCACGACACCCATGATCTTCTTTCGGTGGCGACGCTTGCCCAGCGGACCTCATCGGTACTGGAGCGCCTTCGCGATTCTGCGCGCAGCGCCCGAGCGGATGATCGTCGGGAGCCGACCTTTCCGATTGGCAAGGCTGCGGATTTGGTCGGGCGAACGCCAGCTGCAATCCGCGACGCAGAAAAAGATGGCCGTCTTCCGCCGCCCCCGCGAACTGAAAATAATCGTAGAGTGGGTTACACGCTTGCCCAACTCAACGATATGCGCGGCCTGTTTGGCACGCGACCCTGGAGGGCGGCCGAAGACCCCTGTTGTGTCGTGGCCGTCCAGAATTTCAAGGGAGGCGTCGGCAAATCGACCTTGTCGGTCCACCTTGCCCAATATCTCGCGATCCAGGGCTACCGCGTTGCCCTTATCGACTGCGACAGCCAAGCCTCCGCGACGACGCTGTTCGGCTATGTGCCGGATCTCGATCTGACTGAGGACGACACGCTTTATCCATTTCTTCGCCAAGAGGAGATGACGTCACTGGACTATGCGTTGCGCAAGACGCACTTTGATGGTCTCGAACTCATTCCTGCCAATTTGCGGTTGTTCCAGTCGGAATATGAGATCGCCGCCCGAATGGCACGAGGGCAGGGGGGGCTTATCGATCGTCTTTCCCAGGGCATCGCCAGCATCGCCGACCGGTTCGATGTCATCGTCCTCGATCCACCGCCAGCCCTTGGTGCCATATCTTTATCGGTTTTGCGCGCGGCGAATGCTCTCGTCGTGCCAGTGCCTCCCACCGTCATGGACTTTTCTTCGACTGCGGCGTTTCTGGCGATGCTTGATGAGACGATCGAGACGCTGGCCGAACGCGGCTTTGCCCCGACTCTAAAATTCCTTCGGTTCGTCGCCTCCAAGGTCGACGAGAACAAGTCGATGCAGAAGGAGCTGCTCACCCTGATGCGGACGCTCTTTGGCCACGCGATGGTGCGCACGCCGCTCAAGGATTCTGCTGAGATCGACAATGCGACGGCTCGTCTTATGACGGTTTATGAACTCGACGGCCCGGTGACAAGCAGTGCGGTGCGCAACCGCTGCCTCACCTATCTCGACGGTGTGAATGCCGAACTCGAGCTGGATATTCGAGCGATGTGGCCCAGCCATTTGAGCCGTTTGCGCAAGGAAGGTTTGGCGTGAATTGGGAAAATTGCACCGGTGCAATTCCGGGTAAAGGAACGGCTTCATGAGCAGGAAAAACGCGAGTTTCGCAGCAGAGCTGGCAGCGGGCATCAATCCGCCCGAAGACGGCGCTCCCGCGCCGCGTCGGCCTGGGCTGGGCGCCAATGTCCTCACCGGTAGGGAAAATCGATTGGCCGAACTGGCGGCAGGGACAGTCGTCAGCCGCACCCATGAACTGGTGGATCCCGCGCGTTGCCGGATGTGGGCGGGGCATAACCGGGAATATGCCTTGCTCAACGAAGAGCGGTGCGCCGATCTTATCGAGAGCATAAAGGCACAAGGGCGCCAGGAGATGCCCGCGATCGTCCGTCGTGTGCGCGGCGAACCCGATTATGATTTTGAGGTAATCTGCGGCGCGCGCCGTCATTGGTCGATCAGCTGGTTGCGCGGCCACAATTACCCCGACTTCCGCTTCCTGATCGACATTCGCGAATTGTCGGACGAGGAAGCGTTTCGCGTAGCGGACATTGAGAACAGGGCGCGCGAAGACCTCAGCGACCTGGAGCGGGCACGCGACTATCTCCGTGCGCTTGATGCCTATTATGAGGGCCGCCAGAAGGTCATGGCCGAGCGGATAAACGTCACAGAAAGCTGGTTGAGCCGTTATCTCGATCTCGCACGCCTACCAGCGGAATTAATGGTCGCCTTTCCCAATCCGCAGGATTTGCGGATCAAACATGTCACGGCGATCAAGCCTCTTCTGAAGCCCGATGATCGTCGCCAACGCGTATTTGCCGAAGCGGCCGCGCTCAGTGCTCGATCGGGAGGGGAGGGCGCTCCCATGGCTGTGCCGGAGATCGTCCGTGCATTGGCGCTGGCGGCCGATCCCCCCAAAAGGTCAGGATCCCCCAAGAAGTCAGGAATGGCGCAAATTGTTTCGAGCGAGACCGGGAAAGCTGTGCTCCGCATCGAGGGCAATGATCGCAAGGGAATTCGCCTGACACTTCTCAATAAGGGTGGGGCGTCTCGGGAGGATGCCGAGAAGGCCATTCGCGAGGTCCTTGACGCGCACTGGGCCTGAAGTGGGCCGACGCAAGAACGGGAGGCGTGACATCGAGCGGTCACGCCCCGCTACAACTCAATCAGTGGTGGTGAGCCGAGACATCGATACCGAGGCCAGCTAGCATCGAATCGAGTTCGGCCATTTCACGATCAAACTCTGCGAGCGCGGGTACAAAATCTGGGAGCGCCTGGGGCGGGGCAGGGGGACGCCCTACCGGACGGACAACAAACCCGAAGGCGATAGCCAGATCGCGCGTCATATAGGTCCGCCAAGCCTGACGACCGCTCACCTCCACTAGAAGGTCCAGTTCTGCCGCGCGAGAAAGCAGTTTGCCGGCACCAGAGATCGTCACGTCTAATCGTCGGGCGAGCATCCGAGGACTGACGACGGGGACAAACTGGACAAGGCTGAGCAACTCCACGAGCTTGCCAGGACGGTGCGCGCCATGGAGGGCTGCGGCGGCGCGTAAGCGGTCTTCCTCGATCGCCTGGAGCCTCACCAGCCCCTCTTCCGCCCGATCGGTGAGCGAAAGGAGGTTACGCAGGACGATGGCCTGCGTGTCGCGCGGCGAGAGGCGAAGCGCCTTGTCGCCAATGGTCAGGCACGGCAGCACGGCCTGGGTGATCTTCATCGATCGCAGGAGCCCAGGGACGGCAAGCCACGGCGTGATCGTGTTGTCTGCGCGGGAGCGCCGGGCCGTAATCTCAAGCGCGCGGAGGAGGGCTGGCCGCTTGCTCCAATCTTCTGGGACGTCCGTTGAGATCGCGAGTTCGTCTCGCCAATAACGGGATTCGCGCTGGGCCAATTGCCGCTGCCAAATTGGAAGCGCATCACGATCGTCCAGATTGGTCGGCATCGGCCGGCGACCGGGCAGATTGACGGCGCATTCCCGTCCGAAAATATCAATTTCGTCAATCTCGGCGCCCTGCACCCGCAGCGCCGTGGTATAGCCGGTCCAGGTGGCGCGTCGCTGCCACGGTGCGGCGGCAGGACTGGCAGAAACACGGGCATCGAGGCGGCCTATCGCCGCTGCCGCCCGTTCCAGACGGGCGACTAGCCTGGAGGTCCAGATTGGCTCTGAGAGGTCTGGGATGGCCATGGGCATGGCATAAGAATATCCTCAAAATAGCCATAGCGTCTACCATGCTGTTGCTCTTTAATAATGGACATATGATAATTGCAGTTATCATATATGCGGAATTGACGCCGTTCTATAAGGTGCGGTACAGCCAGCGCCGATGAATGACGCAGCGCACCTCGACGACAACGCCCGGATTGCGGGGGAAACGGCGCCAGCGCCACCAGCGGCTGCCGACGATCTCTCGTGGGCAGTTGTACAAATGCGCGCGGGCGCGCGTATCGTCGTCAACGAAGGCCTGCTCGCCGCCTATCAGGCCGCTTCGTCACCGCACAGCATCCGTGCGCTCAAATCCGACCTCGAGGCGTTCGACCGCTGGTGCCGACGCCACAGCCGCATCGCGCTGCCGGCAACGCCCGAGACGGTGGCGGACTATCTCGACGCGCGGGCAGGGCAGGGGGGCAAGCCGGCCTCGCTCGGCCGTTACAAGGCGTCGATCGCCAAGATCCACCAGCTGCTCGAGCTGAAGGATCCGACCCCGGCGTCGCTGGTGAAGCTGCGCCTGCAGGCGATCCGTCGGCGGCTCGGCACGGCGCAGACCCAGGCGCGGCCGCTGCGGTTCAAGGGACAGGTAGCCAACGTCGAGCGCGACGAGCCGCGCGGGCTGAATGTGCGGGCGTTACTCGAAAGCTGCGCGGAGGATCTGCCGGGCCTGCGTGATCGCGCTCTGCTCTCTGCCGGCTATGACACCGGGCTACGTGCCTCGGAGCTGGTTGCGATCGAGGTCGAGCACATTATCGAGGCGATCGATCCCGACGCGCGTTTGCTCAGCATCCCGCGCAGCAAGGGCGACCAGGAAGGGGAGGGGGCCACGGCCTACCTCAGTCCGCGGACGGTGCGGGCGATCGCGGCCTGGGTGGAGGCGGCCGGGATCGAGGCGGGGCCGGTGTTTCGGCGTGTGAACGTGCGGCGCTATAAAGCGCGAGCGGCTGTGCGTGGTCGGCGGATCGACAGCATCTCCGGGCGGGAGGCGTGGGATTTGCGCAAGACGCTGTCGAAACGGGCTGTGCCGGCGCGAGTGGAGTATGATGTGGGGGAGGGGGCTCTCCACCCCGCGTCGGTCGGGCCGATCTACCGATCGATGATCCAGCGGGCATTCGATGCTGCCGCGCTCACCGATTTGACGACGGATGATCTGGCGCGCCTGCTCAAAGGCGTTAGCGCGCATTCCACACGCGTGGGGCTCAATCAGGACCTGTTCGCGAGTGGCGAGGATCTTGCCGGCATCATGGACGCGCTGCGGTGGAAATCGCCTAGAATGCCGCTTGCCTATAATCGTAATCTTGCAGCGGAGCACGGGGCTGCTGGACGGCTCATGGCGAAGATTGGCTAGGTCTGGTCGTTTGTCTCAAGTATTCGGCCATACCCGCGCCAGACACGCGAGCTTGTCGGCCGCGGGGCTCAGCGGCGTTTTCAATCGGGTGTCAGCGCGAAGCCCCGAAGTTGGAGACTGGCCAACGTCGTGAGCGCGGAATCATTGATCGCCGCGCCGGATGTCACCTGATCCGGCCTTATCTTGTTGCCGACCATGGCTTGGCTGCACACACGGACCGACACACCGGCATTCTGGAGGTCCACAATAAGCGCGACGTTCGGATTGGCAGCCACGTTCATGCGCGCCGCATATGGCGCGCCACGCAGGACGAGCGGGGTTGCGAGGCCATGGATGATTACGACGATGTCGCCAGCGGCCGGGCGCACCTTTTCAGCGCCCAGCAGGTTCACGAAGCGTGCAACTTTCTCAAGGCTCAGGTTAATTGGTCGGGAGAGCTGGCGGCCCTGATGATATTGAACAAGACCCGATAGCGGAGTGTGGGATCGGGACGCTCGGCATCGCTGGGCACGGCCACTATACAGCCGAACTGCGGGATAACGGGTTAGATGCGATCTGTTGGTGCGGCCAGCGATGTCCCGCCCGTCAGCGTCGTGGCCGCGAGTAAAGCATGGTAAAAAGCTCTTTTCAACAATGTTGCTCTCCTCTTGAGCAACAGAGGCTGCATGAGCGCTGTGAAAACTAGGCGACACTGAACTGGCCCATCATCCCGTTATCCTCATGTTCAAGGATATGGCAGTGGTACATGAAGGGAGCGCTTTTGGCCGGATGATCGAAACGGATGAGAAGCTCTACGGGCTCCTTCACAAGCACAGTGTCGCGCGGCCCCTGATCAAGAACATCGGGCTTACCGCCGTCCCGACTAAGAACATCGAAGTGGACGCCGTGAATGTGAACCGGGTGGCGCATCAGTTCACCAGACACCTCCCATATCTCGGTGGAGCCAAGCTTCACGGTCTCATCGATGCGATTCATATCGAATGGTTTGCCGTTGATCGTTAGGCCTCCACCTCCGCCGCCTGACCCCATCATGCCGCCCATACCCATGTTCAGGACGAGGCGGCGGCGGCGCACCGCCTTGCCAGCGTCGGGCCGGGCTCGTGATGCCAGAAGGGTTGGCACCGCCCCGCTGGCACGAGCCTGTCCCAAGGGTCGTGGCTCAAACCGCAGCACGGTCGCGGGCGCGTCAGCATTAGCCCTGCCGGCGCTACGCCCCATCATACCCATCCCGCCCATCATCGAGCTGTTGGTGTCTGCCGCCGTCACAAGCGAAGCGGGTCTGCCGTCAGTAAAGTCGACGAGAAGCTCAGCACGCTGTCCCGGGGCCAGGGTTATGGCTTCAAGCGCCACTGCCCGTTCGAGCAGCCCCCCTTCGGTGCCGATCCAATGAAAGCTTCGTTGGTCACTGAACGAAAGTTCGTAGATCCGAGCGTTCGATGCGTTGACGAGCCGCAGGCGGACCAACCGGTTTGGGACCGCAGCCAAAGGGTTCACCGCGCCGTTCACCAGGATCGTGTCGCCGCGCCGCCCCTGCATTGCGACCATCATGCCACCCGGCATGACAAGGCGACCGCTTTCAAACTGGCGATCCTGGATGAGCAGCGGCAGATCATCCACGCCATATTCCGAGGGCAAGCCCAGACCCTGTTCTTCGTCGTCGGTTACCAGCAATGCCCCGGCCAAGCCTGAATAGACCTGCTCGGCCGTCAACCCATGGACGTGCGAGTGATAAAGGAGCGTCGCTGCTGGCTGCCGGATCGGGAGCGTAGGTCGCCAGGTCGCTTCTGGTGCGATGATCTGGTGAGGGCCTCCGTCCAGTTCTCCGGGAATCAGAAGCCCGTGCCAATGCACAGTCGTGTTCACCTTCAGTCCGTTGGTCACCGCAGCCGCCACGTCGTCGCCGCGACGCACCCTGATCGTCGGTCCGAGATAGCTGCCATTGTACCCGAGCGTGTCGCTCGGACGGCCGGGATAAAAGGAGGTCGTGCCCGACTGGACGCGTAGCGCGAACGAGCGATTGGACCGCGCGTCCAACAGCGGTGGCATCGGCAGCAGGTTTTGCCCGCCGTCGCCGAGAGCTGAAGTGGAGCGCGAGCACGCGGCGGTGGCAAACAACGCGGCTCCGCCAGCCAAAAGCGAACGTCGATCGAGCATCAAACCTGATCCAACGCGCGGGGCAGCTCGGCTGCGTCATTAGTTTTGGCACAATAGTAGCTCACGGCGGCTCCTAAACTTGATTCAACACCTATCCATCATATATGTTGCATATAAGATTCTTGGAGGGCCGGTGTCACTTTTTCTCGCAATGTCTCCGGAGCTTCTGGAGAAAAAGGCCGGCGAAGCGGAGGCGTTTCTCCGTTCGCTGGCGAGTCGGCACCGGCTGATGATCCTGTGCAGCCTGCTCGGGGGGGAGTTGTCGGTTACCGAACTGGGCGAACGCCTCGGACTGACGCAGTCCAATCTGTCCCGCCATCTGGCCACGCTGCGCGACGAGGGACTGGTAGGAACTCGGCGCGCGAGAACCACTATCTACTACCGGATCACGTCGGAGCGCGTGCTGCCGATCCTTACTGAGCTCTACAAGCTGTTCTGCGCCGATGGCGACGTCGAGGAAGGTGCATCCTGACGATGGAGGGTTTTACCCCATTTTCGGCCATCCTGGGCGGTGCGCTTATCGGCTTCTCGGCCTCGCTCCTGTGGATCGCCAATGGGCGCATCGCCGGCATCAGCGGCATCGTCGGCGGCGTGCTTGCGCCCGTTCACGGCGATGTGGCGTGGCGCGGGATGTTTCTGGTCGGCCTGATCGCTGCGCCCTTGCTCTACCGCGCGGCAGGGGGCGTGCTCCCAAACCTCGCCACGCCGGCGCCCCTCATCGCCGTGATCGCAGCCGGCCTCCTGGTCGGGTTTGGGACACGGCTCGGAAGTGGCTGCACCAGCGGCCACGGCGTCTGCGGGATCGCCAGGCTTTCGCCCCGGTCGCTTGCTGCGACCGCTATCTTCCTCATCACGGCGGCGGTGACTGTGTACGTCGCCCGACACATCATTGGGCTATGAGAAAATGAAGAAGCTGCTCGTTGCACTGGCCTCAGGGTTCATTTTCGGCTTGGGTCTGATCGTCTCGGCCATGGTCAGTCCAGGCAAGGTTCTGGCGTTCCTTGATGTCACCGCACCGGCCTGGGACCCAAGCCTGGCCCTGGTCCTGGTATCAGCGGTCATCGTTTCAGCGTTGGGATTTGCGCTCGGCCGAAGGCGCGAGGCCCCGCTTTTCGCCGCTACGTTTAACGGTGCATCGAACCGCTCCCTGGACGGGAAGCTCCTCTCAGGCGCGGCTCTGTTTGGCATTGGATGGGGTCTCGTCGGATACTGCCCTGGCCCTGCCCTGGTAGCGTTGAGCCTTGGGGCACCGGCGGCGCTGGTGTTCGTCATCGCAATGCTCGTCGGCATGGGCCTCTTCGCTCTCCTCCAGCGCCACCAGGCGGCCGCGGTGGGAGCTAAGCCATGACGCCGGTCGATCTCCTCACCCTCCTATCCGGTGTGATCGTTGGCTTCACCTTGGGCGTGATCGGCGGCGGCGGCTCGATCCTTGCCCTGCCATTATTGCTGTACGTCGTCGGCATGAAGGACCCGCACGTGGCGATCGGCACGAGCGCGCTGGCGGTCGCCGCCAACGCCTTCGCCAACCTGGTCCAGCACGCCCGGGCGGGAACCGTGAAGTGGCCCTGCGCCTTGGTTTTCGGGGTATCGGGTGTCGCCGGAGCCCTGATTGGCTCGACCCTGGGCAAGATGGTGGCCGGTCAGCACCTGCTGGTGCTATTCGCGGGCGTCATGATCGTGGTCGGACTTTCCATGCTGCGCGGCAAGTCTGGCGGCGGGGACCCGGACGTGCGGATCACGCGGCCGATCGCTGTCCGGCTCGTCGTGATCGGGCTTCTCGCCGGCCTGCTGTCAGGATTCTTCGGCATCGGCGGGGGTTTTCTGATCGTTCCCGGCATCATGCTCGGCAGCGGCATGCCTATCCTCAACGCGGTCGGTTCGTCGCTGTTTTCCGTGGGGGCGTTCGGCTCGGCGACAGCCTTCAACTACGCCCTGTCAGGGCTCGTGGACTGGCGCGTGGCCGGCTTCTTCATCGCAGGCGGGGTCGGTGGCGGCATCGCCGGCATGAAAATAGCCATCCGGCTCGCCGACCATAAGGGCCTGCTCACCCGCATGTTCGCTTTCGTCCTGTTGGCCGTGGCCACCTACATGCTGTTCCGCAGCCTGGGCGGGATCGGCACCTAACCACCTTTGGAGACCGATCATGATTTTCCGTCAATTGTTCGAGCCGGAGTCCTCGACCTACACCTATCTCCTTGGCTGTCCTGAGACGCGCAAGGCCGTCCTGATCGATCCCGTCCTCGAGTCGATCGAACGCGACCTTGCCGCGCTTCAGGAGCTCCACCTTGAACTGGCCTATACGCTAGAGACGCATGTCCATGCGGACCACGTCACATCGGCCTGCTATCTGCGAAGCCTGACCGGCTCCAAAATCGCTTATCCCGCGATGGACGGCCTTCCTTGTGCTGACGTAGGGGTCGCGGAGGACCAGCCCCTGACTGTCGGCGCGCTCACGCTTCAACCGCTGTTTACGCCGGGGCATACCGACGCCCATCATACTTACCTGGTTGATCAGCCCGGTGTCCTCCGCGCTTTTACCGGCGACGCATTGCTGATTGACGGCTGTGGCCGCACCGACTTCCAGAACGGCGACGCCGCCACGCTCTATCAATCGGTCACGCAAAAGATTTTCACCCTGCCGGGGGACGGACAGATCTTCCCCGCTCACGATTACAATCATCGTCGCATCACGACGGTGGCTCAGGAGCGCGAGCGGAACCCTCGCCTCGCGGGCAAGACCGTCCAGGAGTTTGTGGCGATCATGGACGCTCTCGATCTGCCTTACCCCAAGAAGATCGACATCGCCGTGCCCGCGAACAAGCTTTGCGGTGATTGCCCGACAGATCTGCCCGAGCGGCTACGCCAGATTGGCGGCAAGTCCGAACAGGGTTGAGAGCCCATGCACAGGAGAAGATTTATGCCGCGACGTACCTCGAAACAACTGGTTTCTGAAGCCAATGCCCTTGTCGAAAGTCTCCCGCCTGAAGAAGCAGCCCGGCTCGTCGGCAATTCCGATATTCAGTTTGTTGACATTCGCGAGCCAGCGGAAGTCGCGAAATCGGGTCTGGTCGCTGGCGCGGTGAACGTCCCGCGTGGCCTGCTCGAATTCCAGATCGATCCGGAAAGTCCTACTCACAATGCCAAGCTCGCGGCAGGATCGCGGCTGGTGCTCTATTGTGGGTCCGGCGCCCGCTCAGCCCTTGCCGCAAAATCGCTCAAGGAAATGGGCGTTGAGAACGTCGTCCACGTGCCAGGCGGGTTTTCGGCGCTCAAGGAGGCGGGCGCCTTGATCGCATCGGAATAAGTTCATGGTGCCGTTATTCCTAGCTGTCACGGTGCTGATGTGACCTAACCTAGCTTTTTTGAACCTGCAAAAGATTTGGCCTGCCGCTGGTTCTTTAATTGGTTTCGATCGAGAGAGGGGGTAGCGACCAGCCGCAACTCTGAACATCCCTGGAACACCGAAAGCTGGTCGCGATGCACCATATTCAGTTTGCCGGTCTGGGCCTCCACCCGGTCGCGCTTTCCCTAGGCCCGCTCGATCTGCGCTGGTATTCACTCGCCTACATCGCGGGCATCGTCGCGGGCTGGTGGTATCTGCTTCGGCTGCTGGCCCAACCCGCGGCTCCAATGATCAGCGCGCAAGCTGATGATCTCGTGTTCTACGCGACCCTGGGTGTCATCCTGGGGGGTCGGCTCGGTTATGTGATCTTTTATGGACCCGAAATGATCCTCCATCCCCTGCAGATTTTGAAGCTGTGGGATGGCGGCATGTCATTTCACGGGGGCGCTGCCGGTGTATCGCTCGCGCTGATCCTCTTCGCGCGTCGGCACGGCTTAGATTGGTTGCGTGTCCACGATTACGTCGCCTGCACGGTGCCGATCGGCCTGTTTTTCGGCCGCCTCGCCAACTTCGTGAACGGTGAGCTGTGGGGAAAGCCATCCGATCTGCCGTGGGCGATCGTGTTCCCGGGAAGCCATGACGGCCTCGCCCGGCATCCAAGCCAACTCTATGAGGCCGGACTTGAAGGGTTGGCACTGTTTGCCGTGCTCGCCTGCTTGTTCTGGTTCACCAATGCCCGCCGAAGGCCCGGTATGCTAGTCGGGGTGTTCCTCATCGGCTATGGCCTGGCCCGGTTCACGGTAGAGTTTTTCCGCGAGCCTGATGCCCAGCTCGTCGGTTTCGCGGCGCGAACCGGCCTCCACATGGGTCAGTGGCTCACCTTGCCGATGTTCGTCGGCGGATTTTACCTGATTGCCACGTCCGCGGGCCGCACGCGTCGCTTGGATACAGCGACCACCGTCTCGCAAATATGACCGGCCCTCGTCGCATCATCGTTCCGCAAATCATCACTCGCAGGCGCGCCCGCCTACTAGTGCGCGACTGTCGGGGGTGGCTGCGCGCCAGCGAAGCATCGTTCATCGTGCTGGCGATCGGCATTGGCGGGGCTTCAGGCCTGCTGAGCGTGGCGCTGGGCGCGCTCGCGCGCACTTTGCAGCACTTGTTATTCGCGCTACCCCCGAACATGCGATTAAGCGGCGTCGCGGCTCTCGGACTGCCGAGCCTAATCGTTCTGCCGCTAGGTGGTCTTGTCTTCACAGCGTTCGGATACGCGACCCGTGCCCGCAAGCGCCGCCTGGTGGACGCGGTCGAGGCTAATGCCCTGCACGGCGGGCGCATGTCGCTCCCGGATAGCCTTGTCATCTCAGGGCAAACGGTTCTCTCGAACGGCTTTGGAGCGTCGGTCGGCCTCGAAGCCGCCTATGCGCAAATGGGCGGGGCCGTAGCATCGGTGCTCGGCGGTTGGTTGAAGCTGCGTCGTGCCGATCAACGAACGCTGGTCGGGGCCGGGACGGGCGCGGCTATCGCCGCCGCGTTCGGCGCTCCTCTAGCCGGGGCGTTCTACGCATTCGAGATCGTTATCGGGGCTTACACGCCGTCGGCGATTGCACCCGTGGCCGCTGCAGCTCTGGCCGGTGCGCTAGTCGCGCAAACTTTCGGGCAGCAACCCTATCTGATCGACGCTGCCTCAAGCGTCTCAGTCGAGACGCACCATTACCTGATCTACGCAGGGCTGGGCGCTATCTGTGCGCTGCTTGGGATTTTACTGATGCGCGCCGTGGCGCTGGTCGAGCGTGGAACGCGACGAACGGGGATGCCGGAATGGGCGCGCCCCGCGCTAGGCGGCCTGTTGTTGATCCCGATCGCGATAGTGTCGCCACAGTCGCTCTCGGCCGGGCACGATGCGCTTCACGCTGATCTGGCGATCGGCGCCTCGCTTGGTTTCATCCTGATCGTGCTGTTCGCCAAGAGCGCCGCGTCGATCGTATCGCTCGGATTTGGATTTCGGGGCGGCCTGTTCTTTGCGTCGCTGTTCCTCGGAACGTTGATCGGTCACCTCTTCGCCGAAATTCTGACATTGATGGTCGGACATCCCGTGGTTGATCCGCGCAATGCCGCGCTAGTCGGGATGGCGGCGTTCGCCGTCGCGGTCGTGGGCGGGCCGATGACGATGGCAATGCTTGTCCTGCAAGCGACGCATGATTTTTCTCTGACGGGGGCCGTCATTGCTGCGTCATTGGTGTCCTCAACCATCGTGCGCGAGCTGTTCGGCTATTCGTTTTCGACGTGGCGACTTCATCTGCGCGGCGAAACTATCAAGAGCGCGCGCGACGTGGGATGGGTGAAGACCCTTACCGCGGGGCGGATGATGCGAAAGGAAACCAAGCCAACGCCCGCCTCCATGTCGATCGCGGAGTTTCGGCGTACCTTCCCGCTCGGATCGACCAGCAGGGTTGTCTTGGCCAACGCGCAAGATGTCTATGCCGGTATCGTAGTCGTACCGGCCGCCTATGCGGAAGGGCTCGATCCGAACGCCAGCGTCGCCACACTCGCCTCAGGGCACGACGTGGCGCTGACGCCGGATATGGACATAGCCGCAGTGATGACGAATTTCGATGAAGCACGCACCGATGAACTTGCCGTGTTGTCGGCCGATCGTCATGTGCTCGGCCTCGTCTCGGAAACCTATGTCCGGCGGCGCTATACTGAAGAGTTGGAAAAGGCACAGCGCGAGCTTTTCGGCGAGCGCTGAACTCCACGAGCGCCGCCCGAGCCCGTTACCAAAGGTTGTCATGCAGGCATATATAGGGTAGGGGGGTATGATATGGCTCACTTGTCCGAAACGAATGCTGATCTGGTGGCGCGCGTGCGCCGAATTGCGGGACAGGTCGGGGCGGTCGAGCGCGCACTACAATCGGATTCCTCCTGTTCCGACGTGCTGCACCTGGTCGCGGCGGTGCGTGGTGCGGTGAATGGCCTCATGTACGAAATCATTGCCGAGCATCTGGAAGCGCATGTGTCCCGCGCAGGGCTCGAAGACGCCGAGCGGGCGGCCGGCGCCAAAGAATTGCTGGCGGTGATCCGCCGCTACTCCAAATAGGACTTCCTCATGGCGACATTGCCCGAAATCGAAGCCGTTGCGCACGATCATGTATTCCTGGGTGCGGCGCACGACGACAACGCGCGCCGCACCTTGTGGGTCGTGGCGCTCACCGCCGGGATGATGGTGGTCGAAATTGTCGCCGGATACCTGACCGGCTCAATGGCGCTGCTCGCCGATGGCTTTCACATGGCGACGCACGCGGGCGCGCTCGGGGTTGCCGCGGCTGCCTATGCCTATGCCAAGCGCCATGCCTCCAACCGGGCCTACAGCTTCGGCACGGGCAAGGTCGGCGATCTGGCCGGGTTCGCGTCGGCGATGGTGTTGGGGCTGATAGCGCTCGGGATCGGCGTCGAGTCCATCCTTCGTCTGTTTCAGCCGATCACGGTAGCATTCGGGGAGGCGACGATCATCGCGGTGGTCGGCCTGGGAGTGAATATCGCCAGTGCCTTCCTGCTTTCGGGCGGGCACCATCACGGGCACGATCATCATGGGCACGACCACGGCCATGCTCACGACAAGCATGGCGGCGACAACAACATGCGCTCGGCTTATATTCACGTCCTCGCCGACGCGCTCACCTCTGTCCTCGCCATCGCCGCGCTGCTGGCGGGTCGTTATCTCGGGTGGGTCTGGATGGACCCAGTGATGGGGATTGTCGGCGCGGTCGTGATCGCGCGATGGTCATGGTCGCTGATGCGCGACACGGCCTCTGTGTTGCTCGATGCGACCGATCATCATGTCGAGGAGGAAGTGCGCGAGCTGGTCGAAACGCCCGGCGACGCGCGCATCACCGACCTTCATGTCTGGCGTGTCGGTCCCGAAGCGCACGCTGCGATCGTCAGCGTCGTGGCTGGGCGGGGCGTCACCGGCGACGAGATCCGCGCCCGGCTCGCGCCCGTCCACGAACTCGCGCACCTCACGGTCGAGTGTCGCTAGAACCGCGCGGAACCCAACGAAAGGAAGACGCCGTGTTGGACTCAACGAAGCGGGAACTAGTGAGCAAGGTGCCCGCTGTGACGCTGGGCTTCTGGCTCATCAAGATCCTCGCGACCACGCTCGGCGAAACGGGCGGCGATACCGTCTCGATGACGATGAACCTCGGCTATCTGGTCGGCACCGCGATCTTCCTGACGGTGCTGGTCGCCCTGGTGTGGTGGCAAGTGGCGGCGCCGCGCTTTCACCCGTTCCTCTATTGGGCGACGATCATCGCCTCGACGACGGCGGGAACGACGATGGCGGACTTCGCCACCCGCTCGCTCGGTATCGGCTATACCGGAGGATCGGCACTGCTGCTCGGCTGCGTGCTGGCCTCGCTGATCGTCTGGTATCGGACACTCGGATCGATTTCGGTCGATACCGTGCGCGAGCCGAGGGCTGAGTTGTTCTACTGGATCACAATTACATTCTCGCAAACATTGGGCACTGCGCTCGGCGACTGGACGGCCGATACCGGCAACCTCGGCTATATCGGCGCCGCGATCATATTCGCGGGGCTGCTCGCCGTACTGGCGCTGCTATTTTACACGACAAACGCCAGTCGGGTGCTGCTGTTCTGGGCGGCGTTCATTATGACGCGCCCCCTCGGGGCTGCAGTCGGCGATTTCCTTGACAAACCGCTGGATCACGGCGGGTTGTCATTTAGCCGGCCGTTGGCGTCCGCCGTTCTGACCGCTGCCATCGTGCTTCTTATCATTGTTCTGCCGCAACGCGCCGGGCAGCATCCCAAGCACGTGGTCCTCGACTGAGCGCGCATCGCTCTGGATCGAACGCTGTCGAGACTGGGGCAGTCTTCTTGCGATGCCTTGCTGTATGCCGACATAGCGTGGCTAACGAATCTTGGTACTGCAGCGTGCAACTCTCATCGAGTTCACGGTCACCAAGGGCTGAACTTGCGTCTCTCGGCCGTTAGCAGACCTGTAGGATCGGCTCAGGAGGCCAGACGCGCGAGTATCGGACATTCGGGTCGCTCATTGCCGTGGCAGCCTTTTGCCAAGTCGAGCAACGCTTCCCGCATGGCGTTGAGCGCATCCGCCTTCCGCCCAAGGTCGGCGGCGCGCGATTCCGCCAACATCTTGACCTCCGAACTGGCGCGATCGCGATCGGACCACAGACAAAGCAGCTGTCGGATTTCTTCGATCGGAAAGCCGAGATCGCGGGCATTTGCAATAAAACGAAGCCGATGGACGTCGGCTTCGCTGTAGTCGCGATAGCCACTATCCCGCCGCGCGGCCGACGGGATGAGGCCGATCTTCTCATAGTGGCGGATCATCCGCTGCGAGACCCCGCTCGCGCCCGACGCGCCACCTATGTTCACAACGTCACCCGATTAAGGCGGAGCGCGTTGGTGGCCACGCTGGCCGAGGACAATGCCATCGCCGCTGCCGCGATGATCGGGGAGAGGAGGATGCCGAAGATCGGATAGAGCAGCCCCGCTGCGATCGGGATACCTGCGGCGTTGTAGATGAAAGCGAAGAACAGGTTCTGACGGATATTGGACATCGTCGCCTCGCTCAACCGGCGCGCACGGACAATGCCGTTCAGGTCACCCTTCAGCAGCGTCACGCCCGCGCTTTCAATCGCGACATCGGTGCCGGAGCCCATCGCGATGCCGACATCAGCCGCCGCGAGCGCAGGCGCGTCATTGACCCCGTCGCCGGCCATGGCGACGATACGGCCCTCAGCCTTCAGTCGCGCGACTACTGCGCTCTTTTGATCCGGCAGCACTTCGGCTTCGACATCGTCGATCCCGAGCTTCCGCCCAACCGCTTGCGCCGTAGTGCGATTGTCGCCCGTCAGCATCACAACCCTTATGCCCTCCTTGCGAAGCGCCGCGATGGCCTCGGCTGTCGTCGCCTTGATCGCATCGGCAATGGCAAGAATTCCGGCCGCCTGCCCGTCGATGCCGAGGAAGATGGCGGTCGCACCATCCTGGCGCAGTTCGTCCGCCTGCCGCTCGAGTGCGCTGACGTCGATCCCGCTTTCTGACAGGAAACGGGCGTTGCCGAGCGTGATGCGCTTGCCATCCACCGTGCCGATCGCGCCCTTGCCGGTCGGTGAATCAAAGTCGGTGACCTCGGGAAGCGCAATCCCCCTATCCTTGGCGGCGGCGACCACGGCCAGTGCCAGCGGATGTTCGGACGCCCGCTCCACGCCGGCGGCGAGCCGCAGCACCTCGGTCTCCTGATAGCCTGCCGCGGGAATGATGCGGGTGACCGATGGCCGTCCCTCGGTCAGCGTGCCTGTCTTGTCGACGACCAGCGTGTCGACTTTCTCCATCCGCTCCAGGGCTTCGGCATTCTTGATCAGCACGCCGAGCCCAGCGCCCCGGCCGATGCCGACCATGATCGACATCGGCGTCGCCAGCCCCAAGGCGCAGGGGCAGGCGATGATGAGGACGGCGACGGCGGCGATCAGGCCATGGGCGAGGCGCGGCTCCGGCCCCCAGATACCCCATACTCCAAAGGCAATGAGCGCGATCAGCAGAACGGCGGGCACGAACCATCCCGCGACCTGATCGGCCAGTCGCTGGATAGGTGCCCGCGAACGCTGCGCGTCAGCGACCATCTGGACGATGCGCGCGAGCATCGTGTCGCGGCCGACCTTCTCGGCGCGGATGACGAGCGCGCCGCTCTGATTGATCGTTCCGCCGATGACCACGTCGCCGAGCGCCTTCGTGACCGGCATCGATTCTCCCGTCACCATTGACTCATCGAGCGAGGATCGGCCCTCCTCGACCTTCCCATCGACCGGCACCTTTTCACCCGGTCGAACACGGAGACGATCGCCGACAGCGACCTGGTCGAGCGACACCTCCTCGTCATCCCCGTTCGCGCCAATGCGGCGCGCGGTCTTGGGCGAGAGGTTGAGCAGCGCCTTGATCGCGCCTGAGGTCCGTTCTCGGGCACGTAGCTCGAGCACCTGTCCCAGCAGCACGAGAACGGTGATGACGGCGGCGGCCTCAAAATAGATTGCGACTGTGCCGTCCATCATCCGAAACGCTGCGGGGAAGATCCTCGGAGCGAAGGTTGCGACCACGCTATAGGCCCAGGCCACGCCCGTCCCCATTGCGATGAGCGTGAACATGTTGAGGTTGCGCGTCCGGATGGACACCCAACCGCGTTCAAAGAATGGCCAGCCTGCCCAGAGTACGACCGGGGTTGCCAGCGCGAATTGCAACCATCCCGATAGACGGGCCGGCACAAGATCGTGCAGCGCTGGGAACAGGTGGCTGCCCATCTCCAGGACAAAGACCGGGATCGTGAGCAACAGCGCGATCCAGAAACGCCGGGACATATCCAGCAGTTCGCCGCTTGGCCCGGTGTCTGCCGTCACGAGGTCCGGTTCGAGCGCCATGCCGCAGATCGGGCATGGCCCGGGATGGTCTTGGCGGATCTCCGGGTGCATCGGGCAGGTCCAGATCGCGCCTGGTTGGGCGACCGCCGCCTCTGTGTCACCCGCGGACAAGTAGCGCACCGGGTCGGCGGCAAACTTCGTGCGGCAGCCGGCGCTGCAGAAATGATAGTCCTCGCCGTCATGCGAGGCATGATGTGGCGTTGCCGTGGGATCGACCATCATGCCGCAAACCGGATCCTTGGCCGTCTTCGCGTCGGCGTCGCCGCCGTGTTTGCCCGCGCAGCAGCCGTGCGCACCAGAATTGCTCGCTGGAAGAGGATCAGTCACAGGCTCGTCTCCTTATCGACGAAGGTCAATCTGGGGTCTGACATCGTGTCAGGGTCAAGCCCGGCCCACATTTATTTTTGCGCGCGTACCTTGGTGCGTTCCCACGTCAGCCGGACAATAGATTGTGGATGGCCGTCGCGGCCTTGGCCGCCTGACCTGCCGCAACCGCAATTTGATCCAGCCCTTCAACCATGTCGCCGGCAGCAAATAGGCCGCCGACCGTCGTTTGCTGATGCTCGTCAACGACAATGCAACCTGCCGGACTCAGTTCAGCGCCAGCCATTCGCGCCAGTTCCGAGCGAGGAGAGGTTCCAAGGGCAATATATAGGGTGTCGAACGGGAGCAATTGGCCATCAGTCAAATGGGCGAGCAAATTCTCACCATCGATCGACAAGTCCCGGATAGGTGCGCGTTCGACCGCAAGACCGCCTCGAGCCAGATCTGCCTCTTCAGCGTCCGACAGTTGCGAGCCGTCTTGGGCCAGTAAGGTCACGGTGTCGCTATAGTGGCGAACGAACAGAGCCTCGGCCGCACCATGGTCGGAGCAGCCCAGCACGGCCACTCTCTTGCCGCGGACCTCATAGCCGTCGCAGATCGGGCAATAGCGTATCAGCCCTTGGGCGACAGCTCGATCATGCGTTTCCTGCGCCATTCGCGGTCGATGATTTGTCACGCCTTGGGCAAGTAATATTGTCCGCGCACCGAAGATTTCCGCTTTCGTTTCGACGACGAAACCCTTCTCGACCCGGTCGATGCGCTCGACCTCTCCGGTGACCAATTCGGCACCGTAGCGGGCGGCATGTTGATGCATGCGAACAAGCAGATTCCCGCCCGAGATACCGTCTGGAAAACCGAGGAGGTTATGTGTCGTCGGGATGGAGGACGCCCGGCCATCGCCACCATCGATGACCAGCGTAGAACGCAGAAACCGGCCTAGATAGGTTGCGGCTGTCAGCCCTGCGGGACCGCCGCCTATGATTACGCAGTCGTACATGCCTGTCTTTCGCTTACCTCGGTCGTCACTTGTATTACGCGGTACGCCGCTCCTTCCCTCGAATGCGTGCGCGTTCCTCGAAAAAAAAGCAGTAGCTCGTGAGGGGTAAGCCCCGTCGCTGCGTAAATTCAGATGAAGCCCATCGCCAGCAGGATGGACAGTTCAGGTGCCCACGGGTCGCAGCGCGGCGCGGGGGCGAGCGGACGTGGCGAAGACGGATTGGAATTACCGATCGCGCTCCATGTCGCTCGCCCCGCAACAACCACAGGTCGCAACGTCAGGGGGCGACGACACCATCATCGACGGGGGAGAGATGGAGACCTACAGCCCTTTTTCGGTTTCGATGGGCCAGGCGCTTTGGGTGATCATGCTTGTCGCTGGACCCCCGCTGATAATCATGCTCGTGGTCGGGCTTATAATCTCGATGATCCAGGCTGCGACGTCGATCAATGAACAGACCGTGAGCTTCGTCCCCAAGCTCCTGGCGTTCATCTTGTTCCTCGCGCTGTACGGGGTAACCGTTGGCGATCTCCTGATCGACTACACCCGTGACCTGCTGGTGCATATTCCAGACGATATCCGATGACGACTGCCGGTTTTCGTCCGGTACGGCTGCGCAAAAACTGGTCGTATACGGGGCAGAGTGCTAGCCTCGGCGAGGATCGAAGCGAAGGGGGGACGGGGTTTGGCGGACTTTGAATTGCTGGCGCGGGAACTGATCCAACGATGGAAGGAAGACCCGAACGCGACCTATCAAAGCTGGTTTCTATGGGACGAGCGGATCAAGAATTTTCGCTCGATCAGGCGTGGTTTGGCTCAGGTGGTGGCCGAGATCGAAGCCGGTCGGTTTGGCGTGGCCTATCGCGGCTCTTCGCTGGAAACAGTCGTTCATTCGGTCGCCGAGCAAAGACAGATTTTCAAAGGTGCGGATCATGCGTTTCTCTGGAAGCCCAAATTGCGCATCCCCGACATCTATGAAAACCCGGCGAACCAACGCGCGTTCGGCCGATTGCTCGATCATTGCGCTTGCTGCGACACTGCGGAAGAAATCATTGCAGGCATTCACACGATCGATCGGCTGAACATCAAGGGGCTTGGGCCAGCGGTCGCCAATCTCCTTTATTTCCTGCATCCAACGCTCGTTCCGCCGTTCAACACGGCGATCGTCAACGGCTATAACAAGCTGACCGGCGGCAAGGTGAAGCTCGGAAGCTGGCACCATTTTCTTGCGATGCGCTCGGGCGTGCTCGACCTGAACGAGCGGTTTCGCGACCTGCTATCGAACGATCTCGGCGCCATTGGCGGCCTCCTGTTCGATATCGGCTCAGGCCGCTACCCGGTGCCGCCGCGCGACGAGGAAGACCAGACCGTGGGATCGTGGACCGCGCGGCTTGAGCAAGCCCGTGCGGAAGCAGAGACGCTCAACAAAGCGATGCAGAAACAGGGGGAGAGTGATCGAACCCATTCGGAAATTCAGGCGTGGCTCCGCGATATCGGTCTGGCGCTGGGGTATGACATCTGGATCGCATCCAACGATCGGGGCCGACTGCATGACGGTGTGCGCCTGGGAGAGGGTTGCCTAGAAAGCTTGCCGGCTTCGATTTCGACATCGACCGGCGCGGACGCCATCCGCCTCATCGATGTTTTGTGGCTGGAGCAGGGCGGCGACCGTGTCGCGGCAGCCTTCGAAGTCGAACATTCGACCTCCATCTATTCGGGCATCGTCCGGATGCTCGATCTTGCCCTCAGCGGCAGCGATCTGCATGCCACCGCAGGATTGTTCCTTGTCGCTCCGGATGCTCGCGAAAGCGAAGTGCGAGCGCAAATCGCAAGGCCAGCATTCAGCCGGATCGCGGACCTGGAAATCGCCTATCTTCCTTATGACGAGCTCGAACGGCACAAGGAGTCGATTTCCCGCTTTGGCTCGGGCTTGAAAGCGATCAAGGCGATTTCGCGCGCCCTGCCGTAATGACCTACATCCCGGATGCAGGCGGGGCCAACAGGCCCAACCAGGCAACGAGCGCAAGAATAGCGATGGCGCATCCGGTCTCGATGGCGAGGCTGCGGCGGAGTGACCCTATCGCCGAGGATGTGTTGCCGGTTTCAATGGCCGCAGCAAGGGAGGGCGTCAGGAAGAAGCGATTGGTGGCGGCCAGCATCAGCATGACGCCGAACAGGATCAGCTTTCCTGCCAGCAGTAGACCGTAGAGACTGGTTAAAAGTGATCCGAGCCTGGACGGTCCGATCAGAATCCAACTGTTGACGAAGCCCGACAGGATAAGCAGCGCCACGACAGCCGAGCCGACCTTTGCAAAGCCATCCAGCGCGCGGTGGGAGAGGTGGATATGATCTATCGCCATGCGGGCGGCAGGGCGGAAAATGAGAAGGCACAAGGCGAATAGTGCTCCTACCCATATGCCTGCGGACCATAGATGGGTGATGTCGGCGCCAAGATGAATCCATCCCCGCAAGCCTTCATCGGCCGCGCCGTGACCGGTCCAGGCCAAGGTTGCGAGAGCGACTGCGGCGGTGACGGACAGCGACCACAGCGCGAAAGCGGGGCGACGCCATCCGACGATGGAAAAATACAGCACGAGCAGGAGGGCCGCGACCCGCACTTGCCAGACTGTGCCGATCGCCGTGCCCGATATCAAAAGATTGACCGTGGCGCGGTCCACCTGATCGAGCGGAACGCCTGCCATTGAGGACGCGAGCACCATCATGCCCAGGATCGATAGTCCGATGCCGGCCAGTGCTATTGTCGCCAAGACCGAGCGGAAGCGCAGGACCGAGCCGGATGCCCGCTCGGTCCCGCGCAACGTATAGAGGCCGAACATCGGCAACCCGAAGAGGAGCATGAGATCGAGGTAAAGGCCTAGCCTGACCGCGATCGCTATGATGTCCGGCACGTTCTTACTGGACCCTGAAGGTATAGCTGCCCTGAATGCGATGTGTGTCGGTAGAAACGACGTGATAGTCGACCTTGTAGGTTCCAACTGCCAACGGCTTGGCCAGCGTAGCGACAAGCGTCTTGCCGTCTGCACCCACGGTCGCCTTGACGCCGTTGATCTTCATTGGCCCCATCTTCATGCCGGGCATTTCGGTCATCGTCAGGTCGATCCCGGAAAATTGCGCGACCAATGCTTCCGAAAAGACGAGCTGGATCCTGGTCGGAGCGGCGACCACGGCATTTGCGGCAGGGGTTGCGCTATTGAGCTTGGGGTGGGCCTGGGCAGCAGTAGCGGTGAGGACAGACGCCGCCATGGCGACGGCAAAAACTGTTTTACGAAACATCGATTTCTCCATGGGCGGCGATACTGCCGACAAAGCGATTTACGCACCGCGTGGCGCGACCCCTCATTTAGCTTCCAAGATTTCTTCAATGTCGGGAGGCCTACGGGTTCGCACCAGAGATCTGCGCGGCCGATGAGGGATGAACGCGCGTCGTGCGTATGCTCAATTGGATGGGTGCGAGATCACCGAGGATCCAGGGACGCATTCTGCTCGGGAGGACGCGATGGAAAATTCGAGGACAGCATGGCTGCGGAGGCATTTTCCAAGCGTAGGCTTTATTGCCGCGACCGGCTTAGTTGGCGGAGCGCTTGCTGGGATCGTCGTGTATGTCGGTGCCTATGACATAGGGGCTGATGCGCCGCACACGAAGCCGGTTTATTGGCTCATAGAGCAGCTCCGTGATCGTTCGATCGCCGTCCGGTCACGCAACGTGAGCGTCCCAGCCAACCTAGCGGACGTGAAACGGCTGCAGAGCGGCGCAGGACTTTACACCGAGATGTGCAGCGGCTGCCATCTCGGGCCGGGTTTGGAAAAGTCGGAGATCAGCCAAGGTCTCTATCCCAGGGCTCCGGAGCTTTTCCGGGAACAGCAGCGATCGGTAAAGGCGCAATTCTGGATCATCAAGCATGGGGTCAAGCTGACCGCGATGCCGGCCTGGGGTAAAACGCATAGCGATGAACTGATTTGGGATATGGTCGCCTTTGTGCGGAAGCTACCGCAGATGACCCCGGCCCAATATCAAGCCGCAATTGCCAGCGCGCCCGAAGACCATGACGCGATGATGAAGGATATGCCCGGCATGAAGAAGACGATGCCATAACGATGTGGTGCTTACCCGGCAGGCGCTGGCAGTCGGGCTCCGCTCAGGACAGCGGTGCTTTGACGGACAGACTGATAGAGGGAACAATGGGCAAGGTGGGTCCGGCGCCAGCGCGCCCTACCAAATAAGAGATCGGATTTTGCGATGAATATGGATTTAGATGGGCTTTTGGCCCGCTTGCGAAACGAACCGGGACATCCGGCCCTTATCGGTCTGGAAGAGGCCGTGTTCAGGCGCATTGCCGCCCTGCCGCAGGTTTCGGCCGCTTCTCAACTCAGGCTCGGCGCGGTGGCCGCCTTTGGCGCGGTGTTGCTCGGTATCGCGAGCAACGGATTCACGCCACCTGCCGAGGCATCGGTAACACTCTCGCCTTTCGGGCCATCCAATCCGCTTGCTCCCTCAACCTTGCTGGCGGGCCCTCGATGAAGCCGAAGCTGCTCGTTCTGATCGCAATCGTCGCCTTCGTTGCGGCCGTTGCGGGGGTGTTCCTGGGTCGCTACTTCTTCCCGCAGCCCAAGGCAGCCGGGGTCGAACTCCACGACGTATTGCACAGCAAGCTGGATCTGGACGACCGTCAGAAGGCTCAAATCGAGCTTCTTGAGCAGCGCTTCGCCGTGCGCCGACGCGCACTGGAGCTCGAAATGAGAGCGGACAATGCGCGTCTCGCAGCCGCGATCGAAACCGAACATGGTAACGGACCGCGGGTCGCGGCGGCCGTCGATCAGTCACATCAGGCCATGGGTGCGCTGCAAAAGGAAACACTTGGTCATATCTTCGCCATGCGCCAGATCTTGCGCCCTGATCAGGCCAAGACCTTCGACCAGGCGGTGGTACATGCGCTCACCGACGATGTACGGTGAGTCTGGATCTTCAGGCGTGCTCCGACGGTGAACTTGCGGCGTTGACGCTCGCGGGTCGGCAGCCAGCCTTCGCGGAGATCATGCACCGACACCAGGCTGCGATATTTCGCTTGGTGCGCGGCCTCGTCGGAAATGCCGAGGACGCGCTTGACCTTACCCAGGACTGCTTTGTATCCGCATTCAGCCATCTGCGAAAATATGATGGTGCGCGGCCGCTACGGGCTTGGCTGTCCCGGATTGCGATCAACAAATGCCGCGATTGGCGGCGCCGACAGAAGGTGCGGCAGCTTTTCACCTTCGGTTCTGCCGCGTCCGACGACGAGATCGAACAAGTGCCGGATGAGGCACCTTCCGCACATGCCAATGCTGACGCGAAAATGCAGCTCAAGCGAATGGCGGCCGCTATCAACGCATTACCTGCTCCATTGCGAGAAGTTCTGTTGCTTCGCACCGTCGAAGGACTGAACCAGTCGGAAGCCGCAACCGCGCTCTCGATCAGCGGCAAGGCGGTAGAGACGCGTCTCTACCGGGCGCGGGCGCGCCTTGCAGAAATCTTGGCCGAGGCGTGAGGGGTGCGTCCCGCTCGCGCGTAAGGAAAGAGAGATACCGCGCTTGAGCGTCTTTGCGGACCCAGAGTGCTGCACGTTGAACAAGGAGACACTATGCCCCCGGTATTGAACCGCCGCGACCTTTTCCGCGGCGCCGCGCTTACGGGCGGTGGCCTGGCTTTGTCGGCCTGGATGCCGGCATGGGCTCAGCCTGTTGCAGCCGGGATCGTGAAGCCGCTCCCGACTGTGAACGGGAACGATATCACGCTCAAGATCGCGCATCAGATGATGATGATCGACGGCCGGGCCAGCCATGCGATCGGGATCAACGGCACTGTGCCTGCGCCCTTGATCCGTTTGCGTCAGGGCCAGACCGTGCGCCTGTCGGTGATCAACGATCTTGAGGAAGACAGCTCGATCCATTGGCATGGCCTGCTCGTGCCGTTCCAGTTCGATGGTGTGCCCGGGATCAGTTTTCCCGGCATCAAGGCTAAATCAACCTTCGTCTATGAGTTCCCCATCGTTCAGGCTGGCACCTATTGGTATCATAGTCATTCGGGGTTGCAGGAACAGATGGGCCATTATGGACCGATCGTCATCGACCCGGAAGGCGAGGATCCGATCAAGTCAGACCGCGAGCATGTCATCGTGCTTTCCGACCATAGCCAGATGCATCCGCACCAGATTTTCAAGAAGCTCAAGCAGGTCGGTGGCGGCTATTTCAACTATCAGCGCCAGACGCTTGCCGGTCTCCTGGCCGGGAAAGATCAACCGCTCAAGGAACGCCTGGACTGGGGCAAGATGCGGATGGACCCCACTGACGTCTCTGATGTCACCGGTTCAACCTACACCTACCTTGTAAATGGGCATGGTCCTCAGGACAACTGGACCGCGCTTTTCAGGCCGGGCGAGCGGGTTCGACTGCGTTTCGTCAACGCCTCTGCTATGACGACATTCAACGTCAGGATTCCCGGCCTCAAACTGACGGTCGTTCAGGCAGACGGCCTCAATGTCAGGCCCGTCGAGGTCGATGAATTCCAGATTGCGGTCGCCGAGACCTATGACGTTATCGTCACGCCAGCGGATGACCGCGCCTATACGCTGGTTGGCGAATCCGTCGATCGGTCGGGCATGGCGCGCGCCACCCTGGCCCCGCGCGAAGGCATGATAGCCGAAGTCCCTCCGCTTCGCAAACGGCCCCTCGCCAATATGAAGGACATGGGCATGGGGGACATGGACATGAGCGGCATGTCCGGCATGGACCACGCAGCGGTGGGACACGACATGGCAGCCGGCGGAGCCGCCGCGGGCGGTATGGCGGGCATGGACATGGGGTCCGGCGCCTCGCCCGGCACGGATAAGACCGCAGGTGGTGCCATGGCCAATATGCCCGGGATGGCAGCGCCTGCTGGTGACGCAATGGGCGGCATGGCGATGGGTGGAATGGGCGGCATGAACATGCGCGACGCCAGCAAAGCCCCGCAGGTCAAGATGGGGCCTGGTGTACAGACGATCTCGCCCGTGCCGATGGATCGCACGGGAGAGCCCGGACAGGGCCTTGAAGATGTCGGGCACCGCGTCCTTGTCTATCGCGATCTCATGGCCGTGGAGCGCAACCCGGATGTCCGGGCGCCCGATCGTGCGATGGAGATCCATCTAACCGGGAATATGGAACGCTATATGTGGTCGTTCGACGGGGTGAAGCTCAGCGACAAGCGCGAGCCCATTCCGTTTATCGAAAACGAAAGGGTCCGCGTCACGCTCGTGAACGACACGATGATGTCGCACCCGATCCATCTTCATGGACATTTTTTCGAGCTGGTGACCGGGCATGGCGAATATTCGCCGCGCAAGCACACGGTCAATGTCGCCCCTGGAGGCAAGGTAAGTTTCGACGTCACCGCAGATGCGGTCGGCGACTGGGCGTTCCATTGCCATATGCTCTACCACATGCATGCCGGGATGATGCGCGTCGTCTCTGTCAGGCCTCGGGGAGAAGCCGCATGAAGTCGCTTCTTCTCCTGATCGGCGCGGCGCCGCTCGCCCTCGCAGTACCGGCCAGCGCACAATCGATGCAAAACATGCCTGGCATGAACATGCCGATGGCTCAGCCGCCAGCAAAGAAGAAGCCTGCGGCCAAGCCGCCACGTCAGGCCAAACGAGCAACCGCCGCGAAGCCGGCTGCCAGACCCGCGCCCGCAAGGCGTAGGGCGCCCGCTGCGAAGCCCAAGCCCGCTATGCAAGGCGTGTCGGGAATGGGCGATATGCCCGGTATGACCATGCCAGCCAGCAAAGCGCCTGCGGCGGCCGATCCGCATGCCGGCCATGACATGTCGAGCATGCCGGGCATGGTGATGCCCGGGTCGACGGGCGGTGCGATGAACCACGATATGCCTGGCATGAATATGCCGGCAGACACGGGCGGTCAGCCGATGCAGCACGACATGTCGTCGATGCCCGGCATGGCGATGGACGGGCAAATGACGGGTCATGGGGCAGGGGGTACGAGCCTTGCGCCTGGCAACGCTCCTGCACCAACGCCTCCGAGCGATCACTATGCCGATCGGGTCTATAAAGACGGCGAGATGGCCGCTTCGCGCACCATGCTGCACAACGAACATGGCGGCAGCACCAGCTCGATGATCCTGTTCAATCTGGCAGAATATCAGGTCCGGAACGGCCGCGACGGCTATCGCTGGGATGGCGAGGCGTGGTTCGGCAAGGACCTCGACCGGCTCGTGGTCAAGACCGAAGGAGAGGGGGCTTTTCGCGAAGGGGTCGACAGTGCCGAAGTTCAGGGGCTCTACAGCCGTGCGCTCGATCCTTACTGGAACCTGCAGGCCGGCGTCCGATATGATTTCAAACCCAACCCGTCCCGAACGTATGCGACGATCGGAATCGAGGGGGTCGCGCCTTACTGGTTCGAAACGGAAGCAGCCTTGTTCTTGTCGAACAAGGGCGAGGTGCTGGGGCGGATCGAGGGCTATTATGATCAGCGCATCACGCAGCGTCTGATCCTGCAGCCCCGCGTCGAACTGAATCTTTCGGCTCAAAATGTGCCTGAGACAAGGATCGGATCGGGGCTGTCCAATGCCGAGCTGGGATTGCGCCTGCGCTACGAGGTCCGCCGCGAATTCGCGCCCTATATCGGTGTTTCCTACGACCGTAAGTTTGGGCGGACGGCGGACTATGCGCGGGCCGATGGGAAGGACGTCAAGGCGACGAGCTTCGTCATTGGCGTGCGGACCTGGTTCTGAGAAGTATCCGGCTCCGCTCTCACGTTGGGGCTAGCCGCGTCCATCGCTGGCTGGCCCTGACTATCGGCGTCCAACTACTGCTGTGGTTTGCCAGCGGTCTGATCATGAGCGTGTTGCCAATTGACCGTGTTCGCGGTGAACATCTCGTGGAGCGTATATCGCCCGCGACGCTGGGTCAGGCGCAATCGCGCGCGCCGCTGGACCTCGTCTTGCGCGCCGCAACCAAGCCCGTGCGCGAAGTCCGATATCGCCCACTTCTGGGACGCGAGGTTGCCGAAGTCGAACTCGTCGACGGCACGGTAATGCTCCACGATGCCGAGACCGCGAAGGTCATTTCCCCGCTGAATGCTGCCGTGGCTCGCGCGGTGGCGGTGCAAGCCTATCGCGGCACGGCGGCTCAGACGAGCGTGCGCCCGGTTTCGGCGGCCAGCACTGAATATAAGGGCATGCTTCCGGCGTGGCGAGTGGATTTCGCCGATAGCGACGCGACGCATGTCTACGTCGCCCAGAATAGTGGTCGGATCGTTGCCGTCAGAAATGGCACATGGCGCCTCTATGACTTCTTTTGGGGCCTCCACATCATGGATTGGAAGAACCATGAAAACTTCAACACGCCCTGGCTGATGGGCTTTGCCGCAGGGGGTCTCGCGCTGGCGATCGCGGGATCGGCGCTATTGTATTTCCGGTGGCCGCGAAAGCGGCGCCGCAAGGGCTGAATATCGCGGAGAAAATCGGGGCGGGGGCCAAAGGAGACGACCAATGATGAAAAATGCATATTCGAGCCTCGCCCTGCAGACCTTGGTCGGCGGCGTCATCATGTATTTGGTGATGTTCGTTATGATTGATAGCCTGGGGAGCTTCTACAATAACCTCAATATGCTCTACATGACGTTGATGATGGTTGCGCCGATGGTGGTGCTGATGATCCTCGCGATGGGCCATATGTTTCCGTCGAAGACCGCAAACATGGCCCTTCTGATTGGTTCGGTGGCGATATTTGCCGGATCATTCGCGCTCATTCGCACGCAAACTACGATCGGTGACACGGCTTTCCTCCGTTCGATGATCCCGCATCATTCGGGAGCGATCCTAATGTGTCGCGAGGCGTCCTTGAAAGACCCGGAAATCGTCCGTCTGTGCGGCGGCATCGAGGAATCTCAGCGCCGCGAGATTGATGAGATGAAGGCTATTCTAGCTCGCAAGTAGATTTCGCAATTCATTCTCGGAAATTTTTGCAGCCTGGCGAGGGCAATGGCGCGCTCGTGCGTATTAACAATGCGGGGCGCTGAGGAGAGAATTGTGAAGAAAATAGTCGCCGTCATGATCGTCGGATTGTTGACCACACCCGCGATCGCGCAAATGCAGGGCATGGATCATTCCAAGATGGACATGGGCCAGATGATGAACCCCACGGCAGCCAATCCGTACCCGCCGGCCGAGATGGAAATGCATCAGAAGATGATGTCTGCCATGGGCGGCGATGCGACGGAAACCTGGGTTCGCAAGATGATCGAGCATCATCGCGGCGCGATTGCGATGTCACGCATTGTTTTGCGCGACAGCAAGGATGCGCAGGTTCGAATGATGGCGAACAAAGCGATTACCGAGCAAACGCGCGGAGTAAGCGAGCTTCAGGGTTGGCTGAGAGCTCACCACAAGCGCGCACAGTAGAGCCTTCCCTCGCCCTTGGGCGGGGGAACCAACAAGGGATCCTATGACACTCAAATTTGCCCTCGCTGCGTTAATGGCAGCCCTCTCCGTCGCTAGCGCCCAAGCTGCGCCTATCGTCATGCATCGTGACCCCGGTTGCGGTTGCTGCGAACAGTGGGCGGCCCAGGTGCGCAGACAATTTGGACAAAGCATCAACATCGTCGACGACCAGCAACGCGGCCGCTTTCAGCACGCTCAAGGCGTGCCCTCTGCGCTGGCATCATGCCACACTGCAATTATCGATGGCATGGTTTTCGAGGGCCACGTTCCCATTGCCGACATGAAGCGCGCGCTCGCGAAGCGCCCGAAGGGTGTAAAGGGACTGGCCGTGGCTGGCATGCCGCTGGGTTCACCGGGGATGGAAATCGCTGGCCAGAAGCCCCAACCCTATAGCGTCATCGCATTCGGATCGGCCGGCCAGACGATATTTGCCCGGCATGGCGGGTGACCACCTTATTGCTCTTTCCTTCCGCGAAGCGTAAGAAATAACGGCTGTGAAACGTGCTCTGCAACTTCTTCTCCTGTTGGGAGCGATGGTTGGTCTGATCGGTCAGGCTGCGGCATATGCGTCTGCGCCGGTCGTAGTTTCCGCGCCGATGGCGATGGCGGGGATGAGTGCCGACTGCATGAAAGCTATGGCTCAAGAACAGCAGCCTGCCGGCAAGCCCTGCAAGGGGCTGACACTGGATTGTATCGCAGCAATGGGCTGCGTCGTTCCGATCGTTCTTCGGGATGCGCCTCCAGTCCCGTCGTCACCCGATTTGCATCAGGCGATGGCATTTTGGACCACGACGACGACGCTGCATGGCAGTGATCTAAAGCCTGAGCCCGAACCTCCCACTTTCCTTGGCTGATCGACTTCGGCCGTAAGGCTGGCAGTCTGCGTACCTCGGCTCGCAGCGCCAGACCTACGGCTAAACCACGATTATTTGCCAAAGGAATAGTATCATGAAGACGTTCAAGATTACGGCCGCCATCATTGCGGCTGCCGCCTCCGCGTTCACGATTGCCCCGGCGTTTGCTCAGGGCGATGCACCGTCTCACCAAGGCCATTATGAGTGGCGCAGCACACCGCAATATGGGCCTCGCGCACCCCTCGCGGCGCAGCGGCGGGTCTGGGTGCCGGATGCTCCGCAGATGGCCAACTGCAACTGTGACATGATGAAGTCGAGTGCGGCAGACTGCATGAAGGAAATGCATGGCATGATGTCTCGTTCCGGCGCTGCAGCCAGCTAGGATCAGGTCCTGGCTGGATCGGTCCCCCCTGACGGTCAGGTCTGAGATGCCGGTGGAACGGTCTGTCCGCTACGCCGGCATCGCTGCGTCCTCATCGTTCGGAGCTCATTCAGCCTGATCTTTCGCTCAGGAGAAATTGATGCGCTTTTTATTTTATGCGCCGCTTCTGGCGGTTGCCCCCGGCATGGCCTCTGCCGAGCCTCTAACTTTCCATGCTGCAATTGAGCGTGCGCAGCAACAGGCACCGTCGATAAAGGCCAAGGCGCTTGGGACCGACGCCGCGCGGGCTGCACGCCCTGGCGCTGGCGCGCTGCCCGATCCGACGCTCGGCGTGAGTGTCGAGAGCTTCCCGATCTCGGGGCCACTCGCGTTCAAGCCGCAGCGGGACGATTTCACAATGGCGCGGGTCGGCGTGTCTCAGGACATCCCCAATCTCGCCAAGCGGCACGCCCAGCAAGCGCGCGCTGATAGTGACATCAAGGTGGCCGAAGCCGACACCGCGGTCGAGGCCCGCACGGTCGAGGTCGGAGTGGCGCTCGCCTGGATCAATCTGGCCTATGCCGAACGCAGGCTTGCGGCTCTTGACGGTGTTCTGTCTCGCCTTGAGCGCGTGGTGGGAACGACGCCGGGCGCGGTCGCCTCGGGCACCGCGCGCCCAGCGCAGACCTTGGCGGGGCAGCAGGCTGTCGCGGCCATGCGGGACCGCCGCAGCGAACTGGTGTCGAATGTCGCGCGGGCACGGGCAATGTTGACCCGCTGGACCGGCGATCCAGCTCCTGAGGTTGCCGGGCCGATTCCGGACTTTGTCGTCGATGCGGTCGCTCTGCGGGCGGGACTCGACGGACATCCTTCCATCCGGATGTCCGTGGCCCAGGCTGGGCAGGCGGATGCGGATGTACGCCTGGCCGAGGCAGGCCGGCGCTCCGACTTCGGCGTCAATCTTGCTTATCAACGTCGTGATCCGCGCTTCGGCGATTATGTCTCGGCCGGCGTGACGATCAGCCTGCCGTTTTTCACCCGCAATCGTCAAAATGCCGGGATCGCGGCTGCTCAGGCGAATGCCGGGCGGGTTCTGGCTGAACGTGAAGCCTTCCGGCGGGCGCTCGCCGCGGACCTTGATGCCGAGCTTGCCGACCATGTCATGCATCACGAGCAATGGATGCGCGCGCGGGACACGCTGCAGCCTCTCGCCGAACAGCGCGTGAAATTGGAAACAGCCAGCTATGGTGCCGGACGCGCCAGTCTCGTCGATGTCGCGGACGCCTATGTCGCTCTCGCCGATGCGACTCTGACCACCCTTGATCGTGAAGCCAAGGTCGCCGCGGACGGAGCCGGCTTAATCTTCACCTATGGAAGCGAACTGCGATGAGTCAGGTAACAATAACTCGCGGTCGCCTCCTTGGTGTCGCTGCCCTTCTTGCGCTCGCCGCTGGCGGGATCGGTTTCACCGTGGCCGAATGGAGGGGAGGAGCACCCGAAGGGGCGAGCTTAAAACCGCCAGCACGCAAGATTCTTTACTGGTATGATCCAATGATCCCTGCCGAACATCATGATGGTCCGGGCCTGTCATCGATGGGAATGCAGACAATCCCGCGCTATGCGGATGAGGCAGGGGGAGGCGCATCTCCGCCGGGAATATCGATCGACCCTTCCGCGTCGCAGAGCCTTGGGCTTCGCACCGTCGCGGTTCGCCGGGGCAGTTTGGCGAGCAGCCTCACCGCCACGGGCACGATCGACTTCAACCAGCGCGACGTCGCGATCGTACAGGCGCGCGCGGGAGGGTTCGTCCAGAGGGTCTATGGTCGCGCGCCAGGAGACGTGGTGGGCGCTGGCGCCCCGCTTGCCGACATTCTCGCTCCGGAATGGGGCGGTGCACAGGCGGAATTTCTTGCGGTCCGTCGCACCGGGAATGCGGCGCTCACCCAGGCAGCGCGCCAGCGGCTCGTGCTGCTTGGCATGCCCTCGGGCACGATCGCATCTGTCGAGCGTACGGGACGGCCGCACAATGTCGTCACCATCTCCACCCCGACCGGCGGGGTGATCAAGGCATTGGACGTCCGGACCGGCATGACGATGACGGCAGGGCAGACGCTTGCCGAGGTCAACGGCCTGGGAACGGTCTGGCTCAATGCCGCCGTGCCCGAAGCGATCGCCGGGCCACTTAAACCCGGACAAAGCGTACAGGCGACACTTGCCGCATTTCCCGGTGAGACGTTGTCGGGCCGTGTCTCGGCGATCCTGCCGCAGACCCAGGCGGACAGCAGGACGCTCACCGTCCGGATCGAGCTGCCCAATCGCGGCGGGCGTCTGCGTCCCGGCATGTTCGCCACAGTCTCGCTCGGGGGCAGTACGCAGCCTGCGCTGCTGGTGCCCTCCGAAGCGCTGATCCGTACCGGCAAGCGGACCTTGGTAATGCTTGCGCTCGACAAGGGGCGCTACCGGCCCGCTGAGGTGCAGACCGGCCGTGAAGCCGGCGATGACACCGAAATCCTGGCGGGTCTGAACGAGGGCGAGAAGATCGTCGCCTCGGGCCAGTTCCTGATCGATTCTGAGGCGAGTCTCTCGGGCGTCGAGGCGAGGCCGATCGGCGGTGCTGCTGCGGCAGAATCCGCCTCAACCGCTGCTCTATATGAGACTGTCGGCAAGATCGAACAGATCACCGCCACTTCGGTGACACTCAGCCATGGGCCGGTGCCCGCCATCGGCTGGCCGGCGATGACGATGACCTTCCAGCTTCCCGACCCCAAGATCGCGCGGGGCCTGAAGACCGGCGACCGCGTGCGTTTCGGCTTTGATCGGCCGCCTACGGGACCGACTGTTCGGCGCATGACCAAGGTGGCGGGCCAGTGATCGCCCATCTTATCCGCTGGTCGGTCAGGAACCGCTTCTTCGTCCTGATCGGCGTACTGGCCCTCATCGGCGTGGGTGTCTGGGCGGTGCGATCGACCGCGATCGATGCGCTGCCGGACCTCTCCGACACGCAGGTCATCATCCGCACCTCCTATCCCGGACAGGCGCCGCAGATTGTCGAGAATCAGGTTACCTATCCGCTCACTACCACGATGCTCTCGGTGCCGGGCGCGAGGACCGTGCGCGGATATTCCTTCTTCGGCGACAGCTTCGTCTATGTGATCTTCGAGGACGGCACCGATCTCTATTGGGCGCGCAGCCGCGTGCTCGAATATCTCAACCAGGTGCAGGGGCGCTTGCCGGCCAGCGCCCGCAGCGCGCTTGGGCCGGATGCGACCGGGGTTGGCTGGGTCTATGAATATGCGCTGGTCGATAGGACCGGTCGGCACGATCTGTCGCAGCTCCGCGGGCTTCAGGACTGGTTCGTGCGCTACGAGCTGAAGACGGTAACCGGCGTCGCCGAGGTCGCCAGCATCGGCGGCATGGTCAAGCAGTATCAGGTGCTGCTCGATCCGGTGAAGCTCACCGCCTATGGCATCACCCATGCCCAGGCGGTCGACGCTATCAGACAAGCCAATCAGGAAGCGGGCGGCTCGGTGCTGGAAATGGCCGAGGCCGAATATATGGTCCGCGCCTCAGGCTATCTGAAAACACTCGACGACTTTCGCGCCATTCCTTTGAAGACTGCGGCGGGCGGCGTGCCCGTCCGGCTAGGCGATGTCGCCACGATCCAGATCGGCCCGGAGATGCGGCGCGGCATCGCCGAATTGAACGGCGAGGGCGAAGTCGCCGGCGGCGTCGTCATCCTGCGTTCGGGCAAGAATGCCCGCGAGACGATCGCGGCGGTCAAGGACAAGCTCACCGACCTGAAGAAAAGTCTGCCGCTCGGCGTCGAGGTGGTGACGGTCTATGATCGTTCGCAGCTCATCGACCGCGCTGTCGAGAATCTCACCCACAAGCTGATCGAGGAGTTCATCGTCGTCGCGATCGTCTGCGGCCTGTTCCTTTGGCACGTCAGATCGGCGCTGGTCGCGATCCTTACCTTGCCCTTGGGGGTGCTGGCCGCATTTGTCGTGATGCGGTTCCAGGGAGTGAATGCCAACATCATGTCGCTCGGCGGCATCGCCATCGCCATCGGCGCGATGGTCGATGCCGCCGTCGTCATGATCGAGAATGCCCATAAGAAGATTGAGCATTGGGAACAGGATCACCCGGACGCGCATCTTGATGGCGAGATGCGGTGGATCGTCATCACAGAGGCCGCCGCAGAGGTTGGCCCGGCGCTGTTCTTCAGCCTGCTGATCATCACGCTCTCCTTCATTCCCGTGTTCACACTCGAGGGACAGGAGGGGCGGCTGTTCGCACCTCTCGCCTTCACCAAGACCTACGCGATGGCGTCGGCGGCAATCCTGTCGGTGACATTGGTGCCGGTGCTGATGGGTTTGCTCATCCGGGGGAAGATCCCACCCGAGCAGTCCAATCCGGTCAATCGGTGGCTGACCAACCTCTACCGGCCCGCGCTCGACTGGACGATGCAGCGGCCGAAGACGGTACTGCTGATCGCGGCGCTCGCTTTTGCGACCACAGCGTGGCCGCTCACGCGCCTTGGCGGTGAGTTTATGCCGAACATGGACGAAGGCGACCTGCTCTACATGCCCTCGGCATTGCCTGGGCTGTCGGCGGCCAAAGCCTCGCGATTGCTTCAGCAGACCGACCGGCTGATCAAGACCGTGCCCGAGGTCAAGAGCGTATTCGGCAAAGCCGGCCGCGCCGAGACCGCGACCGATCCCGCGCCGCTCGAAATGTTCGAGACCACCATTCAGTTCAAGCCCCGTGACCAATGGCGACGAGGGATGACACCGGAGAAGTTGGTCGAGGAACTCGACCGAACGGTGAAGCTGCCTGGCCTCGCAAATGTCTGGGTGCCGCCGATCCGTAATCGCATCGACATGTTGGCGACCGGGATCAAGAGCCCGATAGGGGTCAAGGTATCGGGCGCCGATCTCGCCCAGCTCGATCGCGTCGCCCACGACATTGAGACCGTCTCAAAGACCGTGCCCGGCGTCAGTTCTGCGCTGGCCGAACGGCTGACCGGTGGGCGCTATGTCGATGTCGATATTGACCGCGCCGCAGCGGCGCGGTTCGGGCTCAACATTACCGACGTGCAATCGATCGTCTCGGGCGCGATCGGCGGCGAGACGATCGGTGAGACTGTCGAGGGGCTGGCCCGCTATCCGATCAGTGTCCGTTATCCGCGCGAACTGCGCGACAGCCTCGAAGGGCTGCGAACACTGCCGGTCCTGACCCCGTCGGGGCAGCAGATCACGCTCGGTACGGTAGCGAAGGTTTCGGTCGCTGAAGGGCCGCCGATGCTCAAGACCGAAAATGCCCGGCCATCGACCTGGGTCTATGTCGATGTCCGCGGCCGCGATCTCGCCTCTGTGGTCGGCGACCTCCAGCGTGCGGTCGCGAAACAGGTGAAACTCACGCCCGGCGTCAGCATCGCTTATTCTGGCCAGTTCGAATATCTTGAGCGCGCCGTCGCCAAATTGAAGCTGGTCGTGCCGGCGACGCTGCTGATCATCTTCGTGCTGCTCTACATGATCTTCGGCCGGTTCGATGAAGCCGCCTTGATCATGGGTACGTGGCCCAGTCGGCCCGAAGCTGCGATTTTGGCCAGGTTGAAGAACGAACACTGAACGCTTGATTGATTCTACCAGGACCGTTGCTGACCACCGACCTCGTAGATATCGGCTTCCATGGAGCAATTGTAGCTCTCTGCGATGTTGAACATCTCGGAGAGGAGGCTTTGGATTTCCTCATCAAGGGAAATGCCATCCGGATCGGGGTCATAGGCGACGGTCAGTTTGTAATCACAATTGCCGTTTTTTACCATGGCGTAGTCGCGTTCCAGCATCGCCTCAATCCGCTCCCGAGCGGGTTTTCTACCTCTTCCACGCTTGTTGAAGTTCTCGATAATCAGATGCAGGGCGATGCTGGCAGTGGGCGGCTTTTCCGGCAGTTTGGTCTGTGACGGAATAATGTCGAGCGCCCGATAGACGGTCATTCGTGAGACCTTCAGGTCGCGGGCAACGCGGGCCTTGCTGGCGCCGGCGGCAAGGCGACGGCGGATTTCATCGTCATCGACGTTCTTCTTCCGGCCTTTGTAAACGCCTTCGGCGCGCGCCGCTTCGATCCCGGCGCGCTGACGATCCTTGATGAACTTCAGCTCCATATCGGCGACCATGCCGAGTATGGTGATGACCATTCGCCCCATGTCGCCCGCCGTCGTCACCTCTGGCTCAAGGATGCGCAGCGAAGCTCCCTTTTCATCAAGCTCATGCACCAGGTTCAGGACATCGCGCGTGGAGCGGCCGAGCCGGTCGAGCCGCAGCACGACCAGCTCGTCGCCGGTGTGCATAAACTGCATGATCGTTTCCAGTTCCGTGCGCCCGCTCCGCGAGGCCCCCGATCCGGTCTCGGAACGGATAATTTCGCAACCTGCATTCTTGAGGCGGCCAATCTGGATATCCAGATCCTGGTCCGTGGTGCTGACGCGGGCATATCCGATACGAGCCAAGTGCAAAATCCGTCACATTAGGGTGGCTCTTGCAGTGTATCGTCACATTGAGCGCAAACCCACCCTTTTGTGACAGACGAATGGTGTCACTCGGCCCTATCACTCTGGGGTGTACCCAAATGTTATAGGCCGATCAGCCGCCTCACGCTGCAAGCCGTCCAAAATCAATCCGGTCGTTCAGGTCGAGGTCGAAGCGGCCATAAGGGTTCACATGACTGTAGATCAACGGCGTGAGACCACGATAATCTTCCGGCGTCATCCGCCCCGCCCACTTCGGCTCAACCAGTACGGTCTGAAGCATGCGGGTGTTCACATACACCAGCGACGCTTGCAGGAGGTGTAGCGCCAGAACGGAGATTTCCTGCTCATGGATGCGGTTGGTGGCGATCTCGCCGCCCTTGCCGAAGAACACGAAACCATTAGCGCCGTTCCAGTTCTCAACCACATTCAGCCCTTCGTGGATCTCGCGGCGGAATGCCTCCTGACGCAAATACCGGCATAGGAAGATTGTTTTGACCGCGCGGCCGAGTTCACTCAGCGCCTTGTAGGTCGGGTGCATCACTTCGGCTCTGGCAAACCGGAGCAGGATCGCTTCCGGATCGGCGGTGCGCGATTGCATGGCAGCGGCATATTTGACCATTTCGTCATATTGTTGCTCGATCTCGTCCCAGTCGATCGGGCTGGAGAGGATCGGCAGTAAATTGGAAAGCCGCGTGCGCATGCCGGCTTGGGGAAGGGCCAGTTTCTGGCGTGCCACTGCTTTCAGCCGCGGGGCAAGCTCAAATCCAAGGAGTCGGCAGAACGCAAAGCCGACTGCGCTCTGGCCGTGGCTATCGACGTACTGGCGCTGGATTTCCATGTCGGTGCAATGGCGTAGCACGCCTTCGATCATGGAGGCGACCTCCGAGGAAGAGCACCGCTTGAGCTGGGAATAAACGCAGGTCGCGCGCTTCTCCACATGCCAGTAGATCATGACGCCACGGCCGCCATAGCGGGCGTGCCATTCCGTCATCAGGTTGCGGTCCCACGCGCCGAACTTCGTTGAATCGGACGCGCATGCCGTGCCCGCATCTCCCCATACTGCGGCATTGCGGATTGCCAGTGTCGCGTTTGCTACCCGCGCGCACGCCTCCCTCAGCGCTGGCGCGTGGATGAAACGGCGATGGACATGCAGCAATTCCTCGTAACTGACATCGGGTGTTGCGCCAGCGACCCGCTTGAGCCCGGCGTTCGTGCCCAAGCCATAGAGACACAGCAAAAGACGCTGAGCCAAGGCTGCTTTCGACAGGGTAACCCGCGAGGCCGACGTTTCGAAAGCATCCATCAATCCCGTGTCCAGAGCAGCCTCTTTCAACACGTCCAGCAGTCCGGTCATCGGCCAGCGCTGACCGATCTCGCTTTTGATCGAAGCGAGACCCTTCGGTTCGGGCAAGGGCTTGAACGGTGTAATCGATATCCGGTTGTCGCCGCGCCACAGGAGCCGGACCTTGTCGTTTTGTGGAATATTGGCATTGAGGAGCAACAGTTCCCGTTCAAGCTCCTCCCGGATCGAGGCGCAAAACGCCTGCGCATCTGGCGTCAGGCTGAGGCCGGAATAGTACGCATCTCGCCTGATCTCGAAGTCCTTGGGAAGATCGTCATCGGGATTGCGATAGCGATCCGCCCCGACCACCCAGATTTCTTTGGAGCGGATGCGGTCGCGCAGTTGCGTCAGGACGCAAAGCTCATAGCTGATCCGGTTTACCCGCCCATCGTCATCAATGACGGAACTGCGCCATCGCGCTGGAATCACCTCATCGATCGGAACATCCTGCAATGGCACGAAGCGGCATCCGCCATCCACCTTGCTCCTGATCCAGTCGAGGGCCGCCAGGACCGGCCGCCACACCGCGTTGTTCGACCGGAACTCAAGTACGGAAAGCAGGCTTGGCAGCATGCGCCGGTAATGATTGGCCCAGGAACCACGCATCACCTTGTAGATGCGCCGGTCCAGAGCGCCCTTCGCATGGCTCTCCTTGACGATCGCCGCCAGCTTGGCCTTACCGGCGATCGGGAAAATGACATCGCAGATGCGCCCCGATGGTTCATTGATCGAGGCGCTGGCGATCTCGACCAGCAGGCGCTCCTTTCCATAGACCCGCTCGATGTCTTTCGCGATATCGCCCACCACCTTGCGTTTCGAGCGCGTTCCGATCTTGTGAACGGTTTCGATCAGCAGGTCGATCATCGCGTCAGTGAGTTGCGCCTCCCGCGACATTAGATAAATCGCATAAAGGCCGAGCTGTCGCGCCGGCGCATGCCGGCGCATCTCCGAGGCCTTTTCACCGGCAACGCGGCGAACAATCTGATCGACCCATGGCTTGCCCGTAGCCGTCAGGAGATCATGGGGAAGATCAAGTCTCTGGATAAAGGCGAGTTTCTCGGTCACGTCGAGAATGTTGTCGAGCGTTGCCTGTCCGGCGTCACCCTTCATCCTGTTGAATCCGGTCGAGCTGTCCGGATCGGCAAGCGAGGCTTCCAATAACGCCACCGCATCTGACGAAAGCCGATCACTGGCTCCGATCAGCCAGGTGTCCAGATAATCTTGCCGTTGTGAGCGAACGACACGTTCAAGCTCCTTGCGCGACGGCCCATAAATACGCCGGTCCCGGCACCACAGGAAAACATGCTCAAGCATGGCATTGATCGACTGGCCGCCCGGGCACAGCTCGCCAGCAATCCATTCCGTCAATTGCGCGCGATCCACCCGCTTCATGCGGTGATATCCAAGATGGATCAGGATCTCCGCACAATGCCGTCGTGCTGTCCGACTGGAAAAGTCATAACCGGCTATCTCGCCAGCCTCGACACCGAGTTGCTCGGCCAGATACGAGAGGCCATCGGTAGGGATTGAGCCGGGATCGATCGCGAAAAACCCCAGGGAAGCGAAGAATTTCAGCTGCGCGGCGAGGCCAAGGCGCGTCAGGGCCGGCTTCGAATTTACAAAATCAATATCGGCAAAGCTCAGGCTCCATCGTCCGATCAAATCCCCGCCCGGAATACTCCGATCCATCAACCCACTCCCTATGATGGAGCGAACTGTCCTCTTCTATGATTTCCATCGTCAATACCGAATGCCACGTTCCCAAAACGTTCTCCGACTTGGCCAAAATCGCAGCTTGGGGCCGACTGGGCCGGATAGCCGGCAGTGCCGCCGCCGATGACGACAATGTCGAAGGTGTCGCTCATTCAATCTTCCTGCTTGTAACTTGGATCAGGTAACTGTCTGAAAGGGTCCGCCCGCAGCGCGGGCGTCCTGATCCGCTCGACGCGCGGATTCTGGTCCGGCACATTACAGGCGACGTCGGTAGTCAGGCACGTTTCGAACCGGTTTGAGCCAAGGCGGTAGCAGGCTTTCCGCGCAAGACCGCAGGGGGAAGCCAGCAGTGCTGCCGTGCTGCCGATGCGGGCGTCGCGCGGCAAATCATGGTTTCGCGCTTTCACCTGGTCGTCCGCCTTCATCATGTCGGAGCATCCGGCGTGCGCGCGAGACGCGATTGCTCCGGCAGCACGAGGATCAGCACCAAGCCCGCGAAAATGAACGAGTCCGCCAGATTGAAGGTGGGCCAGTGCCAGGAACCCCAATGAAAATCGATCAGATCGCGCACCGCGCCGAAGCGCACCCGATCGGCGATGTTCCCGACCGCCCCACCGAGAATCGCAGCCAACCCCACTTGCCGGAGCCTACTCGCGGCGCGCCGGATAATTATCGCAAGGGCGGTTGAGATGGCGGCGGCGATCGCCACCAGCAGCAAGGGATGGGTACTTGTCGCGAGGCCGAAAGCAACGCCCCGGTTCATCCCGGCCGTAATGGTGAGCCAGGGCCCTACACTGACCGGGCCCTCGCTCGCGACGTAGGCAAAGGCGGCGACCTTCGCCAGTTGATCCCCGGTAAGCACCGCCACGAGCGTCAATAGCGGGGCGACGGGCAAAGCCGGAGGTTTTCGCAGCCCTCCGGTCTCTGGTTGACGCTTCAGCAGCAGGTTGTGTCCCGGACGTCCTCTCACTCCACGGGCACCGTCGCAGGCGCGATCGCCCCGCACGAAGATAGGAGCAGGAATATCGCCCGCGGCTTCAACCTCATCGCAGATCCCCAAGCTCCTTACGTGCGTCGCCGATTATCTCGCGGGCCGAGTGAAGGAAGATGACCGCGATCCCGGCAGCGACGATGAGATCCGGCCAAGCGCTCTCGAGCCAGAAGACGAGGCCTGCTGCGACAATGACGGCAAGGTTGTTGATCGCGTCGTTGCGAGAGAAGAGCCAAATAGCACGCGCCTGAGCGTCGCCGCCTTCGCGAAAGCGGGCGAGGACCAGTGCTGACGTGACGTTCACGACAAGGGCCGCGACGCCGATACCCCCCATCAGCTCCGCCTCGGGCGGCACAGCGTCCATCGCCCGCCACACGGCCATGCCGATCACCCACAGGCCAAGCAGCGCCAGAAAAATTCCTTGAGTAAGCGCAACCTTGGCGCGAGTCCTTTCGGCCCAGGTGAGCGCGAGCAAGCCGACAAAGGTGATTGAGCCGTCGCCTAGGAAGTCGAGGGAGTCGGCCTTCAGCGCCTGGCTATCCGCGAGGAAGCCTCCAACAAGCTCTAAGAGGCCGAAGCCGACGTTCAGGATGACAACGATCCACAACGCGCGGCGGTAAGCCGGATCGGTCGCAGCCCTCCCAGTATCGCCATGGCAGCCGCAACCGGGTTCTTCGCTCGAATCGCTCATCGGGCACACATAGAACCTCCAGTAACTGAAGGATCAAGCGTTCACTGACTGCGATCGTCTGCGACGATCAGCTCGCGCGTGCCGCTTCAGGCACTTCTTACATGATGATTTTCTTTGTTTCCCAGAAACGGTGATTGGACGGCCAGCGTGAATGTGTCCGTCAACTCTGGACCTTCGACGGCGATTCGGACAAGATCGCGTCAAGATGGGAAAACGGACACTTCGGACCCGCGCATGGCGCTGATCGGCTACGCGCGTGTCTCCACCGCTGACCAGAAGCTGGCGCTCCAGCATGACGCGCTGGTCCGCGCCGGTTGCGAGCGCACGTTCGACGATCAGGCGTCGGGTGCCAGGGCCGACCGGCCGGGGCTCGCCGAGGCGCTCGCTTATCTGCGGGCCGGCGACACGTTGGTCGTCTGGAAGCTTGATCGGCTCGGTCGCTCGATGCGCCATCTGATCGCGCAGGTCGGCGACCTGGCAGCGCGCGGGATCGGATTCCGCTCGCTGACCGAGAATATCGACACCACGACGCCGGGCGGGATGCTGGTGTTCAACATCTTCGGCAGCCTGGCCCAGTTCGAACGCGACCTGATCCGTGAGCGCACGCAAGCCGGCCTGCGTGCCGCGCGTGAGCGCGGGGCGCAGGGTGGGCGGCGTCCGGTCGTCACACCTGACAAGCTGCGCAAGGCGCGCGCGCACATCGCTGCAGGCCTGACGGTGCGCGAGGCGGCCGCGCGGCTGAAGATCGGCAAGACGGCGCTCTACAAGGCGCTGGAAGGTACGGGCGCACAGCGCTCCGGCGAAACAAGGACAGGTGCATGACAGGCGAACGCGATCCGAACATCGTCACCTCCGGCCTGTCCGGCACCATCACCGAGCAAGGCATCACAGTGGAGGTCCACATCATCGGCCTCGAAGACGAGCCGGGCTGGACGCTGGAGGTGGTGAACCAGAGCGGCACCTCGACGGTGTGGGACGATCCCTTCGTCACCGACGATGCCGCATGGGCCGCCTTCCGGCGCACCGTCGAAGAAGAGGGCATGCGCGCCTTTCTCGACCAGGCCGTCGTCATCCCGTTTCGGCGTTGAGCGCAGCAGCCGGCAAGGCAAGACCAGGAGATCGACGATGCCGACAAGCGCCAGGCCGCTGTGGATCCTGACCGGATTGCTGCTGGCCTTCTATCCGGTTCTGAACTTCATCTACTGGCCGCAGGTGCTCCGCTCGGGAGTACTGCCCCCGGATGGCGACAGCATCGGCATCCCCATGTACGGCAGCATTCTGGTGACGATCATCGCATCGCCCGTCGTTCTGGGCATCGCGTGGCTTTGTCTCGGGCACTACAACCCAGCTACCCGCCTTGCCACGATCCGGTGGGATCGCCCGATCCGCACGGTCGCGGCCAGCTTTGTGTTCGGAGGGGCTGCCGTACTGTGCGTCTTCGGCATCTTCGCTGAACTGGGTCATGCAATGCCATGGTACGAATACCTCTGGGCCGCATATGCGCTGGCTTGGGTGCCGTGGCTGCTCGGTGTACGAGCAGCAGTGATCGATCAGGACAGCACGGCATCCGGCTGAACTCCGGCGTTCACTGCTCGTTCGCTCCTGCCGTACGCAGAATGCACTTTCGTGTAGTCACCCCGTAAAGAGCGTCGCCACCCCGTCGAACGGCGATGCCATTTCAAGGCTGTTGCTGTCATAGACCTGCACCGGCTCCTGTATGCCAGACCCGGCGCGAAGCTGAACCGCATGGGATGGCGCGTAACCGCCGCGAAGCATCGGCAACAGCGCGTCGAGCAACACGGCAAGGGCGGCTTGGGCATTGCGCGCGACCTCGGATTGCAGCGCGGCGGTCCTGATCCGCGAAAGCTCCTCGGTCGTCTTGGTGTCGTAGAGCGGACGGGGGAGGGGGGCACCATTCGACCCGCTGAGTGCGAGCGCTTGGCCTTCTTGGTATAGGCGATGGTGGTGGGAGCGCCGTCGCCCGTAACGGTGATGAGCAGCACCGCGCCCGCCTTCGTCCCATGCGAATAGCCCTCGCCATCGTCGGGGTAAACGCGGTGCCATTGATAGGTTTCGTAGGGCGTCTGCTCGGACGCGATCACTTCGCCCCAGCCCGCCTCTTCGGCCTCACTCGCCAGCGCCTCGAACTTGGCGTCCGCAAGCTGCTGGACCAGCGCGGGGTCGTCGGCATAACCCTCGCCATCCTTGGCGAACAGGTCGCGGGTAATGCCGCCGCCTGCCTCGGAATAGGCGTCCGCCCCGACGAAGCGGAACAGCCGGTGCCCGGTCGTCACCTTGGTATCAGTCAGCAATCGCCGAACCTCATGGGCTGTGCGCGCGACCCGCAACACCTTTTCTTGACGCTTGTGATCGTCGGTCAGCGTAAATGCCTGCGCGGTCGCTACGTCGATCTTGTCGGCGGCAAGCGCGTTCAAGACCCTCCGGCTAAGGCTGGCGAGCGTCAGCATCTTGCGGACCTCGCGCGGGTCGTAGCCGTAACGGTTAGCGATAGCGGGCTCGTCATGGCCCTCGCTGGCGAGCGTGGCAAAGGCGCGGATGGCGTCGGCCGGGTGCATGGCGACACGCTGCGCGTTTTCGGCATAGCTGATCGCGGTGGCATCTTCGCACTCGCGGACTTCGCACGGAATATGCGTGTCACGGGGCCACGTCCCGGCTCTCACCAACTGGATGATCGCGCGGCGGCGGCGCTCGCCTGCGACCACTTCCGATTTGCCATCCTCGCGCGCGGTGACGGTCAGGTTGTGAAGCAAGCCATCGGCGGCGATGCTCGCGGCTAGGCTCTCGATCCCGGCCTTCACCTTCCGCACGTTACGGGGGCTGGCGACAAGGTTGCTCCAATGGATGTGCTGGATGGTCATTTCACTACTCCTTTTCAGGTCGCTGCGGGTTGCAGGCGCTCCTGCGACCCTGCCTCGTGGCGAACAGCCGGAGGTGAGGGGGGCAGCGAGAATCCGACGGGGTGGTGCGGGCGCACTGAGCGCAGCGAGGGAGCCACGGCCCGGCTGATTGTCGTTGCTGGGGAGAGGGGGCGGCGCGCCCCTTTCCCCAATTGAGCAAATGGATCTCGCCGGCGACGCCGGCGCCCGTCGCGGGGCTCGCCCCGCCGCGCGAGCGATCGTTGCCCGCATGGGGCGAGACGCCGGCACGGCGGCTCGATCGGAGCGCAAGCGGAGATAGAGCGCGGCCCGCACGGGCGCGCCCGACCGGCCCGATCGTTGGCGAACGTGGCTTATTGATCTGGCAAGCACTCTCGTCTATATTCCCTAGATGGAATACAGCGGCTAATGAGCTGGGACGTTGAGAACACCGACGAGTTCGGAGACTGGTTCACCGATCTGAGCGACGCCGATCAGGATGCCATGCGCTTCGCGGTCGGTTTGCTGATGGCGAAGGGGCCGAACCTGCGCTTTCCCCACTCGTCGGGGATCAACAATTCGCGGCACTCGCATATGCGCGAGCTGCGGATTCAGAGCGGGGGACGGCCATTGCGCGTATTCTACGCCTTCGATCCGCGGCGATCGGCAATCCTGCTGATCGGGGGCGACAAGACCGGGGACGACCGTTTCTACGAGCGGATGATCCCGGTCGCCGACGAACTCTACGACGTTTACTTGGACGAACTGAGGCAGGAAGGATTGTTGAAATGAGCGGACATCGCCCGTTTTCCGACCTTATGAAGGATTGGAGCCCTGAACGGCGGGCACGCAGCGACGCTCGCCAAGCCGAGCTGGCGGCAGAGATGGTGAGCCTCGAACAGTTGCGCGAAGGTCTCGGCATTAGCCAAGAGGAGCTGGCGAACGTGCTGGACGTGCAGCAGCCCGCCATCTCCAAGCTGGTGCGCCGTCCCGACATGAAGGTGAGCACGCTGCGCGAGCTGATCGCGGCGATGGGTGGCGAGCTGCACCTCACCGCGACCTTCGCCGATCGCTCGGTGGAAATTGATAATTTCAGGCCGGCCGCCGCCTGACGCCGGCGCGAAAGGATGAACGATGAAGGTCGAGACGTTCGGAAGCGTCTGGGATGCGATCAGCGATAGCCCGGCCGAAGCCGCCGACCTGACGGCGCGCTCCGACTTCATGTCGGCGCTTGCCGCGCATGTGCGAGCCTGGAACCTGCCGCCCGATGCCGCGGCGGCGCGGCTCGGCATCGCGCGCTCGCGGCTGGGCGAGCTGCTGCGCGGCAAGATCGACATGTTCCCGCTCGCAGCGCTGGTTAATCTCGTCGCCGTAGCCGAGCTGCATGACGCAGCGACCTCGGCCGCTTGAATCTGGCATGGCCGTTCCCGACCAGCCCCCGCTGCCGCCCGTGTTCGGCCCTGCGGCGATCAAGAAGCTACGCGAGGACAGCCGCGCTACACGCGCGACGTTCGCGCGTGGGTTGAATATCAGCACCCGCACGATCGGGCGGTGGGAGGTCGTCACCGTGCGCCCCAGCGGCCCCGCGCGGCAACTATTGGGCGTGGTCCAGAAGCATGGCTTCCAGCTCGTCGCCGACGCTCAGCGAGGAGCGTAACCAGGCATTGAATATCCTAGCTGGAGCGCGAAGTTTCTTCTTTCGTTCTCTTGGGCGATGACTCATAGAATCATCATGCCGATCGCGCGCGAACACCGCTGGCTCTACCCGATCGACTGGCGCGAGCTGTCGAACCTCATCCGCTTCGGCCGCGCCAAGGGACGTTGCGAGCATTGCCGACGCCCGCACGGCCGCGACGTGCTGCACCTCGGCGATGGCGTCTGGTGGGACGAAGACGCGGCGACCTGGCGCGACGGGCAGGGCAGGGGGCTTCGCCGTCTGCCATCGCCGGACGAGCTGGCGCGTGCGCAACCCGGACTCACCGGCATCGATCCGCCCACCCAACTGCGGGTCACGCGCGTGGTCCTCGCCAGCGCGCACCTGAACCATGATCCTGGCGACAACCGGCCGCGCAACCTGGCGGCGCTGTGTCAGCGGTGCCACATGGTCCATGACGCGATCGAACATCGCCGGCGCCGTTGGCTTAATGCCTTCCGGCTGCGCGCGATCAGCGACCTGTTCGCCTGACTGCCGAGCCTGCGGCCCAGCCCAAGGGTTGGGTGGGTGGGGCAAACGCGGCCGTCGAATGACGGCCTCATTCACTCGCCGGCCGGTCCAACGAGCTGCGCCCGCCCGGTATGTGGCGATAGAGCGTCGATGGCTGCACCCCAATCTGCTGCGCCACTTCCTCCACCGTAATGGTCGGATCTGCGAGCATCGCCTTTGCGCGCTTGATCTCGGCCGGCCCCATCGCCGGCTTGCGCCCGCCGCGCCGCCCCAACGCCCGCGCCTGGGCAAGTCCGGCATGGGTGCGCTCCAAGGTCAGCTCACGCTCGAACTCCGCCACGGCCGCGAAGACGTGGAACACAAGCCGCCCGCCGGGGCTGGTGGTGTCGATCGCCTGGGTGAGCACGCGAAGGCCGATCTCGCGCTTTGCGAGATCTTCGGCCGTCTCCACGAGCTGCCGGACGGAGCGCGCGAGCCGATCGAGCTTCCACACCGCCAGCGTGTCGCCAGCGCGGAGATAGTCGAGCGCGGCTTTCAGTTCGGGCCGATCGCGCTGCGCGCCCGACGCCTTCTCCATGAACACCTTCTCGCATCCGGCTTGCCGGAGCGCGTCGAGCTGAAGGGCAGGGGACTGGTCCCTGGTGGACACGCGCGCATAGCCGACGAGCAAAGGCTTTCTCCGAAAACTCGACACGACCTAGCCGGATTTCGGATAAGGAAACAAGGGACTGTTTTCGGAAGCTAAACGGGCCGTTTCGGCGACCTCGGACACGATCGGCGCAACCCTCGCTCAATCGACCGTTTGACAGACATTGGTCGATCTGTGGGGTCTATCTGCTGCACGCCTCACATAGGCCGCAAACTTCGATCACCGGCTTTGTTGGCCGAAACCCCGCATTGGTTGCGGCACCCCGGATACTTGTCGCAATGCTGTCGTCGTCCAAATGCGTGATCCTGCCGCACTGCTCGCAGAAAAGCAGGATGCAGTCGTGAACGCAGCCGGGGTGGACATTGGGTAGGTAACGGTTTGCAACCTCCACGCGAGTGACGATGTTGGCTGCCACGAACAGGTCGAGAATGCGGTAGACCGAGTTTGCGGCTACGCGCCGGCCGCGCTGTTCCGAAAAGCGATCGGCGATGTCGTAAGCCGACGCGGGTCGGTCGAGACCGACGATGACATTGAATAGCTGAGCCCGCATATCGGTCCACTGCTCACCGACGCGCTCAAAGGCGGAGCGTGCGGCCTCTGCAAGCGCTTCTCCTTCCGGCTGCTCGTGCTTGTGACGCATGATGCAAGAATATGGCTCGACGGGGGTGGCGGGCAAGGCCACCCCTCTCTCAAGCACTTGGTTCATGTCGCGCGCCCCAGCTTCAGATTGCCGACATGCGCGATGGCGAGGACGATAGCGCCGGCAACCGTCAGCGGCGTTTCCAGCGGCGTGTCACCGAACGACAGCACACCGATGGCGAGCACTATAAGCCCAGCCGCGCCAAGCATTACGGGCCACCAAGCGCCATGTCGTGTCCTGCCGGAGAGAAGGGCCAAGCTGCTCGTCGGCACGGCAATCGCCAGCATCACCAGGTGAAAGGTCCGGCTGACCGGAATGACGCTGCTGAGCGCGGGAAGGGCGGCAAAGAGGAGGGGCAGCGCGAGACAGTGAATGAGGCACAGCAACGAAGCACCCAAAGCCGTGTGTTCGATCAGCCCCCGATGCGAGTTTCTCAACGTCCCTGCCACAAACCTCTCCATTATGGGGGTGGGGCAGGCCCTACCCCGTCTCCCTGTAACCTTTTGAAATGGCATCCCAGGTGGGGGAGGCCTGCTGCCCGCGACATCTTTGTCAGAGGCCGAACCTTAGCGAGACCCGGATGTCGCGACCGGCGAGCGGCGCGAAGTCCTTGAGAAAGCTAGAATGACGGCGTGCAACCACGTCGAAGATATTGTTGGCGCTGAGCAAGAGCGAAGTCCTGCTGCTGTTGGCAAAGGGTTTGAGGCTCACACTGGCGTTGACCAAGGTGTAGCCGGGCGTAGTGGTCTCGAAGTCGGCGATACGGTCCTGCTTGAACACGCGCTCCACCTCGGTACGCGCGGTGAACTTGTCGCCCTGAGCCTCCAGACCGCCGAGTAGACGAAGCGGCGGGATGCGCGGCACGGGGCCGCGGTCGATGATGGTGGCCCGGACATAATCGCCGAGCAGGTCGGCGTTGATGCGCGTGCCGCCCACCTCGAACAGCTTGGCCGAAAGATCGCCTTCGATGCCCCAATAGCTCGCGCCGGCTTGCTGGTACTGAAAGCAGGGCAGGTCGACCTCGCGGCCTGACGGTGCGGCCGCAGCCTCGCATACAACCTGGTCGACCTGCTGCTCCGAAATATAGTTGTTGAAGCGGTTGTAATAGGCGGATGCGTCGAAGCTCAGGCGCTCACCGTGAACGTGAAGCGTCGCCTCGATCCCATAGCTCCGTTCCAGCCGGAAGTCCGGGTTGCCCAGCTCATAAGCTTGTGTGCCGGCATGAGGCCCGTTTGCGAACAGCTCCTCGGCTGACGGCGCGCGCTCGGTATATGAACCGTTCAGGCCGATGCGGATCGCGTCGGTGACGCCGTAACCGACCCCCAGTGAGCCGGAGAACGCGCCATAGTTGCGCTTCCCGCCAAAGAATCTCGGGTCACTGCCCACGGTCTTGGCGGTCTGGTTGCTCCACTCGTAACGAGCGCCGGCCGCAGCATGAAACGGCCCCGCATTATACTGCTGAAGCGTGAAGATGCCGGTCTGATTGGTTTCATTGCGGGGCAGGAAGGCTTCGACACCCTCGATGTTGAACGAACGGTTGAAATATTGGACACCGCTCGCGCCCTGCCATCCACCGCGATCTGCCTGAAGGAGTTCCAGTCGCCCCTCGGTGCCTTTGCTGTAGAACGCCGTGCCGATCTCGCCGGACGGTTCCAGCTCAAAATGGCGGTAGCTGGCATGGCCGGCGCGGATGCGGATGCGGTCGAGGAACCCGCCCCCGGTCTCGACTTCGCCGCGTAAGTCGACCCGGTCCTGCTTGACATCGAGCCGGGGCGACTCCTGCGCCTGGCCCACCTCGGTCGCATAGCGGATCGGCACGCCGTAGAGGCTGTCGTAACGACTGTAGCTTACGCCAAGTTGGCCCGTGTCGGTGATGATCGACGCGCCGACGCCCGCCGTCCAGGTCTCGGCGGCGGTGTTGGGGAGCTTGCCTCGGATAGCAGCGGAGGCCGCGAAGTCGATCGGGTCCTTGCCTGGTGCCACGTCTTGCGGCAAGCCGACTTGCGAGAGCGCAGCAGCGCGTGCCGCTGGCGATAGCGCGTAGCCGCCGATCCTGAGGTCGTCGGCTTTGAGATACGAGCCGTCGGCGTGGAGCACGAGGTAGGGACCGACCGCCACGTCAGCAGCGCCGGCGATCGAACGCTCGTTCGCGGCCGAGCCGTAGGTGGCGATGCCATTCAGCCGATAGCCGTTCTCGGGCCGGGTCCGCGGAATGCGCGTGTCGATGACGTTCACCACCCCGCCCACCGCAGACGAGCCGAACAGCAGCGCCGATGGCCCGCGCAGCACCTCAATGCGCTCGGCCAGGAGCGGGTCGATGACCACCGCATGATCGACGGAGGTATTGGACAGGTCGATCGCGCCAATACCGTCCGTCAGCACGCGGATGCGCTCGCCCTGGAAACCGCGCAGGATGGGCCGGGACGCCGAAGGGCCGAAGGAGGTCGCCGACACGCCCGGCAGACGCGAGAGCGTCTCGCCAAGTGACGGGCGCAAGTCTCGGGTCAACGCCTCACCCTTCAGCACCGATGTGCCCTGAAGGACGTCGGTTTCGCTTTGCTGGAGTGGGGCGGTGACGATGATGTCGCGGTCCGAAGCGGGTATCTCCGGGCGGGATGGCCTAGGCGCAGTCGCCTGAGCGGTCGGCGCGTTCGCGGCATCGGTTTTGCTGCTCGGCATTGCGGTAGACGCGCTCTGCGCGACCGCGTTGCCGCTGATCGCAACAAGAGAAATCCCGATTAAAAGCACCGCCCTGGTTCTCATTCCCATCGCCTTGCCTGAAGAATATTGCGTCCGCGCGGTGTTATACTGTTACGCGATTCGAGGCCGAGTAGCCGCGTTTCAAAGGCGGTTCAAGGGGAGGTGCATTTGATCTGGGCCCCACAACAGGCCGCTGGCTGAGAACCGGCCATGCTGCACGACGAAACCAGATGACTCTTTGTGTATAAGAGCCGCTTGCCACTTCTCTGCACGGTTTATGGACCATCCGCCGACGCCGACTTCGATCGAAATGCCGGCTGCTGCCACTCACTTCGATGGCTGCGAAACCGACTGTGGCACTCCGGGAAACGGCAATGGCGGAAATGCCCCGCTTCTGCCGACACCGACTTACAAAACTGACATATTCACTGAGTTCATGTCGTACGCCCCAGCTTCAGGTTCCCGATAAGCGCAATGACTTGCAAGGCCTTCTTGAGCCTCCGCAGATCTCACTTCTTCGCGCAGAATTTTTCACTTGATGAAATCCACGGGTAAATTAACACAAAGAAAGGCATCATGATAGCGGCCCGGATCGGTAACTCTCCTACCAATCCACTCCAGTGACCGGTATACCAACCATGAACAAATGTTCCTATCGCGACCGCGATAGCACCTGTTGCAAGTCCGGGTATCCACCTCAATCTATATTTCATAGATATTCTCATTATTGTGAGATTTTTATTAGATGAGTTGGTCCTTAAGCATCGGCGGCGACCGCTTGGCATCGTAAACAGGACCCGGCTCGCGACATGCCTGCGCGTGAGCGCGAATACGACGCTTATAGTGGTAGGTCTCGGGCGCGAGTGCGACGAATCCAAGTACGATACCCACGAGGACATGGGCCGCGACCGTGATACCTGTGACGAGTACGATCGCAGCAACGATCTCCAGATTTTGGCCAACGAAAAGGGCAGCAACGCCCACGAGCGCGACGTCCTTGTTGGGGACTAGCGGAAGGCGCGACATCATCAGGCGGACGCTCGCCAGCAATATCCACCTTCCTGCTGCGACGTCGGGAACAACGAGATGCCACATAAGCGCGGAGAGCGTCACCGTCGCCGCAATGCGCAGGAGATGGACGACGAAGATGCGGATCAGCACAGGACGACGAAGCGTGAACATTCGATGTCCGAATGCGGTGATACCGATCGACACGGCCATCACGAAAAACACAGACCCGACAATCGCGGTTCCGACGCTTCCGGTCCTCAACTCAAGGAACATGGGATAGGCGAGAGCGAGTACGGCGATCGTCGCCACATTGCCAGCAAGCGCGGACAGAATCGCGACATCCTTTACGGCACCAAATGGCGACGCGACCATCTCAGCCCGGCGTTTTGCCCAAAGATAGAACTGCGTCTCTCCCATGTAGCCCAGGACAAGATTATTGGTCACCTGCTTGTGAAGCAACGGAAGCAGACCAACGACGGGCAAGCGCCATAGCCCCCGGAAGATCGCCCACTCGGACACCGGTGTAGCTAGGTAGGAAGCCGCAAACGCCAACCAGAACAGAGCGCTCGTCGGTACTAAGGTGGTGAGAGTTATGAAATCGATGGAGCGCAGCTGAAATGCAACGGCGGCAAGAATCGCTAGCGAGAACGCAAGGCTACCCCAACGGGTGAAGCGGGGCCGGACAACGCCCTGAAGCGTCCTGAGCGTGGCTGGCAGCGTACTCGGTTTGATGGGCAAGCCCAAAGGCCCGATGTTCATGTTAGTTAGGTCCCGAAAATCGAAGTCCATTGCCACAGGCCCCGGACAATTCGCGTGGCTCGAACGCCGACACAAAGGTGGCATCGCGCGCAGATAGCGTTCCGCTATAGGTCGCATGGCTCGTGCGATAGAGCCACGACCATCATCGCCGCCACCGCTCCGATGCGAGCGGCAAGCCCCCAGCTCAGACTGATACATCACCAGCGCATGACTTGGTGCGCTGGGAAGCGTCCTTGCTCGCGTCATCAATTTTCCCGACCGCTCTGGAATAATGTCTATTGTCTGAAGACGCCGCGGCCGAACAAATCCGCAGTCCGCTTGCTAGAAACGAGCGGACCTGCACGGCCTTCAAAAGTCGCGAGATAGTGAGATCGCGAAGGCGCGTGGGCGGGCGGGTGTGTACTGGCGTTCTGTGCGTACCGAAAAGGGATTGCCAAAGGCAAGTGTGTCGCCCCGCGCATTGAAGATGTTTGTCGCGGACAGTTCCACCGCGAACGGTCCCCTGCGGACCTCGAGCCCCGCCGCGAACTCGGCGAACCCGCCCATCCGCCGATCGAGTCCCGGGTCCAGGCTCAGCCTAGACCGCCCCACGTAGCGGCCGGTTACTGTAGGCGACACCTGCCAGGAACTAGCATTAATCGAATGCCGCACCTCGAAGTGGCCGGACACGCCAGGCACAACAGGAAGGCGCGGGTCACGCTCCAGATCGGCACCGTCGATACCGCGAATAAGGCGAGCCCGCTGGCCGGACGCGCCCGCGACGAAGGACCAAGCCGCCGTCGGCCGCCACCGGACGGTCAGTTCGCCGCCGAGAATCCTTGCGTCGCCAGCGTTGCGCGTGGCTACAAGGCCGGTATCGAGGAGATAGTCCGATTGAACGTCCGACCATAAGGAGCTGAACGCGCCAAGCTCAAACTGAAGTCGGCCGTTAATTGAATTTTGTCGAAAGCCAGCTTCAAAAGCTACCAACTGGTCGGCGTCATACCGGCGGGTTTCCATGTTCGACGGATCAAGACCTCCCGGCCGGAACGCAGACGCCACGCGAAGATAGGCTAGCGAGACTGATGAGGGCGACCACGACAGCGTCGCACTGGGCGAGACGCCCCACGAAGTCTTGGCCCGAACTTCGGTTCCGCCGTCATCGTCGCGGTCCTCCTTGACGGTTGAGCGGAAAACGCGGAGGCCGAGGCCGAGGCGAAGACCGTCGATAAGCGGCCGGCTACCCTCGGCAAACATGGCCGTTTCGGTGACGCTTCTTGAAGCATCCAACAATTCTGCGACCACCGGGCCGGCCTCCGATGCACGGCCGCGAGCGCTGCTTCGGGATGAGAGGTACGAAACGCCCAATGCCCAGGGCGTTCGGCCGCTTTTGTTCGCAAGGCGGATTTCTTGGTCAAATACCTGATATGTGCGGGTTTCGGCATAGCGCAGCGGCGCGACCAGACCGAGGACCGCGGCCGCGCTGCTCGCGTCGTCAACCTTAAGCGTCCACTGCGTAGCGAGGCTTGTAGAAACGGTTAGGACACGTGACCCGAGCTCGCCTTGCAAGACCCCCGAGGTGAGCACGACGTCATTCGACCGCGGCTCCCGCAGCCGGTCCCCCCGTGTCAATTCCTCCCTGTCGCGATCCACATATTGGCTGTCGCGCGCGCGGATGCTCTGACCGGCACCGACGAAATCAAAGGTCCAACCCTCACGCGGGAGAACGCGAAGCGACGCTCTAGCGCCGCGCACGACCGTTTGGTTGACGTCCGAGCGACCTCCAGCGTTGTCGATCCAGCCTGGAGCGACGTCGGCGTAGCCGACCAACCGCAAGGCGGTCTGATTCTGACGCACGGGCAAGTTGACGACTGCCTCGACAGACCCGCCGACGCCGTGACCAAGTAGGGCGGCGAGACGCTGGCGAGAGCGGCCGGCAAATCGGACCAAATCGGGCGCAATGGTCATCACGCGATAGACGCCGCCCAGTGCTCCCGTGCCGTAAAGCGGCCCCTGCGGTCCCTTCAGTACCTCGACCCGATCCACATCAACCATTCGGAAGTCGGGATCGGGCGCGTCGTAAGTGATCCGGGCCTCGTTCAGGTACACGCTCACCGGGGATTGTCCGAAGCCGATAAACGGACTGTCGGCTATGCCCCGCAAGAACAATCGGCTCGCACCTGGCCCGCCATTCGTAGCAATCAATCCCTGAACCTGGGTCGCCACCGCCGACGTGCCAGCGTCCGAGCCCGCGGCGGCGCTTCCATCCAGTACATGGACCGTGACCGGTCCCGGCACTTGCGAAAGCAACTCGCGCATCTTCCTGGCGGTGACGATGATGTCCGATGAAACGGTTGGATCTGCGCTGGCGGCTGTCGGGCCGGCGTTCGGGGCGGCGGGGGCAGCCGATATCCGAAAGGTCGCGGGTCCCACGCGGCGGGCGGACAGGCCAGTGCCTGCCAATAGCCGCGCGTATGCGGCATCGATCGTCATCCGGCCTCGCAACGCGATCACCCGGTGCCGCGGAAGCGGAGCATCGAGCGCGAACGATGTCTTCGTCTGAGTGGCGAGCGCGGCGAGCATCGCTTCAAGCGTACCAGCGGGGACGTCGATCAGAAGGACACGCTCCTGAGCCGCTGCCGGTCCGGCAACGCTAGTCGCTAGCGCCACGGACGAGACGCACAGTGCTTCCTTCCACTTTCGCATCCAACCCCGTCAGCTGCTTGAGCGTGTCGATGGCTGACGCGCCCGGTTCGATCGTGATGACGCCAGAGAAGCGTCTGCGGGCCATGTCGCGGCCGATCTCCACCCGCCGTCCTGCGTAGCGCGACACATCGGCGACGACCAGCCCGAGCGGCGCGCGATTATACACGAGCCGACCCTGCCGCCAGCTCCCGACGGCCTCGGTCGCCTGGGCAGTGATCTCCACCACACCGCGTCCCGGGTCTGCGAAAAGCGCCTTGCCCGCGTCTAGCACTACGGGTTGAGCGAACCGAACCGAGCTCACCGACACGGTCCCGGCCTGAACCGCGACCCTGAGTACACCGTTCTCCAAAGAGACATCGAACCGGGTGCCGACATCTTTGACGAGGAAGTCGGCTGCCTCGACAGTGAAGGGCGAAGCAGAATCGTGGCGCACTTCGAAGAACGCGGTCCCGGTCAACCGCACGTGGCGGGCATTGTCGGCATTGGCAACCAATGTCGATCCCGGTGCCAGTGTCGCTTTCGCACCGCTTGGTAGCGTCACAGACCTCATCTCGCCGGCGGCAGTGCGATAGGTCGGCGAGGGGGTCGGCGCGTCAAAGCGCAGAAGCGGCAGTGATACGATGGCCACGGCCGAGGCTGCAACGGCGCCCGCGACGATGCGCCAGCGCAGCCATTTGCGTGCGCCTTTGTTTTTGACCGCGCGCGGAAGAAGAGCGGGCCGTAGGCGATCGATCTCTTCATCAAGCAGCGCAATCTCGTTATAACACGCACGATGCTCAGGATTCGCAGCTAGCCAGCGAGTAAAGCCATCCCAGTCAAAGTCGTCGCGATGCTGTCCCTGATGCCACAGCGCGGCCTGCTCGTAGATGTCCTCTGTCGTGGTCATTGCGCATCGCCGCCGACGGAGCACACCGACAGCCTCCTGGTTCGAATGTAAGACGCCGAGCAAGCCATCCCGCCTCAGTCCTTCAGCGTCCGGCGAAGAAAAGCCATCGCGGTTGCCATGTGCTTCTCCACGCCGCTGCGCGTTATACCGAGCTCTCGGGCAACGTCCGCGTGCGGTAGCCCATCGAGCTTGTGAAGCCGGAACACTCGGCCGGCTGCGGGCGGAATCGCCGCGATAGCGATCTCCAGCCTTGCCGAGCGCTCCCGCTCCTCCATTGCCTGGTCGGCGCTCAGGCGCGGATCGGCTGCCTCGCTTAGGCCGGCAGCCCCATACTCCGCGTCTGACCAGTCACGGTCGCGCGTCGCGCGTCGGCGCCTCTCCCGCATCCGGTCTAGCACAAGATTCTGTGCTGCGCGGTAGAGATACGCGCGGCCATTTGCGACGGGGCTGCCGCCGGCCGCATGAACTCGCAGCCAGAGTTCCTGAAGCACGTCTTCCGCTTCGACCGGATCGCCTGTGCGCGTGACCAGAAAGCGCAGAAGCTCCGGACGGTACGCTTCGTACACGGCGGCAAGACCGGATTGCGGGGCGTGGACGAGCTTCTCCCGTTTACCTTTTTCTCCAGGGGCGTTCGGAGGCAAAAAATCAGTCCCGGCTTTTCGGCAGGTGCGGTTGCGTCCTGCGGCGGCGTCTCATTCGCAGAGGATGGCCCAAAGGCGGTGGACTTGCAACGCCCAGGTGAGCTCTTCCTGTCGAAAGGTTATGAGTTGGGCACTGCTATCGTGGCTGCGGCACTGTTTCTGCCTCCTCCAGTAATGCTGGATCAGATGGCGATCGTGCCGGTGCTTTTTCAAGAAACGGCACCTGTCGGCCATGTGCCGCAAGAGGTACCGGCTATAGGCTCCGAAGGCGAAGCAACGTCGGCAAACCCCGTTGAGGCTCCCACGCCACCGTCGTCACCGGAGGAAGGTTTGCCGATAGATATTGGCGCCGAGCAGCAGACGGTCGAACACAATGACATTGTGGTCACTGCTCGACCGGGTCATGCGCCGGGAGATCCGTTGCAAGCTGTCAACGCACAGGCATTTGCAATCACCCAGACCGTTGACAAGGCGGTCGTCGCGCCGGTGGCGATGACCTATCAACGCGCCTTGCCTGGCCCGGTTCGTGGGGCAATCCGCAATTTCTTCAATAATCTGGCTGAACCGGTTGCATTCCTCAATTTCCTCGTTCAGCTCAAACCCGGCAAGGCGGCCGAGACGGCCGGACGGTTTGCGATCAACACAACGGTCGGCGTCGCCGGGATGATCGATGTCGCCCGGAAAAAACCGTTCAAACTACCTCGTAGATCGAACGGCTTTGCCAACACACTGGGCTATTACGGCGTAAAGCCCGGCCCCTTTCTGTTCCTTCCGCTGATCGGCCCTACGACCGTCAGAGACCTCATCGGCCTTGGTATCGACCGAATGGTTCTTCCGTCGGCGTTCGGCCAGCCGTTCAACCAGCCCACCTACACGGTTCCAGCAAGCATCGTTGGGTCGCTTGATTACCGGGTCCAGTTCGACTCACAACTTCGCGAGTTGAAAGACACGCCGGACCCGTATGCTGCTTCGCGCAGGAACTATCTGGAAGGCCGCCAGGCGGAGATTGACGCTCTGCATGGGCGAACGTCACCGCAACCGATCACGCGCCGTACGCTCCCGGTTTTCCCATGATGCATGGCTCTCCTGCTCGTTCCGAACTACGCCGCATACAAGAGAATTGGCTTGCCAAGAGCGAACGACGGGTTCTCCAATGGCTTTGCGCCCGAATGCCTGCTTCCATCACGCCGGATCGCCTGACCGCCATCGGCATGATTGGAGCCACAATGGTTTTTGGCGGCTACATTGCGAGCAATCTTGGCCACCTTTGGTTACTTTTGTCCCTCGCCGGCTATGTCGTTCAATGGTTTGGGGACTCAATGGACGGAAGCCTCGCGCGGTATCGTAAGATCGAGCGCCCCTCCTACGGATACTTCATCGATCACAGTTGTGACGGGATGGCAAATCTGATGATCGTGGCCGGGATCGGCCTTTCCCCGTACGTGACCATGAACATCGCCATGGTCGCGCTGGCCGGTTACCTCTTGATGTCGGTTCACACATTCCTCGCGGCGCGAGTGATGGGCGAATTGCGACTGTCCTATCTCGCAATGGGTCCTACCGAGCTTCGCCTTTTCCTGATCCTGTTGACGATTGCGATGATGGCAATCGAGCCCGGCGGAGACCGTATCTGGACGATACCGGCACTAGACGCTCTGGTAGGATTCATCGGCGCCGCGCTGATTTGCCTATTTATAGTGCAAACCTTGCTAGTGGCTAGAACACTTGCTCGTGTCGATTCAAATGCGGATCGTTGATGTCAATGAGTACTACTGCCCGACAGGAGGTGGGGTTCGAACGTACATCGACCGGAAAATGCGACTCCTGGCTGATCTTGGTCACGAACTTATTGTCATCGCACCCGGCCATGAGTATCGTCTCGAACACCGCCCCGGCGGGGGGCGCGTTTTCTGGGTAGCCGCACCCCGCCTTCCGTTCGACCGAAGCTACGGGATGTTCTGGGATGGGGCTCCGGTAACGGCACTGCTCGATGAACTAAATCCCGACGTCGTCGAGACAAGCTCGCCGTTTCGCCCCGCATGGATCGTCGCCAACTGGAGAGCGCCCGCGGCTAAAGTCTTCTTCGCACACAATGACCATATGACTGCCTACGCGCAGCGTTGGGTGGGACGACTGGCCTCGCGGCAAAAAGTTGAGAGTTGGTTTGGGTGGTACACCCGCTACCTTGCTCACTTCCTCGACAGGTTCGATGCCTTTGTCACGAATGGCAGGACGCTCGACCGTTGGTATTCCGGCCGCGGACTTCAGGTCGATGCACCGCTTCCGCTCGGCGTGGAAGGCGGCGTTTTCGCCCCGCATCTTCGAGATGAACAACTACGGGCAGCGCTACTGGGCGAGTGCCACCTTCCGCCTTGTGCGCATTTACTTATCGGGGTCGGGAGGCATCACCCGGAGAAGCGCTGGCCGATGGTTATTGATGCGGTTGAACAAGCCGGCCAATCGGCACCTATTGGGCTCATCCTCCTTGGCGACGGCGTCGATCGACCCAAAATCTTCAGCCGCGTCGCTGGCAATCCCCACATCCGGCTGTTTAAGCCGATCTTCGAGCGTGAGCGATTTGCATCCGTGTTGGCCAGCGCAGATGCGCTCGTGCACGGATCGGATACCGAACCTTTTGGTCTCGTTGCCTTAGAAGCCATCGCGTCAGGGCTGCCGTTGATTGTTCCTAACGAGGGAGGGTCAGCGGAATTTGCAGCACCAAGCCATTCCGAATCCTATAATGCGCGTGACGCGAAATCCTGCGCAGCGGCGATCCTGCGCCTGTTGGCGCGGGATTCCGTACAGTTACGTTCGGCAACCCTGGATGCAGCAGGAAGAGTTCGTACGGATCTCGATCACCTAATTGATCTACTGGATTATTATAATCAGCTACTCTTACGACGATCGATTTCATGATAAATTTCGCGAAAAAAAATGAAGCAAGGGTTGTAGTCATTGACGTATCTTACGGAAAACATTCCCTGGTGGCTTGATATAGCGCGCATCCTACTGGCAGGGTTGCTGGGTGCCATAATTGGCTGGCAACGTGAGCACCACGGCAGGGAAGCCGGAATCCGAACCTACATGGCTGCTTCGCTAGGAGCCTGCGCCTTCGGACTTGTGTCGAACGCCATCGGGGACCAAGGTCGCATCTCTGCGGGAATTGTTACTGGAGTAGGATTCATTGGCGCCGGCATCATCCTGCGCGACGCTGGGCGCGTGACGGGGCTCACAACGGCAGCTACGCTCTGGGCGTCTGCAGCGGTCGGGTTAAGCGCCGCGTACGGGATCTATCATCTGGCTGTCATAACCGCTCTGATGCTTCTTCTGATCCTTGAGCTGCCTCGCATGCCTGGGTGGACGCGGGTTTCGCACCGAGCCCGCTTGCATGTACACCATTCGGATTCCGACGACGAACCTACTCGATGAACATCACCTTGCACGCCGAAGCAGGCCAATCGGCTCGGAATCTAGCGCCGTGGAAGTTGGAATTGACGTCCCTTTCTCGGGATTTTCGCTTCGATGCAGCTTTTGAACGGCCAAATGAGCCTGCGGCTCAATCCGTGCTATGATACGCTTGTACTGGGGATGTTCGATGCGCTCGCTAAGCCTCGCTGTTTGCGGCCTTCTTCTCGCGGGGCCTGGCTTTGCTCAATCGCCGAACTGGTTGAACGCCCGGACGATCGAAATCGACATGAAGAATTTCGCTTTCGTTCCAGCCACGATCACGCTTCAACGCGGTGTTCCCTACCGCTTGCGCTTTGTTAACACGGCAGGGGGCGGCCACAATTTTGTCGCCAAGGCCTTTTTCGAGCAAGCCAGTATTGCCCCTGCCAGCCGGTCGACGATCAACAAGGGTGAGGTCGATCTGGGAGGCGGAGAAAGCGGGGACGTGCGCCTGGTTGTCAACCGGATCGGAACCTACGACGTGCATTGTTCGCACTTCATGCACTCGATTTTCGGCATGAAAGGCAAGATCGTCGTCCGGTGAGCGTCACTGGCTCGGCTCTCTTCCATGTCATGGCTGAGGACGTTCGGCGTAATGCAACGGCAAAGCCAACTCAGGCTCTGATAAGTGATCTCGTCGGGCTTCGTAACATTGCCGTAGTCCGTTTCGCTGGCCTCATATTTTAGAGAGCAAGTCAACGGGCCCGACAGCGACCACCCCGAAGGGCTATTGCGACGCACTCTCAAATCACCTATTGCGTTGGTGAGAGAGATTCGCAAAAGGGTCAACGGTGAGAAATCTTGGTATTGGAACTGCACTCGGCTTCGGGCTGCTCACCGTCCCGGCAATGGCTCAAGACCAGTTCCTGCCGGGACCCGGCAGCACCTCGCAAACGATCATCGTGACCGGCGTCCGCGACGGCTATCAGATCGATGCGACCAGCACCGCCACGCGCACACCGACCGAGCTCAACGATGTCCCCCAAGCGGTCTCGATCATCACGGAAACGCAGATCGACGACCAGGCGATGCGCTCTATTGCCGATGTACTACGCTATGTCCCCGGCGCCGTAATCTCCCAAGGTGAGGGACACCGCGATCAGATCATCCTGCGCGGGAACAGCAGCACCGCAGACTTCTTCGTCGATGGCTTGCGGGACGACGTGCAATATTATCGCGGCCTCTACAATGCAGAGAGGATCGAGGTTCTGAAAGGTCCCAACGCGATGATCTTCGGGCGCGGCGGCGGCGGGGGCGTAATCAACCGCGTCACCAAGCGCCCTGTCGCCAACGCCTTCATCAGCGGCAGCGGTTCGGCGGACACATATGGCGCATGGTATGTCGACGCCGACATCAGTCAGCCACTCAGCGAGTCCGTCTCCACCCGGATGAACGCCGTTTACGAGGAGTTCCGAAACAATCGCGACTTCTATGACGGGCGCCGGGTTGCGATCAACCCGACCGTCGCGCTCTCGCTCGGCGGTGCGACTCGGATCGATCTGGGCTTCGAATATAACAGCGACAAGCGAACGATCGACCGAGGCGTCCCCTCGGCCGTTCAGGGCTCGCTGACGAGCCCGTCACGCCCGCTCACCGGCGCCCGCGACACCTTCTTCGGTGTGCCGGGATTCAACGTCAGCGATTTCGAGGCCAAGGTCCTGAATGGGCGCGTCGAGCACCGCTTCAGCGACAATCTGACCCTGACCAGTCGGGTCCTGTATGGTGATTACGACAAGCTCTATCGGAACGCCTTTCCGGTCACCCCGGTCACGTCGCGCGGCGGCGTCCAGAGCGTCGGCCTCGAAGCGTATAGCGATCCCACGACACGCAAGAACCTGCTCAACCAGAACGACCTTGTTTGGAGGGTCACCACTGGACCCGTCCGCCACGTGCTGCTCGCTGGCTTCGAAATTAGCGACCAGCGCACGCGCAACCAGCGGATCAACGGCTTTTTCGGGGGTGGTGATATCGTCAACGGGGGGCGGCGCGTCTTTGTCGGGTTGGCCGACCCGATCACGGTGCCGCCGGTCACGCTGCGCACCACTCCCAATACCGGCTACCGGTCAATCCGCACGAACGCCGACGCCGCCGCCTTCTATGTGCAGGACCAGATCTCGATCGGCGACCATGTCGATCTGATCGGCGGCGTTCGCCGCGACCGCTTCACGCTTAACGTCGACGACCTGGTTGCCGGGCAGAGCTATCGCCGGACCGACACGCTTTGGTCTCCCCGAGTGGGCGTGGTGCTCAAGCCGGTGCAACCTGTCTCGATATACGCCAGCTATAGCCGGTCCTTCCTGCCGCAGTCGGGGGATCAATTCTCATCGCTCGATGTCACCAGCGCCGCGCTGGAGCCGGAGAGGTTCGACAATTACGAGCTTGGCCTCAAATGGGATATCCGCCCGACGCTGAACCTGACCGCCGCCATCTACCAGCTTGACCGCACCAACACCCGCGCGGCCGACCCCAATGACCCCGCACGGACGGTGCTCACGGGCACGCAGCGCAGCAAAGGGCTCGAACTCGGCCTTAGCGGCGCGATCACACCCCAGTGGCAGATCAGCGCGGGCTATGCGCTGCAGGACGCGACAATTCGCAAAACGACGAGTGCCGCCCCGGCCGGGCGCGAGGTTCCGCTGGTTCCAAAACAACAGGCTTCGCTCTGGACGCGTTACGACCTCACCCCACGCTTGGGGGCCGGCGCCGGTGTCTACCACCAGTCGAAAAGCTTCACGTCCATCAGCAACACCGCCATCCTGCCCGCCTTCACCCGCGTCGATGCCGCCGCATTCTTCAAGCTCACCCCCCAGATCGAGGCGCAAATCAACGTCGAGAATCTGCTTAACAGCGATTATTTCTCGTCCGCCTACAACGACAACAACATCATGCCCGGCGCGCCGACGACGGTGCGCGCAACGGTTAGAATGAGATTATAACGGTGTTGGCCAACTTGGTCGGGTGCGGATCAAGCCGCCCTCGCAAAAGTCGGTGAGACGCCGCTGGCCGGTTTAGAAACCAGTCTTCGCCGATGGATCACAGGACTGGCGCATGAACTCCAGGGCATCACCGACGCGGCGCACCGCGTCGTTGTCCCCGACGAATATATCGAGACCCTCGTAGGGCTGCGCGCCCCCTTTGATCTCCACCGACGCCTGGGGCGCGTTGGCCGAGTAAAGCGGTCGGATCGCAACCACCTGATCTAGTTTCACGCTGAGGGCGCTTTTGTCGGCGAGCGTGAGCGTAACGAGGCAACCACCTTTCACTCCTACGCTCGTGATCCTGCTGTTCCGCACGAAACCCGGCCAAGGCTTTGCGACGGCTGTGCCGCGGGTCAGCATGTCCTGGACGAACTTCGACGCACCCGCGGCGGTTCGTGGTTTGGCGGGCACCACCTGCTGAGCCGCCACGGGCGCTGCGCTTCCGAGCGAAAGTGCGTAGATCAATAGGTCAGGACGATGGGGCATCAGTGAACTTTAGCCGACCTTAGTCCTGCGTGGCGATAGGCGGAGGCGGCGCGGGCGCCTGATGCCGGGCGGGAAACAACGGCACGCCACCCCTATGATGGCCGTAGCCGTAATCACCTACGTCGAGCTGGAGAAGGCAATTCGCATAGCTCTCCGTTCCAGGCTGGAAGCCGTAGCTCGCACACGCCGCCCGATGGCGAGCGGCCATTTCTCGCGGACTGACGCAGCCAGAAAGCACGAGCGACGTCGAGATGGCGAGAAGCTTGAAAGCGTCACGCACCATTGTCCTGGTCCAAACAAGGGCGGAACCCAAGGGGAAGAGCGCCGCGCTGGACGCAGAATGAACCAGTCCTCGTCAAAAGCCAAATGCCATTGTGGCCGGGACTCGCGATGGGAAAGCGGTCGACGACAACGCCACATTAACCTTCTTCCTTCACGGTGGAAGCCGGACCAACCCCGACGCGAGCGTGCATGTCGCTTTTCCTCGATCAAACGTTTGCGAGCACCGGGTTAGCTGCGATCCTATTCGGGGCTGTTGGTCTCGGCTGCGTGGTGAGCTGGCCGCTCCTACCCTCGCGCCGGGGAGCGCTCATGGTGCAGGGCGCGGGCGCGGGCGCATTCGCGCTTCACTTCGCGCTGATCGGCGCGCCTACCGCTTCGGCCGCATGCGTTCTTTCCCTGATGCAGCTCACCGTCGCGCTGGTGGTTCGTGACCGGGTTGCCAAGCTCGCGCTCGACGGCGCGACGTTGCTCGCGCTGCTGTTGCTCACCGTGGCGACCTGGCATGGAATCCTGTCCGGCCTTGCCGCTTGCGGCGGTGCATCTTCTTTCATTGCGCGGACCCAGCGATCAACGACGCGGATGAAGATCGTCTTTCTCGTGGCCGCGCCCTTCTGGCTGGCCCACAATCTTCTCATTGGCGCACCGTTCGCCTTGGCCGTTGATCTTGTATCGGTCGCGGGGAATCTGCTCGGGCTTTTTGCCTTTTGGAAGCGGGAACAGCGTCAAGCGGACGGGCCGCGCAGCCTCAGCTATCCGGCGCGGCTTTCCCCACGTCACGCTTTCCGCTCTGGTCACCTTTCCCTCGGCAAACTCGCGATCTCAAAGCGCGCGCGCGCGTTACAGGGAGTCCAGATCCTCACATGACACAGGTAATATACGCGCGCCCACTCCCGCCGGCGCGTTCGATAGCTCAAGTAGGCGGAAAGCAGAGCTGGAGCGAGCTACGGCCGGCGAACCTTGACGACGCTAAAGCTTTGGTACGCTTGAAGATCGCCCTCGCTCGCGAAGCGGAACATATGATCTTCGATGTCCGGGATCGAGGGGAACTCCTGCGCCGCACAACTGCCGAACTAAACGCCGCCGTAGCCGGCGAGCGAGGCATCTTCGTCCTGCAACGCATAGGCGACCTCGTCGGCTACATAGATGTACGGAGCGTGTGCATCGAAGGCGCTGCAGAATTTGCCTCTTTTGATCTGGCTATCCGGACACGGTGGCAGGGACGTGGGCTTGGAGCAAGCCTGGTGAAGTCCGCCGAGGAATGGGTACGTCGCCGTGGCTTGCTCTTCCTGATCTTCCACGTCGCTGTTCGCAACGACCGGGCGTTCGCATTTTATGAACGGCTTGGCTATACCGTGTGCGGAGATGTTGTGGCAGCCAATAAAGAATCAGGCGTTATTGGCGATTACTACGCGATGGGCCGAATGCTCGATGCTGATGCTGAGGAGGATGCGTTAGCGTGATGCATAACTATCATCCCGCCGGCTCTGTTGCAAAGATTGGCGGCAGTCAGAGGTAGGCTGTCGCTCTGCGCCGATCAGGCGGCTGCTGCGAAATGGTGGTTGAGCATGCCCATGGCCTCCGTCAGCGCCGAGGGCCCAATGCCAAAAGCTCTCTCCACAAGGCGCACCTCGCCCCTGATGCCGGGCTGCAGGCACCAGGGGCGAGCCTGTCCTTTGCGCAGGGCTCGCATGACTTCGAATCCCTTGATCGTGGCATAGGCCGTGGGGATCGATTTGAAACCGCGCACCGGCTTGATCAGTATCTTGAGCTTTCCGTGATCGGCCTCGATCACGTCATTGAGATACTTCACCTGCCGGTGGGCCGTCTCCCGGTCCAGCTTTCCTTCGCGCTTCAATTCGGTGATCGCTGCACCATAGCTCGGCGCTTTGTCGGTATTGAGCGTGGCAGGCTTTTCCCAGTGCTTCAGGCCTCGCAGGGCCTTGCCCAGGAACCGCTTCGCTGCCTTGGCGCTGCGGGTCGGCGACAGGTAGAAATCGATCGTGTCGCCCCGCTTGTCGACTGCCCGGTACAGGTAGGTCCACTTGCCCCGCACCTTGACGTAGGTTTCATCCAGGCGCCAGCTCGGATCAAAGCCACGCCGCCAGAACCAGCGCAGCCGCTTCTCCATCTCCGGGGCGTAGCACTGGACCCAGCGATAGATCGTCGTATGGTCGACCGAAATGCCGCGTTCCGCCAGCATTTCCTCAAGGTCGCGATAGCTGATCGGATAGCGACAATACCAGCGCACCGCCCACAGGATCACATCACCCTGGAAATGGCGCCACTTGAAATCCGTCATCGTTCCGTCCGTCCAATCTCCGCCAAGCATGCTCAAGCTTCACGATTTTTGCAACAGAGCCGCTGCGGGGCAGCCATCAGCGGCCCCGGCGGACCGCTAAGTTCTTGCATGATCGCAAATGCTAGTATACCTTGGTTCCGCTCATCACAAGAGTCAGGAGATGGATATGGCTTGGAAGAAACCCGAAATCCGTGAAATCGCGCTCGGCGCGGAGATCAACTGCTATGCCTGCGCCGAACTGAGCGCCTAAGCATCACTCCATGAAGATCATTATGCTGGGGGCAGCCGCCGGCGGTGGCTTCCCCCAGTGGAATTCCAATGCCGGTGGGTGCCGTCGCGCCCGCAGCGGCGACCCCCTAGCGAAATCGCGAACCCAGACCAGCGTCGCGGTTAGCCGTGACGGGGAGCGCTGGTTCGTGCTCAACGCATCGCCCGATCTGCGCCAGCAGATCAACGACACGCCGGCGCTGCACCCGCGCGATGGCCTTCGGCATACGCCGATCGCGGGCGTCGTGCTTACCGGCGGCGATGTGGATGTAGTCGCGGGGCTTCTGACCCTACGCGAGCGCCAGCCCTTCACGCTCCACGCTTCGCACCGGATTCATGACGTGCTCGACGCCAATCCGATCTTCGAGGTGCTCGCGCGCGATGTCGTGACGCGCAGCGTCGAGCAACTCGGCGTGCCTTTCACGCTGGAGCCAGGATTGACCGCGCGCTTCTTCGCCGTGCCAGGGAAAGTGCCACTCTATCTCGAAAGCGGCAGCGAACCGCCGCCCATCGTCGTCGATGATACGACCGTGGGGCTAGAAATCGTCGAGGGCGACAAGCGCATGCTCTTCATTCCGGGTTGCGCGGCCATGCCCGAGGATCTGCGCGCCCAACTCGTCGGCGTCGATATCGTCTTCTTCGACGGCACGCTCTGGCGCGATGATGAGATGGTGGCCGCCGGCTTCGGTGGCAAGACAGGCCAGCGCATGGGACATATGAGCCTCTCGGGACCGCAAGGCACGATCGAGGCCTTCCGCACCGTTCCGGTGAGGCGCAAGGTCATCATTCACATGAACAACAGCAACCCCGTTCTTCTCGCCGACAGCCCGGAGCGGGCGGAAGCGGAAACCGCCGGATGGACCATCGGGGAAGACGGCATGGAATTCATGCTATGACGGAAACGGCCGCCCCCCGATTGCTGAGCGCCGATGAGTTGGAGGCCGTGATGCGCCAGATCGGCGGCGAGCGATACCATATCCACCATCCCTTCCACCGCCTGCTCCATGACGGCAAGCTCGACCCGGCGCAGGTCCAGGCATGGGCGCTCAACCGCTATTATTACCAAGCTAGCATCCCGGCGAAGGACGCGACGCTGATGGCGCGCCTGCCCACCGCCGAGATGCGCCGCGAATGGCGCCGGCGGATCGAGGATCATGACGGCGATGGCGACAAGCCCGGCGGCATCGAACGTTGGCTGAAGCTGGCCGAAGGGGTGGGACTCGACCGCGCCCTGGTCGAGAGCGCCGCCCAAATCCTGCCCGAGACGCGCTTCGCCGTGGATGCCTATGTGCACTTCGTTCGCGACAGGACGCTGCTCGAAGCCATCGCGTCCTCGCTGACCGAGCTGTTCTCGCCGACCATCATCGCCGAGCGAGTCTCCGGCATGCTCACCAACTACGACTGGATCACCGAAGAGACGCTCGCCTATTTTACCCCGCGCCTCACGCAAGCGCCGCAGGACAGCAAGTGGGCGCTGACCTATGTCAAGCAGCATGCCAATACGATCGAGAAGCAGCAGGCGGTGCTCGCCGCGCTGCGCTTCAAATGCGACGTCCTGTGGTGCCAGCTCGACGGCCTCTATCTCGCCTATGTCTCGCCAGGCATGATTCCGCCTGGCGCCTTTGTTCCGGGGGAGAGCTGATGGCGGATGGATCATCGGCTCCCGCCTTCCGGCGCGGCGTCAAGTTCCGCTTCGATTCCGTGCGCAATGCCTGGGTGCTTCTCGCGCCCGAGAAGCTGTTCATGCCCGACGAGATCGCGGTCGAGATCCTAAAGCTGGTCGGTGGCGCACGAACCATTGATGCGATCGTGGAGGATCTCGCCGCGAGCTTCGATGCGCCGCGCGACGTGATCGCGACCGATGTCATCGCGGCTCTTGAGGATCTCTCGACACGAGGCGCCGTAGAGCTATGAACGTGCCGCCGCCGCCGATGGGGCTGATCGCGGAGCTGACCCACCGCTGCCCCCTGCAATGCGCCTATTGCTCCAACCCGCTGCAGATGGATGCGCCAAAATCCGAGCTAGCAACGGCGGAATGGCTGCGCGTGCTCGACGAAGCCGCCGCCATCGGTATCTTGCAAGTGCATTTCTCGGGCGGCGAGCCCATGGCACGGCGCGACCTGCCGCAGCTTGTGGCTCATGCCAACCGGGCAGGGCTCTATACTAACATCATCACGTCGGGCGTCCTGCTGACCGACGAGGTGATGGCGGTGCTGCTCGACGCCGGCATCGATCATATCCAGCTCAGCTTTCAGGATTCGAGCCACCAGGGCGGCGACAGGATCGGCGGCTATCGCGGCGGGCATGCGAAGAAGCTGGAGGCGGCGCGGCGCATTCGCGAGGCGGGCCTGCCGCTCACCACTAATTTCGTGATCCACCGCCAAAACATCGAACGCGTCGAGGACATGATCGCGCTCGGCGAGGCTTTAGGCGCCGAGCGGATGGAGATCGCCCACACGCAATATTATGGTTGGGCGCTGCTCAACCGGAACGCGCTCCTGCCGAGCCGCGACCAACTCGATTTCGTGAACACCGTGGTGGACGCGTCACGCGAGCGGCTCCGGGGCCGGATCGTGATCGACTATGTGGTGCCCGATTATTATGCGGCCCGGCCCAAAGCCTGCATGGGAGGCTGGGGCAACCGCTTCATCAACATTTCCCCCTCCGGCAAAGCCCTCCCTTGCCATGCCGCCGAAACGCTGCCCGGCTTCACCTTCCCCTCGGTTCGCGATTCTAGCCTCGCCGAGATCTGGACGGCTTCAGATGCCTTCGCCCGGTTCCGAGGCACTGAATGGATGCCGGAGGTGTGCAGGAGCTGCGATCGGCGCGAGATCGATTGGGGCGGCTGCCGTTGCCAGGCGCTCGCGATCGCCGGCGATGCCGCGCTGACTGATCCGGCCTGCCATCGCTCGCCGCATCATCATCTGATGGGTGAGGCAATCGCAGCGGCGGGCGGCCACGCCGGGCTGGACCTCGTGCCGCGCAGGCTGCAACAAGCAGCCCATAACTGAGCTGCGCACCTTCTATCCCGAGATCGAACCCTATGAGAGCGGCACGCTCGACGTAGGCGACGGGCACGTCCTCTATTACGAGCGCAGCGGTACGCCTGGCGCCAAGCCGGCCGTTTTTCTCCACGGTGGGCCTGGCGGCGGTATCTCGGCCCGCCACCGGCGGCTTTTCCACCCCGACCATTATGACGTGATGCTTTTCGACCAGCGCGGCTGCGGGAATTCGACGCCGCATGCGGGCCTAGAGGCGAACACGACGTGGCACCTTGTCGCCGACATGGAACGGCTGCGCGAAGCGATGGGCGTCGACAAATGGCTGGTCTTCGGGGGCTCCTGGGGCTCGGCGCTGGCGCTTGCCTATGCGCAGACCCATCCCCAGCATACCAGCGAACTGGTGCTGCGCGGGATCTTCACCGTGCGCGAGTCCGAGCTGCACTGGTATTATCAATTCGGCGCATCCGAGATTCATCCCGAGAAATGGGTCGATTTCGTGCGCCCGATCCCGGAGGTGGAGCGCGGCGACCTGCGCGCCGCCTATCGCAAGCGCCTCACCGGCGACGACGAAGCGGTGAGGCTCGAATGTGCGAAAGCCTGGTCGCTATGGGAAGGCCGCACCCTGACCTTGTTGCCCGATCCCGAAACCTCCGGCGGCTTTGAAGACCCGCATTTCGCGCTCGCCTTCGCGCGTATCGAGAACCACTATTTCGTTCATCATGGCTGGCTTGAGGACAACCAGCTCATCCGCGACGCCGGAAAGCTCCACGGTATTCCCGGCACCGTCGTCCAGGGCCGCTATGACCTGGCCTGCCCGACACGCACTGCCTGGGAACTGCACCAGGCTTGGCCCCAAGCGGACTTCCATCTTATTGAAGGTGCCGGGCACGCCTTCTCCGAACCGGGCATTCTCGACCGTCTGATCCGGACAACGGATCGCTATGCGGGGCTGGCGGAGACGTGAGCGACGCGGCGGCTGTCAGGGCTTCCACAACCGCAACCGCTGACGGGCTTGCGGCGCCGCGCCGCTATTGGGCGCTGACAGGCCTGTGGCTGGCCATGGCCATGACGGTGATCGACAGCACGGCCGCCAATATCGCTCTGCCGACGATCGGGCGCGATTTCGGGGTCGGCCCCACGACGACGACATGGATCGTCACCACCTACCAGATCGCGATCGTGATGACACTGCTTGGCGCCGCGTCGCTCGGCGAACGATTGGGCTATCGACAGATATACATGGGCGGGCTCGCGCTGTTCATACTGATGTCGGCCGCTTGCGCAAGCGCACGCAGCCTCGAATGGCTCGCGTTCTTCCGCTTCGCGCAGGGGCTGGGGGCTGCCGCGGTCATGGGCGTGAATGGCGCGCTGATCCGCCTCACCTGGCCCAAGGAACTGCTCGGGCGAGGGCTGGGGTATAATGGCGTGGTCATCGCCGGAACTGCGGCGGCTGGACCGGCGCTGGCTGCTTTCCTGCTGTCGATCGGCGACTGGCATTGGCTCTTTCTGGTGAATATTCCCGTGGGGCTGCTCTCGCTGGCGCTGGCGGCCCGCTTCGCCCCCGACCGTCCGCCTGAGACCGACAAATTCGACACGGCTAGCGCGCTGCTGAGCGCGACCGCATTCGGGGCGCTGTTCCTGGCGATCTCGCGAGTCATCCACGACCGCTGGTCGCCCCTTACCGCCGGCCTGCTGCTCGCCAGCGCCGTGGCGGGCGGCGCCATGCTGCGCCGGGCACGGACAAGCACCAGACCGATGATCCCCCTAGACCTGATCGGCCACCCACGTCTGCGGCTTGCCTATGCCGCGTCGATATGCGCGTTCGCGGCGCAAATGTGTCTGCTGGTGTCTATGCCCTTCCTGCTCGAAGGCGAGCGGGGCTTGAGCGTCGCCACAGTGGGGCTGCTCATCCTGCCCCTGCCACTCGCTACCGCACTCAGCTCGCCTCTTGCCGGAAGGTTCGCCGACAGGTCATGGGCCGGGGCCATGAGCGCCGGCGGCCTGTGCCTGCTCGCGGCAGGGCTGCTGGTCCTCGCCTTCGCGCTGCGGTCTACGCCGCCGCTGCCGCTTGTCGGCGCTGCGATGGCATTATGCGGTGTCGGCTTCGGCCTGTTCCAGGTGCCCAACAACAATGTCATGCTGCGCACCGGCCCGGTAACGCGCGCGGGCGCCGCCGCCGGCATGCTGACGCTCTGCCGACTGACCGGCCAGACCGGCGGCACGTTGATCGCCGCCGTGTCCTTGTCGATGACAGGGGAGGGGACTATTCCGGCGCTGATCGGAGCGGCGCTGGCGCTTTGCGCAGCCGCCTTCGCACGCGGACGCTAATAGACGCGCATGCGCGGCCCCGTCATCAGCGGGCTTCGGCCGATAAGCTGGCGGCTCGCGAGCGTCGTCGCGTTCGTCGCCGCCTACGCTCGCCACCAACCGCTCGAGATCCTTGGCGGATAGATCAGGATTACACTGCATCAGCTTCTGGATGAGTTCTGAACGAATCATGCCTCCTCCAATCAGAGCGCAGCGACAACGCCTAGATCAACACCCGTTCCACCTCATCCAGCGTCACGTCGTCGGGACGGCGATCGTAAAGCTGGGTGGTGCGCGTGGAGGCATGGTTCGCCATCGTCGCGGCGCGCTCCAACGTGCCGCCGTTCTTCAGGTAGGCGGTGATCCCTGTCGCGCGGAACGAATGGTTGCCGATCGCCGTCTCGATCCCGGCCGCCGCGGCGCGCCGTCGCACCATCTGAAACGCGCTCGCCTGGGGCAGGGGGGTGTCGCTTAGTCGCCTGGTGCCCCGCGCGATCGTGCGGAACAGCGGCCCTTTGCGATCCTCGCGTAGATCGCAGCCATCGATGTAGGCGGTCATATACTCTTCCAGATTGTGGTGGCAGGGCATTTCGTGCCGCTTGCCGCCCTTCTCGTGCAGCCGAACCCATAGCCGCCGATTCTGCACGAACACGTCCTCAACCCGCATCGCCAGCGCCGCGCCTATCCGCGCGAACGAATAGACCATCAGCCCGATCAGCGCCCGATCGCGAAGCCCGGCGGGCGTGGTCACGTCGATCGCATCGAGCAGCCGCCGCGCCTCGTCGGGGGCCAGCACGGGGGTCTTGCCGCGCCGCACGCTGTGCGCCGGCCCGCGCACCGACGCTGCCGGGTTCGTCGGCACCACTTGGCCCGTCACCAGCCAATCGAACAGGTGGCGCACGCCGGCGAGCTGCTGCTTGACCGTGGGCGCGCTCACCTCGCGCCCCAGCGCCTCGATCCATGCCGCAACGTGGAGCGGCTGCACCGCGGCGACCGACACGACTCCGCGCGCATCGCACCATGCCAAAAACTCACTCGCGGCACGCGCGTAGGCGCGCCGCGTATGCGCGTTGCGGATGGTGACCGCGAAGAACTCAAGGAAGCGGCGTTGCGTGGCGTTGTCGGCCGATGCGACCAGCGCCGGCAGCGCCAACGCGGGAGCGGGAGCGGGCTGGAGGGCGAGCTGGTTCACGCCTAGAAGCTGCGCTTCTCGATCGCTGCCAGCACCTCGGGCTCGGTGGCAAGCCGGCGGCTGGTATCGACCAGGCGCTCGATCCATGCGCGATTGCCCTGCTTCGCGGCCGCGCGCGCTGCCTCTTCTTTAGGCAGGTTGCTCTTGCCGCGAGTCCCGCCGCTCTCGTTGCTGCTCATGTCGGGCTTCCATCGTTCTTCGGCGGCCATTCAAGGCTGTCGATCGCCTCCTGCAAGCGGACGGCGGTTGCCACTGCGCCGGCGGCGTGAAGCTGCGCCAGCGCCTCCAGCATCAACGCGCGCGCACCGGCCAATCGCAAGGCCGGGCTGATCTGGAGGGCCTATGGGGTCCTGGTCCATAGGCCTTCATAGCGCTCCCGATACATCCGATAAAGGACATTATCACATATAGAGGCGCGACGCTAGCGAAACGACCACCGCAGGCGCCGAGATCCCGAACTCGCCCCCTAATCTGGTGAGCGACGGCAGGGCTTGCTCACCGATCTGGCGGCACACCGTTCGGGCGTCTCCAACTTAGGGGGTCGATGCGCACCATTACCTTCATCACGCACTTTCAAGTCAGACATCGGCTATTGCGAAGCAGTTGCATATATCATAGGGCGGCGCACAGATTGAGAACGATTCGCAAGGGGGTAAAATGAAAAAAAGTACATTAAGCGGCGCGTTAGGCCTTGGATTAATGGCCGTGCCCGCAACGGCCCAGGACCAGCCAGCTCCCCCGGCTACGGACGCACGCCAAACAATCATCGTCACCGGCGTCCGGGACGGCTACCAGGTCGATGCGACCAGCACCGCCACCCGCACTCCGACCAGTCTCAAGGACGTTCCACAGGCGGCATCGATCATCACCGAGGCGCAGATTGACGATCAAGCTATGCGCTCGATCGCCGACGTGCTTCGCTATGTCCCCGGCGCGGTGATATCTCAGGGTGAGGGTCACCGCGATCAGATCATTCTGCGCGGCAACAACAGCACCGCAGACTTCTTTGTCGATGGCCTGCGTGACGACGTGCAATATTACCGCGGCCTCTACAACGCAGAGCGGATCGAGGTCCTGAAAGGTCCCAACGCAATGATCTTCGGCCGCGGTGGTGGGGGTGGGATCGTCAACCGCGTCACCAAGCGCCCCGGTGCCAACGCCTTCATCAGTAGCAGCGGTTCGGCGGATACATATGGCGCATGGTATATCGACACCGACATCAACCAACCGATCAGCCAGTCCGCCTCGGCTCGACTGAACGCCGTCTATGAGGAGTTCAACAGCAACCGGGACTTCTACGACGGACGCCGGCTCGCGATCAATCCGACCTTTGCCGTATCGCTAGGCGGCACCACACGGATCGACCTGGGCTTCGAATACAACAATGACAAGCGCACGATCGATCGAGGCGTTCCCTCGGCTGCCCAAGGCTCTCTGACCAGCCCGTCACGCCCCCTTACCGGTTTTCGCGATACCTTTTTTGGTGTGCCGGGATTCAACGTCAGCGATTTCGAGGCTAAGGTCCTAAGCGGGCGCATCGAGCATCGGTTTAGCGACAACCTGACCGTAACCAGTCGCGTCCTCTACGGAGATTATGACAAGCTCTATCGAAACACTTTCGCGGTAACCCCGGCCACCCCGCGCGGCGCCGTCCAGAGCGTCGGCCTCGAGGCATATAGCGATCCCACGACGCGCAAGAACCTGCTCAACCAGAACGATCTCGTCTGGACCGTCACCACCGGCCCCGTCCGCCACGTGCTGCTCGCCGGCTTCGAATATGGCGATCAGCGCACGCGCAACCAGCGGATCAATGGCTTTTTCGGAAGTGGTGATATCGTCAATGGAGGGCGGCGCGTCTTTGTCGCGTTGGCTGACCGAATCACGGTGCCGCCAGTCACGCTGCGCACCACCGCCAACACCGGCTACCGGTCTATCCGGACAAATGCCGACGCCACGGCCTTCTATGTGCAGGACCAGATCTCGATCGGCGAACATGTCGATGTCATCGGCGGCGTTCGCCGCGACCGCTTCAAGCTCAGCATCGATGATCTCGTCGCCGGGCGGAGCTATAGCCGGACCGACACCCTCTGGTCTCCCCGCCTTGGGGTAGTGCTGAAGCCGGTGCAACCCGTCTCGATCTACGCCAGCTATAGCCGGTCCTTCCTGCCGCAATCGGGCGATCAGTTTTCATCGCTCGACATAACAACCGCCGCGCTGGAACCAGAGAAGTTCGACAATTACGAAGTCGGCCTCAAATGGGATGTTTCCCCAACGCTTAACCTGACCGCTGCCGTCTACCAGCTTGACCGCACCAACACCCGCGCAACCGATCCCAATGACGCGACGCGGACGGTGCTTACGGGCGCGCAACGCAGCAAAGGGCTTGAGCTCGGCCTCAGCGGCGCGATCACACCCCAATGGCAAATCAGCGCCGGCTACACGCTGCAGGACGCAAAAATCCGCAAGACCACGAGTGCGGCTCCTGCGGGCCGCGAGGTCCCGCTTGTGCCCAAGCAGCAGGCTTCGCTCTGGACCCGCTACGACTTCACCCCTCGCTTGGGAGCCGGGGTCGGCGTCTACCACCAGACAAAAAGCTTCACCTCCGTCAGCAATGCCGCCGTCCTGCCTGCGTTCACCCGCGTCGATGCCGCCGCGTTCTTCAAGCTCACCCCCCACATCGAGGCGCAAATCAACGTCGAGAACCTCCTCGACAGCAATTATTTCTCGTCCGCCTACAACGATAACAACATCATGCCCGGTGCGCCGACAACCGCGCGAGCGACGGTTAGAATGAGCTTTTAGACAAAGGCTTTTCCTTTGGTGCTGGATGCTTTCACCATAGTTGTTCAGCACGCACTAAACCGCCTCCTCGGCGGGGGGGCAGACACAGACATGGCCCCTCCATTTCCTCCAGAAGACGATAGTGTCGATCTATCGCCGCTGCCCGTTCTTGGACCATTCCGCTTGCCGTCACCCAACTCCTGCGGACAGCGGAATGGTCATGTGCCGCTGCCCGGCTCACGAGCAATATCGGCGGCTTGTTGCCAATCGCGCTATCTGGTCGCGACAAACGTCGACATATGCACGGCCATGCTGTTGCCCACAGCCGCCACGCACACATTGTCGCCCCCTCGCTTGACCTGACGAACACCATGGTTGCCGCCCTAGCTGCGCTCGGCCTGCCAATAGAAGGTGAATCAGGAACTTGAAAACAGCGGGACGCGTGGATCGCCGGCCTGCGTGCGAGTTGTGAACGATTGGGCGCAATGGAAGAGTGCGCCGCCGGCCCGGGGGCGTTCCGCTTCGTGACATTCGTTCACGTCGGATTCGAGGGGTGTTCGCCGGCCGTGCGTAATGAATGTTAGCACGACGGAGGAATGAACATGGATATGGATTTGGACAGCGCGTTGCGCCGCCTTGCCGAGCAGCCGCTTCATCCCCGGCTTGCTGAACTGGAAGGGGATGTCATGCGGTTGATCGCGGCGGAGCAGCACGCGGGCAGCGGAGTGACACTGCGGGCTGGCATGCTGGCAGCGGTAGGCGCAGTCGTCTTGGGAGTGGTGGGCGGCGGATTGTCATCCGCAGCGGCGACTGCGCAGATGCCGACGCTGACGCCTTTCGGACCTGCCGTGCCGCTAGCGCCTTCGACCTTGCTGGCGTTCCAATGACGAGCAGCGCCCGGAGAACGATGCTGATCGCGGCCGTCGCGTTCGTGGCGGCGGTCGCAGGCGTGTGGGCTGGACGCGAGGTGTTTCCTACGCCGACGAGCCCAGGTGTGGAGCTTCACAGCTTGCTCCACGACGGGCTCGAGTTGGACGAGGCTCAACGGACCAAGCTCGAGACGCTGGAGTCCCGCTTCACCGTTCGAAGGCGTGCCTTGGAGCTGGAACTCAGGGCCGACAACGCGCGGCTCGCCGACGCCATCGAGGCCGAACATGGTAACGGGCCGCAGGTCGCGGCGGCCGTCGATCGTTCGCACGGCTCGATGGGCGAGCTCCAAAAGGAGACGTTGAACCATATGTTCGCGATGCGGCAGATCCTGCGGCCCGACCAGGCAAGGACGTTCGACCGCGCGGTGGTGAAGGCGCTGACCGCAGACGCGCGGTGAGTCTTGAACTTTCGGCCTGCACCGACGGCGAACTCGCCGCCTTGACGCTCGCTGGACGTCAGGCCGCCTTCGCCGAGATCATGCGCCGGCACCAGGAGCCGGTCTACCGCCTGATCCGTGCACATATCGGCGACGCCGAAGAGGCGCTTGACCTCACTCAGGAATGCTTCGCGTCCGCCTTTCAGAACCTGCGAAGGTATGACGGAGATCGGCCGCTCGCTGCGTGGCTGGCCCGCGTGGCGATCAACAAGAGCCGCGACTGGCATCGGCGGCGGCGCATACGCCAGATACTATCGTTCGCCTCTTCGCTGCCGCCCGAGACGATGGAGAGTGAGTGGGACGAGGCGCCAGGCGCCGACGCGGTAACCTTCCATCGCGCTGAGCTAGCCCGGCTTTCGCGCGCGGTATCCCAGCTGCCGGCCACGCTCAAGGAGACGATCTTGCTCCGGACCGTGGAGGGCTTGTCCCAAAAGGAAACCGCCGCCGCGCTGGGGATCAGTGGCAAGGCCGTGGAGACGCGGCTCCGGCGCGCGCGTAAAAAATTGTTGGATATTCTCGATTGCGCATGAGGGGGTGGGCTGGTTCATGCGTAATAAGGGGTAATGTCGGCGGCGTCCTCCCCCGGCTGCAAGCATTGAATTGGAGTGAAGGAACGGCATGAGCCGCAATCTGAACCGGCGCGACGTGATGCGCGGAACCGCCATGCTCGGCGGCACGCTGGCCATGTCGGCCTACCTGCCAGCTTGGGCGCAACCCGTGTCGCGCGGCATCGCCAAGCCGCTGCCGATCGTATCGGGCACGGAAATCGCCCTGACGATCGACCGGATGAAGCTGGTCATGGACGGAATTACAACGCCCGCGATCGGGGTGAACGGCACGGTCCCGGCGCCACTCGTCCGCCTCAAGGAGGGCCAGAAGGTCCGGCTCGCGGTGACCAACAATCTTGACGAGGATAGCTCGATCCACTGGCACGGCCTCATTCTGCCGTTCCAAATGGACGGCGTGCCGGGCATCAGTTTCCCCGGCATCAAGGCACGTTCGACTTTCGTGTACGAATTTCCAGTCGTGCAGTCAGGCACCTACTGGTACCACAGCCACTCGGGCGAGCAGGAGCAGGGCGGGCTCTACGGCCCCATCGTCATCGATCCCGCGGGACCCGACCCGATCGCATTCGACCGCGAGCATGTGATCGTCCTCTCCGACCATAGCGAAATGACGGGCGAGGAAATTTTCCGCAAGCTCAAGCAGATGGGCGGCGCCTATTTCAACTATCAGCGCCCGACGCTGAGCGGGCTGCTCGCCGGCCGCGAGATGCGCCTCAAGGATCGGATGGAATGGGGCAAGATGCGCATGGACCCGGCCGATATTGCGGATGTTACGGGGTCGACCTACACCTTCCTCGTCAATGGCTTTGGCCCTTACGACAACTGGACGGGCCTCTTCCGACCGGGCGAGCGGGTTCGGCTGCGCATCGTCAATGCTGCGGCGCAAACCAACTTCAACGTGCGCATCCCTGACTTGCCGATGACGGTGGTGCAGGCCGACGGCCAGAACGTCCGGCCGGTAACCGTGGACGAATTCCAGATCGGCGTCGCGGAAACCTTCGACGTGATCGTGACGCCCGAGGACCGCGCCTACAGCTTCGTTTCCGAGGCGATCGACCGATCCGGCATGGGGCGCGCGACACTGGCCCCGCGCGAGGGCATGATCGCCCCGGTCCCGCCGCTCCGCCCGCGCACGTTGCTGACCATGACCGACATGGGCATGGACATGAGCGGCATGAGCGGGATGGAGGGGATGTCCGGTATGGCGGACGAGAACCCGGTCGCAAAGCGCGGGCCGGATCCCACGTTGATGCAGAATGCCTCGCGCAACCTGTGGAAGCTCACCGGGTGGAAAGAGCCCACCGATCACGGAACGAAGGCGGTAGGCGCTGCGATGGCCGGCATGGCTGGGATGGGGGGCGACCAGATGAGCGGCGCTATGCCAGGGATGGACCATAGCCAAATGGCGGCGGGCGCTGCCGGGATGGCGGGCATGGACCATGGTCAGATGAGCAGCGGCGGCATGGCTGGAATGGATCACGGCTCCGGCGGCATGAGCATGGACATGAACATGCGCAACCCCAAGAACGCGCCCGGCGTCAAGATGGGGCCTGGGGTGCAGACCATCTCGCCGATGCCGAAGGACCGCACGGGCGAGCCGCCGCAGGGGCTGGAAGGCGTCGATCATCGCGTGCTCACTTATCGCGACCTTGTCGCGCTGGATCGCAACCCGGACGTTCGTGCCCCGGCGCGCCAGTTCGAACTCCATCTGACCGGCAATATGGAGCGCTATATGTGGGGCTTTGACGGCCAGAAGCTCAGCGATCCCGCTGACCCAATCCCGTTCCGTAAGGACGAGCGGGCGCGCGTCACCCTGATCAATGACACCATGATGCCGCATCCAATCCACTTGCACGGGCACTTCTTCGAACTGGTGACCGGGCATGGCGACTTCGCGCCACGTAAGCACACGGTGAATGTAGCGCCTGGCGGCAAAATGACGTTCGACGTGACGACCGATGCGGTGGGCGACTGGGCGTTCCATTGCCACAATCTTTATCACATGACCGCAGGGATGATGCGTGTCGTGACCGTTCGCCCGATGGGCGAGGAGAACCGCGATGCAGTTTAAGCTCCTCCTGATCGCGGGCGGCGCGGCGCTTGGCTTGGCAACATCTGCGGCCGCGCAGATGGACCATTCCAATATGCCGGGCATGAAGATGCCACCGCCAAAGACGACAACGGTGAAAAAGCCTGCCACTAAGAAGCCAGCAGCGGCCAAGCCCGCCGCGCGCAAGAAGTCCGTGAAGCCCGCTGCCAGGTCGATACCGCGCGCGAAGGCGGGATCGGGGGCCAGGTCCGCCGCAGATCGGTCCGCCAGGCCTCCGGCACCGGGAACGGTCGTGGTAGATCCTCACGCCGGTCATGACATGACGGCGATGCCGGGCATGAGTACGCCTGAAGCCAACCCAAATCCTGACGCCGGGCACGACATGTCGGCGATGCCAGATACCTCCGGCGGTGCCGCCCCCGGCCAGCCAAGTGCCATGCAGGGCATGGACCATGGTTCGATGCAGGGAATGGATCAGGGTTCGGGCGCTATGCAAGGCATGGCAGGTCACGATATGGGAAGCATGTCTCCTCCGACCACGGGGACGACGATGGTCGGGACCAACCTGCCGGCCGGCAACGCTCCGCCGCCGCCGATCCCGACGGATCGGGCCGCGGACCAAGTCTACTCTGCCGCCGCTATGGCGCATTCGCAGCAGCATCTGCAGATGCACGGGGGACAGAATTTCTCGCAGATCATATTCAACCTGGCTGAAGTCCAGATCCGGGATGGACGCGATAGTTATCGGTGGGACGGTAGTGCCTGGTATGGGGGCGATATCAACCGGCTGGTGCTCAAGACCGAGGGCGAAGGGAATATCGGGCGCAGCCTGGAAGCAGCGGAGGTGCAGGCGCTTTATTCGCGCGCCGTAGGCCCATATACCGACATACAGCTTGGCGTCCGCTACGACTTCAAGCCCAATCCCTCGCGTGTCTATGCGACGGTCGGCTTTGAAAGCCTTGCACCCGGCTTCTTCGATGTCGAGGGCGCGCTGTTCCTGTCCAATAAGGGCGACCTGCTCGGGCGTCTGGAAGGCTATTATGATCAGCGGATCACACAGCAGCTGATCCTTCAGCCACGCGCCGAGTTCAACTTCGCCGCGCAGGACGTGCCGGAAATCGGCGTCGGCTCCGGCCTGTCCACGGCCGAACTCGGTCTGCGGCTCCGCTACGAGATCAGGCGGGAGTTCGCGCCCTATGTGGGTATATCGTACGACCGCAGGTTCGGGGACACCGCTCGGTTCGCGCGCGCCCAGGGCGAGGGCCCGGCGTCGACCAGCTTCGTTCTGGGCATTCGCACATGGTTTTGAGGCCGATTAGGCTTTGTTGCGTTGACTAAGTCCAAGAAGGAGAAGTCAATGTTTAAGACGATTACAGTTCTGGCTCTGGCGGCGATGGCAGCGAGCCCAGCTTTGGCTCAGCAGCAGATGCAAGGCATGGACCACTCGAAAATGCAGGGCATGAACACGCCCTTCATGCCCGCCGAGATGGCGATGCACGAGAAAATGATGAGGGCCAAAGGCGCCAACGCAAGTGAGACGTGGGCCCGCAAGATGATTGAGCATCACCGCGGTGCGATTGCCATGTCGCAGATCGTTCTCCGCCAGGGGCCCGATGCGAAGACCCGGCAAATGGCTCAGAAGTCTATTGCCGAGCAAAACAAGAGCATCGGTGAGCTTCAGGCGATGCTCCGGGCGATGGGCAAGCCTCCGCAGTAATTAAACCTCGTTCCTTTAGCCCTCAACGAGGGGGCGGGAGGAACGACCAAGGAGTTTTTTGCATGAAGACAGCTTTGCGATCCGCGCTTACTGCCGCAGCCTTGTTGGTTCCGGTTGCCGTCAGCGCGGCCACCCCGATCGTTATGCACCGCGACCCCGGCTGCGGCTGTTGCGCCAAGTGGGCGGCACAGGTGCAGCAGCAGCTCGGGCGCCAGGTGCGCGTCGTCGATGATTCCAATCGCCCCGCGCTGCAGAAGCGCGCGGGGGTCCCTGCGGACGTCTCGTCCTGCCACACCGCAATCGCCGATGGCATGGCTTTCGAGGGCCACGTGCCGATTGCCGACATGAAGCGGGCTCTCGCGACCCGGCCCAAGGGCGTGCGGGGCCTCGCGGTCGGCGGTATGCCGCTCGGCTCGCCGGGAATGGAAGTGCCGGGCGTCAAGGCGCAGGCCTATGACGTGGTCGCCTTCGGTCCCGGCGGGCGCCGCCTGTTCGCCCGCCACGGCAGCTGATGGCGGTTTTCAGGCTGGGGGCGGCAAGACGCGGCCGCCGCAGCTGGTGTAGCTCCACGGTCCAGTTCGTCTGGAAGAGCAGGCGAAGAGTTCACAAAAGGATTCGGGTCGGTGAGGAGAGAAGGCGGCATGCGCACCCGGGAATCGATGACCACGAATCAAGGAGTTGGGTGATGGGCGGTAAACGAGCCGGGGCCTTCGCTCTGCTCCTTGCGGTTGCAATGTCAGTAAGCACGTCGGCATCCGCGCATGAAGATCATGATGCGCTTGGGGCTGGTCCCGGGCCAGCCGCTAACAGCGCAGTCGAGACTCAGAACAAGGATGGAGCAGACGCTGGCGCCGGCCACATGGGTATGGGCTCTATGTCGACCGTGGACATGAACATGGGCGGCCGCGACATCGCCGGCGACGACATGGACATGGGCGGCATGCACGAGGAGACCGCCAACAAGAACAAGAGTTTCGGCGAACGGCTTGTGAGCTGGCTGGGCCGGCTGCACACCATGGTCATTCATTTTCCCATCGCACTGTTCATCGGTGCGTTCGGGGTGGAGTTGTTCGGGTTGTGGCGCCGCAACCGAGACTATCAGCATGTCGCACACATGATGCTGGTCGTCGGCGCGCTCGGAGCGATCGCGGCGGCGTTCCTGGGCTGGTTCGCAGGCGGGTTTTACCTGACCGACCGCAACCCGATCCTGATGACGCATCGCTGGCTCGGGACGTTGATCGCGGTCTTCGGCGTTGCGCTGGCTTGGATGGCAGCGCGCCACCGTAAGGGTCCCGAGCGCTCGCGGACGTTGTACTGGGTGGTGCTTGGCCTGATGACGCTGGCGATCTCTATCCAAGGGTTCCTTGGCGGAACCTTCATGCATGGCGGAATAAACCACTTGGCGTTCTGAACCGGTCCGGTCGTTTTCCTGAACAGGGACGGCCGAGGGCGCGTCTTCACCGAGGACGCGCCCTTGGCTGATCAGCGGATCGACTGAACCGCGTCGCTGCAAGCCTGCTCGCAGCGACGGCAGTGTTCAGCGCAGATGCGGCAATGCTCGTGCGTGCTCGCATGCTTCTCGCATTCCTCCGCGCACAGCCCGCAGGCGATGGCGCAGGCTTGAAGAGCCGCGACCAGCGCTTGCTCATTGCTGCCGGTGCGGCGGGTGCCGAGCGAACCTGCCGCCAAGCAGATGTCGGCGCAGTCGAGGTTCAGACGAATGCACTGGCGAAGCTGTGCGACCATCTCTTCCGCCAGACAGGCATCAGCGCACGACGTGCAGGTCTGAGCACATGAGTAGCACTCCTCGATACAGCGGATCAGTGCGTCGTTCGTGCTTCCCTTCACGTCCGGATGCGTGGCGATCATCTCTTTCATGTGGTGCATCGTTCTCTCCTGTTCAGGCAGTGGTCTCACCACCTGTCGAAGCAAGAGGTTACAAACCTGAATGTTCCGGCCTTTGCGTTGGACCGTGCGGCCGCTTTGGCGTGTCGAGTAACCTCTGGCGCTGGTGGTAGCGCACCGTCTCGACGCCCATGCCGCCTGCGTGAGCGAGCCCGGGATCGTAGTGCGGGAATTTGAACGGAGAAGGGCCGTGTCGCCGATCGTCGTGTGGGTACGAATCAGCGCTGGGTGGCGGCTTTACTCGTTGCACTGCCAATAGCTCGCGCTAGGTCGGCAGTACGCCCCGAGCGGGACACAGCCCGGCCATGGCGGATGCCAATCCGCTGTCGCGGTCGCGCAACAGGTTATGGATTGCGGTCGCAGCGACCGCTGCTTGTCCGGTCGCGACGCTGATCTGATCGAGCCCTTCCACAACGTCACCAACCGCGTAGAGGCCGGCAACCGAGGTTTGTTGGTGGGCGTCGGTCAGCACGCATCCCGTTGCCGCGAGCTTCGCGCCCAGCGAAGTGGCAAGCCCTGTTCGAGGCGATGAGCCGAGCGCAGGGTAAAGCGTGTCGAATTGTAGCTCCAGGCCATTGGCCAATCGAACCTCGACACAATCGCCAAGACGCAGCTGCTCGACAGGCGAGGGCGCGACATCGACGCCCTGCTGGGTCAGCCTGGCAAATTCGGTCGGTGCGAGGTCGAGCGACCGTTCGGCGAGAAGCGTGACCTTGGCACCATAAGCGCGCAGGAATTCGGCTTCTTCAGCGCCATGGCGGTCGCAGCCGAGCACCGCCACGCTCATCCGCCGAGCCTCATAACCATCGCAAATCGGGCAGTAGCGGAGAAGGCCACGCGCGACGCCGATGTCATGCATCGCATCGGGCATCTCGGGACGTCGATTGACGACACCCGTCGCGAGCACGACGGTCCGCGCGTACAGGACGTTCGGTCCGCAACTTGCCGAGAAGTGATCGCCTGATGCGACGATCGCGTCGATCTCACCGCTCTGGACCGTACCGCCATATTCATGCAGCTGAGCCTGCAGGCGCGCAAGAAACGTGACGCCGGAAATGCCGCCGGGAAATCCTGGGAGGTTGTGCGAGCGCGGGATGGAGGCGGCGCGCCCCGCCGCCGCGTCGTAAACGACGCAGCTCCTGAGAAAGCGGGAAAGATAGATCGCGGTCGTGAGGCCAGCGGGACCGCCGCCCACAATCAGACAGTCGATGACCTCCTCGGGATCGCCAGTCCAGCCTTGATTGGTCAACCGCAACCTCATCATTACCCCGCGCATGCGCCCGGCGGGCCCGCGGCCCTACTCATTCGGACGGTAGGCGCAGGTAGAAAGCGCTTTGTACTCCCTTGTGAATACGTGCCGATGCCGCTTCCCCCTCATCAAGAGGGTGCGGCGGCACGAAAAAAGATCGTGAGGGGTGACCCGTCCTGCTGCGTAATACAGGTGAACTCAACGGAAATGGAGATTACCCGCATGCGTCGCTTGTTCATCACGACTGCTGCCGCCGCCTTGTTCTTCGCAGGCGGCGTGGCAAACGCGCACCCGAAGCTGGTGTCCGCCAGCCCCGCCGCCAACGCGGCGGTCGCGACCCCGGAGAAGATCAGCCTCCAGTTCAGCGAGAAACTCGTGCCTGCTTTCTCCAAGGCCGAACTGATCATGGCCGCGATGCCTGGCATGGCGGCCATGAAGATGCCGAGCAGCGCCGCGGTCGGCTCCGACGGGCGTACGCTCACGATCATCCCGAAGCAGCGTCTCCCGCGTGGGCGTTACAACGTCGACTGGCAGGTCGTTTCCGGCGACACGCACAAAATCACTGGCAGCTACACCTTCACGGTGAAGTGAGCGGATGATTGACTGGCCGACCGTCGCCATCCGCTTGGCGTTATACCTCGTCCTGGCGGTGCTGTTCGGCCTGTCGGCGTTCAGCCTCTATGGCCTTCGGCTCGGCGAGCGCGAGGATGCAATCGCTCTGCGGCCTTGGCTTTCGGGAAGTGCTGTGCTCGGGTTGCTGCTCTCAGCCGCTGGCCTGATCCTCATGGCCTCGTCGATGGCCGGATCTCCATTCTGGCCGGTCGACGAGGCCGCGGTGGCTGCCTTGCTCGGAGGGCCACCGGTTGGCTCCGCCTGGAAGGTGCGCATGGTAGCGCTGGTCATTGCCGGGGGCGCGGTCCTACTGGCGCGAGGCAGAGCATCATGGCTGGCGATGGCCATGATTGCCGCCGCTACGGCGTTGGCGACACTCGCGTGGAACGGGCACGGTGCCATGGACGAGGGAAGCACCGGATGGCTTCACCTGGGCGCGGACATTCTCCATCTCCTCGCAGGCGGTATATGGGTTGGCGCACTGTTCGGATTGCTTCTCCTGATGATGCGCCGCGCCGAGGCGATCGATGCCGCGCACCTTCAGCTTACCCATCGGGCGCTGCACGGCTTCGGGGCGGTGGGCACGCTCGTGGTTGCCATTTTAGTGATCACCGGCTTGATCAACAGCTGGCTGCTCGTGGGCCCAGCCAATTTCACGGCCTTGGGCACGACGCTCTACGGCTTGCTGCTGCTCGCCAAGCTGGTCTTGTTCGCAGCGATGCTGGGACTCGCGTCGCTTAATCGGTTCCGCCTCACGCCGGCCTTCGAACGCTCGATTGCCATGAACGATCATGACGGAGCGCTTATGACGCTGCGGGTCAGCCTGGCGGTCGAGACAACCTGCGTGATTGGTATCTTGGCGCTCGTAGCATGGCTCGGCACCCTCGCACCGCCCGCATCGGGCATGTAGGTGAGGTTAGCTCTGCTGGGTCTGTTGATGTATTCAAAGGTGAACGAACGAGGGTGGCAGAGTCATGACCGACGTCGAACGCAGCGAGCCCGGGAGCGGCAAGGGTGCTCCTGAGATCGTCCTCATCACGGGTGCGAGCGGTTTCATAGCCGCCGCGCTCATTGCCCGGCTCGGCGAACGGTACACGGTCGTCGGACTCGATCGTGCCGGTCCTCCGGACCCGCCGCCTCCTGCGGCCGCGGTCGCCATCGATCTCGGGTCCGACGAGGCGGTCCGCGCCGCGCTCGAGGAGGTGCGCGCACGATACGGCGCCCGCATCGCGTCGGTTATCCACCTAGCCGCTTATTACGACATAACCGGCAAGCCTAACCCGCTCTATGACAAGGTGACAGTCCAGGGCACCCGCCGGCTGATTGACGGGCTGCAATCGTTCGAGGTCGAGCAATTCGTCTTCGCCAGCACGATGCTGGTCCATAAGCCGACCGCCACTCCGGAGGAGCGCATCAGCGAGGAGTCGCCAATCGGTGCGTCCTGGGCGTATCCGCAGTCCAAGGTCGACACCGAGGCATTGCTGCATGAGCGCCACGGGAACATCCCCGTCGTCTTCCTCCGCGCCGCAGGAGTTTACGACGACGACGGGCGCTCGGCGTTTCTCGCGCAGCAGATATCGCAGATCTACGAGCACCGCCTGATCTCGCATTTCTATCCCGGCATGCTGTGCGCGGCACAGTCATCGGTGCACCGCGAGGACTTGGCCGACGCCGTGGTGCGCCTCGTCGATCGGCGGCACGACTTGCCGTCAGAACTGCCGCTGCTCGTCGGCGAACCCGACCCGCCCGGCTATGCCGAGATCCAGGACATCGTCGGGGAGGCGCTCCACGGCGAGGGCTGGAAGACGATCCGCATCCCGCAGCCGCTCGCGAAGGCCGGGATCATCCTGCAGAACGAAGCGCTCGGCAGCGACGACTTTATCCAGCCCTGGATGATCGACAGCAGCAACGACCACTATATCCTCGACATCTCGCGCGCACGGTCGCTGCTCGGGTGGGAACCGAAGCACAGCCTTCGCGACACGCTCCCGGCGATCGTCGCTGCGCTCAAGCGGCATCCGCGGGCCTGGTACCGGAACAACAAGCTCAACGAGAACCTGGTCGCGTGGGATGAAGAGCCAGAGGCCGAGCTTGCGGGGTCTGGCCACCACCAGCCCGCAGCGGCCGCCGGAACGGGCGGCATAGATCACGGCGGGATGGATCACAGCAAAATGGACCACGCGGCGATGGGGCACGGGTCCGGCGCCGCGGTCGCGGCCATGTCGGACCACGGCGGGCACGGCGATCACATGGCCTTGATGGACCGCGATGAGCGCCGCGCACGCTGGGCGCTTTACGCCAACATCGGTCTCGGTCTGTGGCTCGCCTCCAGCCCGCTCATCTATGATTCCATGACCACGCAGAGCGTCGGCGAAGCCGCGCGTTTCGTAACCGTCGATCGCGGGCTGCCTTCGATCGAATGGCGGGCCAGCGCACTGGCTATCAGCGATGTCGTCAGCGGGCTCGCCATCGCGCTGTTCGGCGCGCTGTCGCTCGCCCCGCGCACCAAGACATGGGCGCAGTGGGCTGTCGCGTTCATCGGCATCTGGCTGTTCTTCGCGCCGCTGATCTTCTGGAGCCCGAGCGCCGCGCAGTACAACAACAACCTGCTCATCGGCTCGGCCGTGATCGCCCTGTCGGTGCTCGTGCCAATGATGCCGGGCATGAGCATGGCGGGCATGATGGACCCCAAGAACATCCCGCCTGGCTGGACCTATTCGCCATCGACGGACGCGCAGCGGCTGCCGATCGTCGCCATGGCGCTGATTGGGCTTCTGACCTCGCGTATCCTGACGGCCTACCAGTTAGGCCACATCGATACTGTGTGGGAGCCGTTCTTTGCTGGATCGCTGGCCGACCCGCGTAATGGGACCGAGGAGATCATTACATCCGACATGTCGAAGGCTTGGCCGATCCCCGACGGCGGTCTTGGTACAGTCAGCTACGTGCTCGAAATTCTTATGGCGGTGATGGGCACCCGCGACCGCTGGCGGACCATGCCGTGGATGGTGACCTTCTTCGGCATTCTCGTCATTCCGCTCGGCGTCGTCAGCATCTATTTCATCATCAGCCAGCCGATCGTCATCGGCACGTGGAGCACGCTGGCGCTGATCGCCGCGCTCGCCATGCTGATCATGATCCCGTTCGCATTGGACGAGGTCATTGCCATGGGCCAGTTCCTCGCCTGGGCGAAGCGCCGCGGCAAGCCGCTGATCCGCACCTTCTTCCAGGGCGACGCGGTCGAGGCGGGGGCCGAGGACGCATCCGACGTGATGGCCTCGCCTTCTACCTTCTGGGCGGATGCGAAGCGCGGGCTGACGCTGCCGTGGACGCTGGCGGCCAGTATCGTGCTCGGCGCCTTCCTGATGCTGACGCGGGTGATCCTGGGGAACGAAGGCGAGATGGCGAACAGCGACCATGTCGTCGGCGCCCTCGTGATCACAGTCGCGATCATTGCCACCGCAGAGGTGGCCCGCGCTCTCCGCTTCATCAATGTCGCGTTCGGGGCATGGCTCGTCGCTGCCCCGTTCCTGCTGACAGGGGCCGGCCCCCTTGGGGCGATCGTGTCGGTGGTCGTGGGAATCGCGCTCATCGGGCTCAGCCTGCCGCGCGGCAAGCGCAGCCCCGAACATTATGCGAGCTGGGACAAATACGTAATTTGAGGCCTTACTCGCCTCCAGAGAGGAGGGGCACAGCATGGCGCAGTCCAGGTACCGAGTTCTATCCGGGGGTCATTCAGGCGGTTATATGGCCGTCGATTATGGCGGTGCGGTTGCCGATGGCCGGGTCAAGAGCGGCCGAGTATGCCGAGATGAACGAGTTCGCGTGAAGCTGCTCCAGGCCGCAGGCGTCGGCGTGAAGTTCGCGATCCATCCGGTTGCGGGGCGCATGCCCGGTCACATGAACGTGCTGCTCGCCGAAGCCGGCGTGCCCTATGACATCATCTTCGATATGGAAGATATCAACGCCGAGTTTGCCAACACCGATGTCGCGCTGGTCATCGGGGCCAACGATGTCGTCAACCCGGCGGCACGCACCGACAAATCCTCGCCGATCTACGGCATGCCCATCCTCGATGCCGACCAGGCCCACCAGGGGTCTATGTCGTCAAGCGCGGTCAGGGCAAAGGTTATTCCGGCGTCGAGAACCTGCTCTTCTTCAACGAGAATTGCAGCATGGTCTATGGGGATGCCCAGGCGGTGCTGACGCAGATGGTGCAGGCCGTGAAGGATCTCGGCGCGTGACCGTACCCCTTACCCCCGAAATCTGATTCACCACAGGAGAATGGACAATGACCTACGCGACCATCAATCCCTATACCGGAGACACTGTTGCGACCTTTCCCGACGCAACGGACGAGGAGGTGAAGACCGCGCTGGACAAAGCAGACGCGGCTTTCCTCAGTTGGCGCGAAACCTCCTTCGCCGAGCGCGGCCGTATCCTGCAGAATGCCGCAGACATCCTGCGCCGGGACAGCGATGCTTTTGCCCGCCTGCTGACGCTGGAAATGGGTAAGCTGGTCGCCGAAGCGAAGGCCGAGGTGGAACTCTCCGCCAAGATCTTCGAATATTATGTTCGGCATGCGGAAGACCTGCTGAAGCCGGAGAAGCTGCCGGTGCTCGATCCCGCCGAAGGCGAGGCGATGCTGGTGCACGAGCCGCTCGGCGTCCTCCTGGCGATCGAGCCATGGAATTTCCCTTATTATCAGATTGCCCGCATTCTCGCGCCGCAACTCTCGGCCGGCAACACGCTGATCCTCAAGCACGCCTCGAACGTTCCGCAGAGCGCCGCGGCGTTCGAGAGACTGATGAACGAAGCGGGTCTGCCGGAAGGCGCGTTCCAGAATCTCTATGCAACGCGCGATCAGATCAACTTCATCATCAACGATCCGCGCGTTCATGGCGTGGCGTTGACTGGCTCGGAAGCTGCCGGCGCGGTGGTTGCATCCGAGGCCGGCAAGGCGCTCAAGAAGTCGACCATGGAACTGGGCGGCGCCGACGCCTTTGTCGTGCTCGCCGATGCCGACATGGACAAGACGATCGACTGGGCCGTCTTCGGCCGGCACTGGAACGGTGGCCAGGTCTGTGTTTCGTCCAAGCGCATGATCGTCGTCGATGAAGTCTACGACACCTTCCTCGACGGTTATCGCAAGGGCGTAGCCAAGCTCGTCATGGGCGACCCCTCCGACCCCGGCACCACTCTCGCGCCGCTCTCCTCGCAAAAGGCGGCCGACGACATCAAGGAACAGATCCGCAAGGCCGTCGAACTGGGCGCCAAGGCTGAGGAAGTCGGTCCTACAGTGCCGAACAAGGGGGCTTTCGTGCAGCCAACTTTTCTGACCGACCTCGATGAGGGCAATCCGGCCCGTTATTGGGAATTCTTCGGTCCGGTATCGATGCTGTTCCGTGCGAAGGATGAGGACGATGCCGTGCGCATCGCCAACGACTCGCCCTTTGGCCTGGGCGGCTCCGTCTTCACCTCCGATCCTGTCCACGGCGCCGAAGTGGCGAAGCGGATTTCCACCGGCATGGTCTTCGTCAATCACCCGACTAAGGTGGAGGCCGACCTGCCGTTCGGCGGCATCCGTCGCTCGGGCTATGGCCGCGAACTGCTGGGCCTCGGCCTCAAGGAGTTCGTCAATCACAAGCTGATCGATGTCGTCGATATCGACGCGCATTTCTGAGAGAGGAACATCGCCATGGAAAGCACGATGAAAGCCGCGGTCGTCCGTGAATTCGGAAAGCCATTGGTCATGGAGGAAGTCGCGGTGCCCCGACCTGGCGCCGGCCAGATCCTCGTCAAGATCGCAGCCACCGGTGTGTGCCACACCGACCTGCATGCCGCTGAGGGCGATTGGCCGGTCAAGCCCAATCCACCCTTCATTCCTGGTCACGAGGGCGTCGGACATGTGGTCGCGGTTGGCGCAGGTGTGAAGCATGTCAAGGAGGGCGACCGGGTGGGCGTGCCATGGCTATATGATGCCTGCGGCCATTGCACGCACTGCCTGGGCGGCTGGGAAACGCTGTGCGAGGAGCAGCACAATACCGGGTATTCGGTGAACGGCAGCTTTGCCGAATATGTTCTCGCCGATCCCAATTATGTGGGGCATCTGCCCGGCAACGTTTCGTTCGTCGATATTGCGCCGATCCTGTGCGCCGGCGTCACCGTCTACAAGGGCCTCAAGGTAACCGACACCAAACCGGGCGACTGGGTGGTGATCTCCGGCATCGGAGGTCTCGGCCATCTCGCCGTGCAATATGCCAAGGCGATGGGCCTCAACGTCGTCGCCGTCGATGTCGATGACAGGAAGCTCGACCTCGCCCGGTCGCTGGGGGCCACGTTGGCAGTCAACGCCCGTTCGGAAGACCCGATCGCTTTCGTGAAGAAGCAGATCGGAGGCGCGAATGGGGTGTTGGTCACCGCCGTGTCGCCCAAGGCCTTCGAACAGGCGATGGGTATGGTGGGACGCGGCGGCACGGTCGCGCTCAACGGCCTGCCGCCCGGTGACTTCCCGCTGCCGATCTTCGACACGGTGCTGAACGGCGTGACCGTGCGGGGATCGATCGTGGGGACGCGGCTCGATTTACAGGAAGCCTTGGACTTCGCCGGTGACGGCAAGGTGAAGGCCACGATCTCAACCGACAAACTCGAGAACATCAACGACATCTTCTCCCGGATGCACAAGGGCGACATCCAGGGCCGCGTCGTCATCGATTTCGAGCAATAACGAGCCGCTTTTCGATCGGGCGTGTCTTCGTCGATCAGCCGGTCACCGCCGGGGCCGGAGGTCAATTGCCTTTCTGAACGCGTCTCCTCTCACCCTTAGGAGGGAGGAGACGCGCCGGTGGAGGAGAGGCGCCATCCTGAACAGACGAAGGAAGATTATCATGACTACTGGCAAGAAGGTCGCAATCGTCACAGGTGCCGGCCAGGGCATAGGCTTGGCCATCGCGGTGCGTCTCTCCCGGGAAGGCTTCGCCATCGGCTGTCTCGATTATAATGCGGAAACGGCAGAGGCGGCAGCCGATGCAATCATCGCTACAGGCGGTGAAGCACTCGCGGTCAAGGTCGATGTCGCTCAGCGCGATGACGTCTTCAAGGCGGTGGATGCGGTCGTTCAGCGGTTTGGCCGGCTCGATGTCATCGTGAACAACGCAGGCCTCGGACCGACCACACCGATCGAGGAGATCACGCCCGAAATCTACCACAAGGTGTTCGACGTCAATGTCGGCGGCACCTATTGGGGCATCCAGGCGGCGCTCAAGCATTTCAAGGCACGTAAGCCCGAGAAGGCCGGCGATATCGTCGGCAAGATCATCAATGCTTCGTCACAGGCGGGACAGGTTGGCAATCCCGATCTGGCGGTTTACGGCGCGACCAAGTTCGCGATCCGCGGCATCACCCAGACAGCAGCCAAGGATCTCGCACCCCTTGGCATCACCAGCAATGCCTATTGTCCCGGTATCGTGCGCACGCCCATGATGGAGGGCATTGCTCAGAAGGTCGCTGATGAAAATGGCCAGACCCTTGAATGGGGCCTGCAGCAATGGGCGAAGAACGTAACGCTCGGGCGCATCTCTGAGCCGGAAGACGTGGCAGCCTGCGTATCCTTCCTTGCTGGCCCGGACTCGGATTACATGACAGGGCAAGCCCTGATTATCGACGGCGGCATGGTCTTTAACTGAGGCAGAGGTTCGAAGACGATCCTGTTTCGGCAGGCTCGTCTTGGTGCAGCTGTCAGATGCTGGGAGGCATGCGATGCATGCAATGGTCCTGAATGCGGTCGGTCAGCCGCTCGTGTGGACCGAACTTCCGGATAGAAGGCGTCACCTCAAGGTTTGTGCGCCAGACAACTACAAGGGTTCCTGGGGCGCGCCTTCATGCATGGCGGCCTCAACCATCTGGCATTTTGAAGGGGGAAACATGATTTTGGCGTTTAGGGTGGCAATGGCCACAGCACTGGCGATGCCGATCGCGGTCGCCGCCCAGCCTGCATCGCGCTTCGCGGATACGAAGGCCGTGGAGGCAGTACTGTCGCAGTACAAGGCGGCGATTGAAAAGCTCGATGCGAAAGGAACAGAGCGACTCTTCGCGGCCGACTCCCAGATATTCGAAACGGGTGGCTCGGAGGGAACCTACGCGACATACCTCGCCCATCATCTTGGGCCAGAGCTGGCAGCCTTCAAGTCGTTTACATTTTCCGACTACAAGGTGAAGGTTCGCTTTGAGGGTCCGGTCGCACTTGCCACCGAGACCTACCGCTATCGGATCGAGCCGAAGAACGGGGCTGTTGCCGAACGTATTGGCGTCGCAACCAGCGTCTTAACGCGCTCGGGGAGCAGCTGGAAGATCATCAGCATGCACAGTAGCGCTCGCAAGCCGAAAGGCTCCTGATCGGTCAAGATCACATTGCGCCCGGACCCAGCTTCAGGGGTCGGCAATATGGCCGCTACTGCTTCTTCGCTGGATTCGGCGTAGCCGACTGCGGTGTCGCATTTGTAGAATTCGTCGGGTGATCGTGCTCCGGTATGCCAGCATAATGGTTCATCTGATCCTCGGAGATGTCCGACGTTTCCTCGCTGCTGCCACAAGCCGTTACGGCCAGAGGTAACAGAAACATGGCTGTGATAATCGCCCTCGATCTTCTCATAACAGAATACCCTTCGATGCCGATCTGAACCCATCATAGCTGATACGGTGGGATGCTCGTATCTGACTTCCTTACAATGATATGATCGACAAGGTTTTCGCTAGACTGGCATGCTCATGATGTCCTTATACGCGGAAAGCAACTTATTGCGAACTTGCAACGTCGCCTCGAACGCGATCGACGACTCCTGCCGCGCGAGCATTACCTTTGCAATATCGACCTCTTCGCCGCGTTCATAGGCAACCGTCAACTTTCCGGCGCGAGCGTTGATTTCATTGATCTTTTGAAGCTGTGTTTGCAGTGTAGAGGTAAAGCCACCTGGTTCCGCGCGCCCGGCAGCCGAGATCCCTTGGGTCGAACCTGGACCTACGACCGAGTCTGCACCGTCCGCCTTTCCAAGCACGGTATTCATCGCTGCTTCGAATTTTGCTCCCGCACCCTCGGGGCTACCAACAGAAACCGCGCTGCTTGCTACATTCCGAAGCGCCGCATTCCTGTCGAGAATGGCGCTTCGCACGGCCATGACGTCGTTGATGAAGATGCTGCTCATGTTCACCCCGGTGCGTCATCTAGCCCGCACTATTCATGAGCCCGCATGACTGAACGTATCCGGCCGGATTTTTCGGTGATCGTGTAATCAGGGCGAGCGCCATCGTCGGCATTTTCACCGAGTCAGGATCAATTGGCTTTTCAAGGTTGATGGACGAGGGCTCAGGCTTTGTGCGGCACGGCCGCGCTGACTATGTAGGTGCTGGCCGGAGGCTGATGGCGATGGCCTTGAACACGTTGGCATCGGGGCAGGCTGACGCAAAGGCGACACGGATGCGCGTGGCAGTCTCGATGACGCGGGCGGCGACCTTGAGCAGCCGCAAGCGCAAGGTGGCGAACTCTGCAACGGCGAGAGCCGTTGTCCTGGGGATCGCCTGCTGGATGCGCCACATCAGCCAGTAAGCAGCAGTATGCAGGATCAAGCGCATCTGGTTGGCGTTGGCCGAGCGGCACGAGGTGCGGTCGCTGGCGAGTTGGGTCTTATGCCGTTTGATCAGGTTCTCGGCCTGACCACGAGCGCAGTAGAGTGTGTCATAGATGTATTCGGCCGAGCCGTCCGTCAGGGAGGTCACGACGTAGCGGATGTCCATGCCGAGCTTGCTGGCCTCGATCCGGGCGGCGACGCGGCGCTGGCATTTCCAACTTTTAGCACCGTAGCGGGTCTCGGCATAATTGCGCAGGACGGCCCGATCTTCCTCGGCGCGCTTGACTGCACAGGCATCGGCGGCTGCAACGATGACCGGATCGGCGCGCAGCGCGGCATTGGTCGGCAGGCCGAACACGTAATCGACGCCAGCTTCCTCGCAGAAAGCCATCACCTCTGGTCTGCCATAGTGCCCATCGCCGCGGACGGTGATGCGGGTTGTGGGCCAGTGCTTGCGGATGTGGTGCACCAGGCGCCGGATGTGACCTGCCGCTTCGGCGCCCGATGGCGTCTTGCCGGTGCGCAGCAGCATCGCCACGGGTCGCCCTGTCGCGGTATCGTAGACATGGATCGGAAGGAAGCAGCGCTCGCCGTGGTGGCCGTTCCAGAATGAAAGCTGTTGGTAGCCGTGCACGACATCACACGTATCATCGATATCCAGCGTAACCGCCTTGGGCGCTATCGGATAGCTGGCGCAGTAGACGCCGATCATGGCCTGCATCATGCGCACCAGTTCGCGCGTGGTGGCTGCGTTTTCCCACCGGCTCATCGTCGGCTGACTGGCAAGGCCCGCGCCGGCGCCTGGCAGTTTGCCCAGCGCCAGGCGGAAGCCGGGATCATCGCGCAGAGCATCAAGGTCATCGGCATCCTCGTAGCCGCAGCAGATTGCCAGAACTCGCGCCCGCAGGATGTCGTCCAGCGCATGGATTACCCGAGAGGGATCGCGCAGATCGGCAATACAGCCGGCGAGCTGCGCGCAAATTCCCATCTCGCGTTCGGCCTGCGCCAGCAGTAGAACTCCGCCGTCCGAGGTCAACCGGCCACCGTCGAACGCGGCGCTGACTTTCTTGCGCCCGATGGCTGGAAACGAAAACCGGGGCGCGCTAACCTCGCTGTCGACGGGTGTGGCTTGTGGCATTTTCTGTCCTGAACAGGAACGGTGTAGACAACCAATTTCCTACTTTAGAACAGTGCCTTACGCCACTCCCGTCAACTGCCTCATGCGCCCCGGTGAATAACAGCGGCTAGCATAGCTGCATGATCGCATCGCAAGCGTTAGAGGATGGTTAACGACGCTTAGGAATGATTTCTTCATCGTAAAGCCAGGCGTCGATCGTTATCGGATTTGCCCAAGCCTGCCAGATGACGCGCGACCAGATGATCCAATCATTGGCACTTGGCGAAATGGTCGCACGACGTTACGGGGCATCTTAATCGTGCAGCGCGCTCTCTCTCTGTGTAGGGCGGTGACAAACCCGGCCACGGGAGCGCCGGCATAGGTGCCGGTGCGGCGGAGAGAAATCCTGCCAGTGGTAAGCTGCTCCATTTGGGGCGGCGAGGATGTTTGCCTTGGAGAGCTACGCGGTCGTTCGGCGTTTCGTGTTCGTGGAAGGTCATAGTCGCCGGGAAGCGGCGAAGGTGTTCGGTCTGAGCCGGGACACGGTGGCGAAGATGTGCGCGTTCTCGCTGCCACCAGGCTACCGGCGCGCGAAGCCGCCGGAGAAGCCGAAGCTGGGGCCGCTGTTGCCGGTCATCGACGCCATGCTGCGCGAGGACCGCCTGTCGCCGGCCAGGCAGCAGCACACCGCCAAACGGATCTTCGAGCGGCTGCGCGACGAGCATGGCCATGGCGGCGGCTACACGGTGGTGAAGGACTATGTGCGGCTAAGTCGGGCCCGCAGCCGGGAGACGTTCGTGCCGCTGGCGCACCCGCCGGGCCATGCCCAGGTCGACTTCGGCGAGGCGTGGGCAGAGATCGGCGGCGTGCGGCAGAAGGTTCATTATTTCTGCATGGACCTACCGCATTCCGATGCGTGTTTCGTGAAGGCCTATCCGCGCGAGACGACCGAGGCGTTCCTGGACGGCCATGTTTCGGCCTTCGCCTTCTTCGGCGGCGTGCCGCTGTCCATTCTCTACGACAATCTGAAGATTGCGGTGGCGAGGATCTGCGGCGACGGCAAGCGCGAGCGCACGCGGGCCTTCACCGAGCTGGTCAGCCACTACCTGTTTGCCGACCGGTTTGGCCGGCCCGGCAAGGGCAACGACAAGGGGAAGGTCGAGGCGCTGGTAAAGCACGCCCGCGCGATGTTCATGGTGCCCATTCCCGTGGCGGCCAGCTTCGACGAGTTGAACGAGCGCCTGGCGAAGGACTGCCTGGCCCGACAGAACGGGCATGCCGGACGCCATGCCGACACCATCGCCGAGCGGCTTGCCGCCGACCGGCAGGTCTTCCGGGCCTTGCCGGCGGTGCCGCTGGAGCCGTGCGAGAAGCGGTCGGCGCGCGTGTCGTCGACCGCGCTGGTGCGCTACCGGACCAACGACTATTCGGTGCCGACCGCCTACGGCTTCCGCGACGTCCTGGTGAAGGGGTTCGTCGACGAGGTCGTCATCAGCATCGCCGGCGAGGAGATCGCCCGCCATCCGCGCAGCTATGGCGAGGGCGCCTTCGTCGCCAACCCGCTGCACTATCTCGCGCTCATCGAGCAGAAGCCCGGCGCGCTCGACCAGGCGGCCGCCTTGCAGGGCTGGGATCTGCCCGAGATCTTCCAGCATCTGCGCCACCTTTTGGAAGCCCGTATGGGCAACAAGGGGAAGCGGGAGTTCATCCAGGTGCTGCGGCTGCTCGAAGCCCTGCCGCTCGCCGTCGTCTCCGACGCGGTGACACAGGCCGTGCAGCTCGGCGCCATCGGCTTCGACGCGGTGAAGCTCATCGCGCTGGCGCGTATCGAACGGCGACCGCCCCGTCTCGATCTGGCCGCCTATCCGCACCTGCCCCGGACGGACGTGAAGACGACCCGGGCGGCGGACTATGGAGTGCTGGCGGCATGACAAGCGACAAGATGCCGACCGGCACGACCGGCGGGACACCCCAGGTGCTGCTCGCCCACCACCTCAAGCAGCTCAAGCTGCCGACCGTGCTGCGCGAATATGAGAAGGTCGCGCGCGAATGCGCCCGCGACGGTATCGACCACCCGCGCTACCTGCTGCGTCTCATCGAGCTTGAGCTCATCGACCGGGAGCGGCGCACGGTCGAGCGGCGGATCCGCGCCGCCCGCTTCCCGGCGGTGAAGAGTCTCGACACCTTCGACTTCACCGCCATCCCCAGCCTCAACAAGATGCTGGTGCTCGAACTCGCCCGCTCGGAATATATCCTGCGCCGGGAGAACGTCATCGCGCTGGGTAACAGCGGCACGGGCAAGACGCACGTCGCCCTCGCGCTCGGCCTGGCGGCTTGCCAGAAGGGTTTCACCGTCGCCTTCACGACCGCGGCCTCGCTGGTCAACCAGCTGATGGAGGCGCGCGACGAGCGGCGTATGCTCAAACTCCAGCGGGAACTGGCGGCCGTGAAGCTGCTCATTGTCGACGAGCTCGGCTATGTGCCGCTGTCGGCGACCGGCGCAGAACTGCTCTTCGAGGTGCTGTCGCAGCGATACGAGCGCGGCTCGACCATCATCACGTCGAACCTGCCGTTCGAGGACTGGACCCAAGTGCTCGCCTCGGAGCGGCTCACCGGCGCGCTGCTCGACCGCCTCACGCACCACGTCTCCATCCTCACCATGAATGGCGACAGCTACCGCCTCAAACAGTCCGCCGGCCGGCGCTCCGCCAGAAGGGCGGAGCAAAACCAGGCCACTGTGTCGGCCGACCCGAACACCGGAGAGATCCCGCCGACATAGCCGGGAGAAAACGGTCGCGACGACATGGAAAGGGCCCCGATCGGGGCCCTTTCCATGTCGTCATCACACCTCGACCGCTGGCCTACTTTTACACCGCCACCGTGGCCGGATTTTGCTCCGCCGTTGACACTCTCGCTGAATCAAAGGACCATCCCGCGAAACCCTTGCCGCTCCCGCGTCGCTACGCCTTCGCGACGCGGCTCGGTGCGCCGACGAGCTTCGGCGCGGTCCTAGCCGCCGCGTCTTGTCGCTCGTGCTGCGGCGTTGGGTGTGGGGGCTGGCCTTCGCCGCGCTGATGCCTCTACGCTGGCCCTGACGGCGCTTTCCCTCGTCGGCCTGGCTGCCGGGTAGTCGACCTATGAGCGGCGTCGAAGTGCCTGCGCCGCGGATCGGTCCTGCACCGTGACACTACCCTCCCGCGCAACCCCGATCATGCTCGCGATCGGCACGGCAAGGTTTCGACGCCTCCGCCCACGTCTCCGCAAGCGAGCGCCACGCCAGGACAAAAGCTTTAAGAAATCCAACAATAGGGAGACGGTGGATCAATTCCTGATCCACCCGATGCAGGGTGTGGCAATAATTGATCCACCCTTATTGAGGGCATCGCGTGGAAGGTACGCCAGACGATGGAGTGGATGGCTCCCGCTCACCGGCTGAGGCAGACTGCCTCGGCTGAAGAGCGAGGAGACGGACGATGAGTGAGATTGTCACGATTGGGCTGGATATCGCGAAGTCGGTGTTCCAGGTCCATGGTGTAGACGCTGCGGGTCAGGTGGTTGTGACCCGGCAATTGAAGCGCGGACAGATGTTGAAGTTTTTCGCGGCATTGCCTCCGGTTCTGATCGGGATCGAAGCCTGCGGAACGGCGCATCACTGGGGTCGGCAGCTCCAGAACCTGGGCCACGACGTAAAACTCATCCCGCCGATCTACGTGAAACCTTACGTCAAGCGGCAGAAGAACGATGCCGCCGATGCCGAAGCGATTTGCGAGGCGGTGACGCGGCCGACAATGCGGTTCGTCGAAATCAAGTCAGTTGACCAGCAGGCTGGCGGCGTGCTGCACAAAACGCGGGCACTGCTGATCAAGCAGCGGACGATGATGTTCAATGCCGTGCGCAGCCATCTGGCCGAATTCGGTCTTGTGACGGGTACCGGCGTGGCGCAGGTGGTGCGCATGGTCGATCGGCTTGCGAAAGGGGACGAACTCGATCTTCCGGAACTGGCGCGCGAGACACTCGGCGTCTTAGCGCGCCACATTCAGGAACTGCAGGACAAGCTCACCGGGATCGATAAGCAGTTGACCCGCTGGCATTATCGCAACGACGTCAGCAACATCCTTGAAACCATCCCCGGCGTTGGTGTGATCACCGCCTCGGCGCTCGCGTCGATGGTGACCAACGCGCAGAGCTTCAGGTCGGCCCGCCATTTCGCCGCCTGGCTTGGACTCGTGCCCCGGCAAAACTCGTCAGGTGGCAAGACCCGCCTGGGCAAGATTACCAAGGGCGGCAATCGCTACCTGCGACAATTGCTGGTCGTCGGTGCGACTTCAGTGCTGCGGCATGTCCGGGCGGGCAGCGTCAAAGGCTTTGAATGGGCCAAAGCCTTGCTTGATCGCCGTCCGCCCAAGGTCGTGGCCGTTGCTCTGGCCAACAAGATGGCGCGTATTGCATGGGTGGTGATGACGCGCGGCGTCGAGTATGAAAGAAAGGAATTGGCGATCGCAGCCTGATTGGCAGGCGATGGCAAAACAAGGTTGAGGTGTGAAGACCGACTGAAGGCAAGCCATTCGATCCACCGAGCTTCGGCAAACCTGCTTAGCGTACAGGACTTCGAGTCCGCGTAAACGATGAGGAGGCCAGGGCTGGCGGAATCCTTCAAGGCCAGCAGCCGTATAAAGGCTGCACATAAAGGCCGGACACGCGACTGCACTCGATATGGCATGTCAGAACGTCAGAAAATCGCACCGCAACGCGGGAGCCATCCACACGCAACGCTAAGCGAGAACATTTCAAGAACCGTATGATGGCCGTTACCGCCGGAGGTCGCTGAGCCCCAGTTCTGCCCACATCCATGTGAAGTCATAGGTGCCCATCGGATCGGCGGTGCCGGATTTTGCTGCGCCATTTTCGATATATTTGAGCCAGTCGGCTACCTTTACCCGCCCCGCCTTTGTACAGGCCAGAACGCGTGGCGTCTTGTGGCTGAGGGCTGGGACCGGCTCATCGAGCGTTTTCGTATATTCACGGGTCAGCATATCGTGAACGATGCGCTCCATTTCATGCGGTGGAATATCCAGCGCCTCGTCCTGTGGCGTGCGGGCGGCATCGTCGGCCATAACCTGATCGAGCGTCCGGATTTCGGCCATAGGCGCGCTCACGCAATCACCAAGCCATTCGCCCATCTGGGTAATTGCTCGCTCCGCGCGGGCGGCACTGTTTACCTCGACGATCAGCTTGCGCCCTGCCAGTTCCACATTGGCAAAAACCGGCGTGCCGTCATCCATGGTCGTGACGAAGGCCCGCTTGCCTTTGGTCGCTTGCGGCTTCTTGTTCTTCGTCGCTGGTGCCAGCCAGTTCCAGAAACTGTCGCTGGCAGGTTCCAGCCATTGTGCCGCGTTCAGCCTTCGGATCAGGCTCTTGCCGACCACGCCTTTCGCCAGCGGAAAAACGATACGGTGGAACACCAGGTCATCGCCGTCGGCGTTGACCATATCCGGCGCGCTGCCGGGCATGGCCTTGCCCAGACAGTCGAGCAGCCACATGTTCGTGAACATCGGTCCCGATGCTCCCAGAAGCGCGTCCCGATCGGACGGGTCCAATTCCGCAGTGTCCTGAGTTTCGTCGGCAAGTCGGGAAAATGCATCGACCACTCGCACGGCGCCCTCAGCGCTGAACGGCAACAGCGCTCCGGAAATGCCATGGCGCCCGTTCACGTCGACAACCCTTGCGGCGATTTTGTCCCAGTTGACGAGGGTCTGGGTCGCACCGTGTTCCCGCACCGTCACCGGGGCAACGTCGCGCAGCAGATCGCGCAAGGTCATCGATTGGCCGGGAACCACTTCGCTGATCTCATAGAGCGACATGACCGTATCGCGTAATGCGCGCATATAGGCTTTGTCCGGCGCCTTTTCGTTCCAGCCCCGGCGCTTGAGATAGTCATCGACCAGATTGCCACCGTCAGGTTGCAGTTCCTGCGTCAGCAGATCTTCAAAGGCACAGCCCCATAGCGGCCCTTGCCAGTGATCGCCGATGATTTCGAACATGGCATCAGGCTCGAGTCCGGTCGCTTCGCTCGCCGGATCGAGATGCGCGGACAGCATTTCAGCCATCGCTTCATCCCATGGCGCCCGATCCGCATATTTCATCAAGCCCGAAAGATCGTGAGCCGATTTCGATCTGGACATTCAGATGGGCCTTTCCACGCCGAGGCGGCGCATTTCTCGATAGATGGTCGATCGGCCGATGCCGAGTTGTCGTGCTGCTTCTGTCGGCGAGATGCTCGCTTCGACCAGTTTGATGGCGGCATGTACCTTGGACATGTCGAGCGGCTGACGGCCGGGCAACTTGCCTTTGGCGCGCGCGGCGGCGATCCCATCCCTGGTTCGCTCGGAGATCAGTCTCCGCTCGAAATGGGCGATGGCCCCGAACACATGGAAGATGAGTTCGCCGGCGGCCGACGATGTGTCGATCTTTTCCTCAAGACTCAGGAGCGCGATGCCCTGGCCGCGTAGCGTCTCGACTGTGGCGAGCAGTTCGGCCAGCGAACGCCCGAGCCGATCGAGGCGGACCACCGCCAGCGTGTCGCCCTTGCGGGCATAGGCGATCAGTTCGGCCAGACCGGGCCGCTCCATGCTCTTGCCCGACATGACGTCGGTGAACACCTTGATCGCGCCGGCCTCCTCCAGACGCATGGTCTGTCCAGCCACGTCCTGATCGCCGGTGCTGACGCGGGCATAACCCAGAATATCGCCCATCCCGTGCGTCTCCCAAACGGTCGTTCTGTGGACGATCTGAAGGGCGATCGCTTCGCCCCATCCATATCCGTCCACATACTATGTCTCTTTACTCATGGCTGTCCATAGGCCCAGATGACCTTTTGTGGACGGGAATCGGAATGACGAAGCGTAAGCATCAACTCCTGACCGAGAGCGAACGCGATCAGATCCTCGCCATCCCGAGCGAGCGCGACCATCTAGCCCGGCTCTACACCTTCGAGCCTTCGGACATCGAGATCATCGGCGCACGACGGGAGCGACGGAACCAGTTGGGTGTCGCGCTGCAACTAGCGCTCTTGCGGCACCCGGGCATCACACTGGCGCAGTTGATACAGGACAAGGGAGCGATACCCCATGATCTCGCCGCCTTCGTCGCGGAACAACTTGGTCTACACGTAACCGACCTGGCCAACTATGCAGCGCGGGATCAGACGATGACGGACCATGCCCGCGAGCTGGCGATGCGAGCGGGCCTTCGTGGACCAACCCGCGCCGACATTCCCTTCATGATCGAAGCGGCCGCGAAAACGGCATGGGCGACCGACAAGGGGATAACGATAGCGATCGGCGTTGTCACCGCCCTTCGCGAGGCCCGGATTCTACTGCCGTCCATCTCCACCATCGAACGCGCCAGTAGTGCGGGACGCGCGCGTGCCCGCAAGCAGGCTGCCTACGCCCTGATCGCTGATCTTAGCGCCGAACAGGTCCACGCCCTCGACCAGGTCTTTGACGACGCCGGCGGCATGAGCCAACTCGCTTCGCTCAAGACCATTCCCGTTGCGGCCAGGCCCGATCACATCCGCCAGATTCTCGACCGCCTGCGGCAAGTGCGGAAGATCGGCATCTCCCCGGACGTGGCTGGCCGCATCCATGCCGACCGATTTCGGCAATATGTCAGGGAAGGCCGCGCTTCGCCTGCCTATATGATCGAGCGATATATTCCCTCCCGACGGCGCGCTACGCTGGTTGCGTTCCTGCTCGACCTCGAGGAACGACTGACCGATAACGCCTTGGAGATGGCGGACAAGCTGATCGGCAGCATCTTCACCCGCGCGAAGAACGCCCAGGCGCGCAGCTATGCCACCACGTCAAAGAATGTGGCGCGGCTGATGCTGATCTTTCGCAGGACAATCGACGCATTGACCGATGCGGTCGATACCGGCGAAGATCCAATGGAGGCCCTGGACGCATCGGTCGGGTGGAACACCCTCCTGAAGGCGAGGCCAGAAGTGGCGACAATCGCGGAAACCGCCAACCTTGATCCGCTGACGGTGGCGGCCGACCGCTATGCGACGTTGCGCAAGTTCGCCCCCGACCTGCTTGAGGCGCTCCAGTTCAGGGCCGGAAAGGGCAGTGCAAAAACGATCGCCGCCATCGAGATGCTGCGCGACCTCAACAGGTCGGGCAAACGCGATCTGCCTGCCGACGCTCCGATGCCCTTCCGCAAGGAATGGCGGAAAATCGTCGTGGGCGATGACGGCAAGATCAACCGGCGTCTCTGGGAAATCGCGACGATCGCGCATCTGCGCAACAAGCTGCGTTCCGGGGATGTCTGGGTGGAGCGATCGGCAGGATACCGCCGGTTCGACAGCTACCTGCTCAGCGAACCCCAGGCGAAGCCGATCGTGTCGGCTCTCGGTCTGCCACCCACAGCCGGCGAATGGCTCGAACAGCGGGGCCGCGAACTTGACTGGCGGCTTAAGAAATTTGCCCAGCGCCTGAAGCGCGACGCTCTGGAGGGTGTGCGATATCGCGACGACCGCCTCCAGATATCCCCCGTTCGCACGATCGCGACGCCCGACGCCGAAGCGCTGGCCGACCGGCTCGATGCCATGATGCCACGCATCCGCATCACCGAGCTACTGCATGAGGTGGCGCAGGAAACCGGCTTTCTTGCGGCGTTCACCAACCTGCGTACCGGCGAGCCGTGTCCCAATGAAAACGCGCTGCTCGCCACGATCCTCGCCGATGCGACCAATCTCGGCCTGTCGCGCATGGCGGCGGCGAGTCAGGGCGTCACGCGCGATCAGCTCCTCTGGACCCATGACGCCTATATCCGCGACGACAGCTACCGCGCGGCGCTGGCCCTCCTCATCAACGCGCACCACCGCCTGCCATTCTCACGAGTATGGGGCGACGGCACCACGTCCAGTTCCGATGGCCAGTTCTTCAGGGCCGCGAAGCGCGGCGCGTCGGGCGGCGATATCAACGCCCGCTATGGCGTCGATCATGGCTTCAGCTTCTACACCCATAATTCTGATCAGCGCGCGCCCTACCACGTCAAAGTGATCTCGGCCGCGACGCATGAGGCGCCCTATGTCCTCGACGGCCTCACCAGCCACGGCACCGATCTCAGGATCGTCGAGCATTACACCGACACCGGCGGGGCGACCGATCATGTCTTCGCCCTGTGCGCGATGCTGGGATTTCGCTTCTGCCCGCGCCTGCGCGACTTCCCCGACAGGCGGCTCGCGCCGATCGCGCCGGTCACGGCCTATCCGTCCATCACCCCGCTGTTGGGCAAGCGTATCCGCACCGACATCATCGGTGAGCAATGGGAAGACGTGCTGCGCCTCGTAGGGTCGATCAAGGCCGGCCATGTCGCGCCATCGGTCATGCTGCGAAAGCTCGCTGCCTACGAACGGCAGAACCAGCTCGATGTCGCGCTACAGGAAATCGGCAAGATCGAGCGGACGCTGTTCATGCTGGACTGGCTAGAAAATCCCGATCTGCGCCGGCGATGCCATGCCGGTCTCAACAACAGCGAGCAGCGCCATGCCCTGACGCAGGCGATCTACACATTCCGCCAGGGCCGCATCATCGACCGCAGCCACGAGGCGCAGCAATATCGGGCGTCCGGCCTCAATCTGCTCGTCGCCGCGATCGTCTATTGGAACACGATCTACATGGATGCCGCCGCCCAGCATCTACGATCAACATCGGTCGCGGTGCCTGATGATCTACTCGCCCATACGTCCCCAGTAGGTTGGGAGCATATTGCTTTCTCGGGCGATTTCCTCTGGGATCGAGCAGCCGCTTCCGCTGGCCGCAAGGCCCTCAATCTGCCGCCGGATAGCCGCGCCGCCTAAGCGTTCGCTGATTGTTCGCCCTTAGCGTTGCGTGTGGATGGCTCCCGCGTTGCGGTGCGATTTTCTGACGTTCTGACATGCCATATCGAGTGCAGTCGCGTGTCCGGCCTTTATGTGCAGCCTTTATACGGCTGCTGGCCTTGAAGGATTCCGCCAGCCCTGGCCTCCTCATCGTTTACGCGGACTCGAAGTCCTGTACGCTAAGCAGGTTTGCCGAAGCTCGGTGGATCGAATGGCTTGCCTTCAGTCGGTCTTCACACCTCAACCTTGTTTTGCCATCGCCTGCCAATCAGGCTGCGATCGCCAATTCCTTTCTTTCATACTCGACGCCGCGCGTCATCACCACCCATGCAATACGCGCCATCTTGTTGGCCAGAGCAACGGCCACGACCTTGGGCGGACGGCGATCAAGCAAGGCTTTGGCCCATTCAAAGCCTTTGACGCTGCCCGCCCGGACATGCCGCAGCACTGAAGTCGCACCGACGACCAGCAATTGTCGCAGGTAGCGATTGCCGCCCTTGGTAATCTTGCCCAGGCGGGTCTTGCCACCTGACGAGTTTTGCCGGGGCACGAGTCCAAGCCAGGCGGCGAAATGGCGGGCCGACCTGAAGCTCTGCGCGTTGGTCACCATCGACGCGAGCGCCGAGGCGGTGATCACACCAACGCCGGGGATGGTTTCAAGGATGTTGCTGACGTCGTTGCGATAATGCCAGCGGGTCAACTGCTTATCGATCCCGGTGAGCTTGTCCTGCAGTTCCTGAATGTGGCGCGCTAAGACGCCGAGTGTCTCGCGCGCCAGTTCCGGAAGATCGAGTTCGTCCCCTTTCGCAAGCCGATCGACCATGCGCACCACCTGCGCCACGCCGGTACCCGTCACAAGACCGAATTCGGCCAGATGGCTGCGCACGGCATTGAACATCATCGTCCGCTGCTTGATCAGCAGTGCCCGCGTTTTGTGCAGCACGCCGCCAGCCTGCTGGTCAACTGACTTGATTTCGACGAACCGCATTGTCGGCCGCGTCACCGCCTCGCAAATCGCTTCGGCATCGGCGGCATCGTTCTTCTGCCGCTTGACGTAAGGTTTCACGTAGATCGGCGGGATGAGTTTTACGTCGTGGCCCAGGTTCTGGAGCTGCCGACCCCAGTGATGCGCCGTTCCGCAGGCTTCGATCCCGATCAGAACCGGAGGCAATGCCGCGAAAAACTTCAACATCTGTCCGCGCTTCAATTGCCGGGTCACAACCACCTGACCCGCAGCGTCTACACCATGGACCTGGAACACCGACTTCGCGATATCCAGCCCAATCGTGACAATCTCACTCATCGTCCGTCTCCTCGCTCTTCAGCCGAGGCAGTCTGCCTCAGCCGGTGAGCGGGAGCCATCCACTCCATCGTTTAGCGTACCATCCACGCTATGCCCTCTAGTTTCGCGCTTTTCAGAACCGCCCCTCCATAGTCGCTGCTGGCATCACTTCATGCCGGCATGTCTTTCATCATCTCGTCGTGATCGGCCGGCACACTCGCCACAAACCCTTGTACTGCTCGCGCATCGTTCCCTGGAGCCTGGGCACGAACGCGAGCATACCCCGCGCGAAGAAGTTTAGGCGGCCATCTTTTCGCAGGCGTCGGCGCACTTGCGGCACGCGGCCACGCAATCCTCCATGCCGTCCAGGGATTCGCAGCTCGCAGCGCACGCTCGGCAGACCTCGGCGCACTCGCGGCAGATATGTTGATGGTGGGACGACTTGCGCGCCATGAAGTCGATTGCGACTTCGCAAATCTGCGCACAGTCGGCCATGATCTTTATATGCTCCGGTGCGGCGTGCTGGCCGCCCATTTCAAGGCAATGGTTCATTGCCATGTGCAGGCAGGTCACATGACACTCGTGGCAGGCGTCCATGCAGGCCTGCATGTCGGGGTTCATCTGATGCATCGATCCATCTCCGTCTGAGTCCCCCCACTAGAAGATACGCGCTTTGCGCGATAACCCCTTGCATAAAAATTCCAGCGGCGCTTGCCGGTTCCAGACCAAGCGATGTCGCCACCATAATTCCGCCGGCGAGCGCAAGCGGCGTCAACCGTCATCGTCGAGATCTGGCCCGCGCCCGCGCCCGCGCCCGGCTCTGCTGCCATGTCGGCCATCGGACCCGGAACCTGCTGAGCATGGGAGCGGCCATCTTTTCGGGCGTGACACTCTGCCCGTGGGGGGCCAGCGCGCGCATCGTGCCGATGACGTGCTTCAGCCACACACCCACGAGCCACAGGTCAACGCGATGTACCGTTGCGTACCGACAGCTTCGACAGTGCTTACGACACTCAAATGGGGAGCGACCTGAGGTGCGTCATCGAGGACAAGGCCGAGCCGCCAGATAGGCTCAGGACGCCAGACGCGTGAGTATAGGGCATTCGGGCCGCTCGTCCCCATGGCAGGCATTCGCAAGGTCGAGCAGTGCTTCGCGCATGGCATTGAGTGCATCCGCCTTCCGACCCAGGTCTCCCGCGCGCGATTCCGCCAGAGCCTTGACCTCCGCGCTCGCGCGCTCGCGGTCGGACCAGAGATCAAGCAGCACGCGGATTTCCCCAATGGGAAAGCCGAGATCGCGGGCGTTGGCGATGAAACGCAGGAGGTGCACGTCGGCTTGCGAATAGTCGCGATACCCGCTGTCACGTCGCGGCGGCGACGGGATAAGCCCGATCTTCTCATAATGGCGGATCATGCGCTGCGACACAGCGCTCGCATCGGAGGCCGCGCCGATGTTCACAGCGTCACCCGATTGAGACGCAGCGCGTTGGTGACGACGCTGACGGATGACAGGGCCATCGCCGCAGCGGCGATGACAGGCGACAGAAGGATGCCGAACACCGGATAGAGCAGCCCGGCGGCGATGGGGACGCCAGCGGCATTGTAGATGAAGGCGAAGAACAGGTTCTGGCGTATGTTGGCCATCGTTGCCTCGCTCAGGCGCCGCGCCCGCACGATGCCGTTGAGATCACCCTTGAGCAGTGTGATCCCGGCGCTTTCGATGGCGACATCGGTGCCCGAACCCATGGCGATGCCGACGTCCGCCGCCGCGAGAGCGGGCGCGTCGTTCACCCCATCGCCAGCCATGGCAACGACATGGCCTTCGCGCTGCAGCCGCAGGACGACAGCGCTCTTCTGATCGGGCAGCACCTCGGCTTCAACCGCATCGATGCCTAGTTTCCGGGCCACCGCCTCGGCGGTTGTCCGGTTGTCGCCCGTCAACATGACGACGCTCACGCCCTCTTTTCGCAAGGCGGCCAGCGCCTCCGCTGTGGTTGCCTTGATCGAGTCCGCAATGGCGAGAATTCCGGCGACCCGGCCATCAACGGCCGCGAAAATCGCCGTCGCTCCGTCCGCCCGCAGCTCATTGGCGCGTGCAGCCGCGGCTGACACATCGATGCCATTCTCTTTGAGATAAACGGCGCCGCCCAGAAAGATCCGCTTGCCGTCCACGGTCCCGACCGCGCCCTTTCCGGTAGGCGAGTCAAAGTCGGAAACCTCGGGAACGTCGATGTCACGATCCTTCGCGGCCGCGACGATCGCGAGCGCCAGCGGATGCTCCGACGCCCGCTCGACGCCCGCCGCCAGGCGAAGAAGATCGTGCTCCGAAAAGCCGTCCATCGCCACGATATTCGTGACCGATGGGCGCCCTTCTGTCAGCGTGCCGGTTTTGTCGACGACGATCGTGTCGACCTTTTCCATGCGCTCCAGCGCCTCGGCATTCTTGATCAGGACACCGAGGCCGGCCCCCCGTCCGATCCCGACCATGATCGACATCGGCGTCGCGAGACCCAGCGCGCAGGGACAAGCGATGATCAGCACCGCGACCGCGGCCACGAGGCCATGCGCCAGTCGCGGTTCTGGACCCCATATTCCCCAGATCGCAAAGGAGAGCAGTGCGACGGCAAGCACTGCCGGCACGAACCAGCCCGCAACCTTGTCGGCCATGCGCTGGATCGGCGCGCGCGAACGCTGCGCATCTGCCACCATCTGGACGATCCGCGCCAGCATCGTATCCCGGCCAACCTTGTCCGCGCGTATGACGAGCGATCCTGTTTGGTTTATCGTGCCCGCCACTACATGGGCATCGACCGTCTTCGTCACCGGCATCGACTCGCCAGTCACCATGGACTCGTCGATCGAAGAGCGGCCGTCCTCGACAATCGCATCCACAGGCACCTTTTCGCCGGGGCGGACGCGCAACCTGTCGCCGACCACGATCAGGTCAATCGCGACTTCCTCGTCGTGACCATCCGGCAGGATCCGGCGGGCAGTCTTGGGTGCCAGATTGAGCAGGGCCTTGATCGCGCCCGATGTCCGCTCTCGCGCGCGCAGCTCGAGAACCTGCCCAAGGAGCACGAGGACGGTGATGACCGCGGCGGCCTCGAAATAGATGGCGACCGTGCCATCCATCATGCGGAATGCCGCCGGGAATATTCCGGGGGCAAGCGTGGCCACCACGCTATAGGCCCAGGCGACACCGGTTCCCATCGCGATCAGCGTGAACATGTTCAGGTTTCGCGTCCGAATGGACGCCCAACCGCGCTCGAAAAACGGCCAACCGGCCCAAAGCACGACGGGGGTCGCCAAAGCGAGCTGAACCCACCCTGATATTCGCTCGGGGACGAGTTGATGAAGCGCGGGGAAAAGGTGTCCGCCCATTTCGAGTAGGAATATGGGCACCGTCAGCGCCAGGGCGATCCAGAAGCGCCGTGACATATCGACGAGTTCAGGGCTCGGGCCTGATTCCGCCGTTATGAGCTCGGGCTCGAGTGCCATGCCGCAGATCGGGCAAGGACCGGCACGATCTTTTCGGATCTCCGGGTGCATCGGACAAGTCCAAATCGTGCCAGGTTCTGCGGCCGTGGGCGTGTCGCCCCCGCTCGACAGATATCGTTCCGGCTCGGCGACGAACTTCGCCCGACATCCGGCACTGCAGAAGTGAAACTCCTGGTCGCCGTGTGAGGCATGGTGCGCGGTCGCGCCGGGATCGACCATCATGCCGCAGACAGGATCCTTCGCTGTCGTCGGACCTTGCGGCTCGCGGTGCTTTCCAGCGCAACAGTTATGCGCACCAGATGTGTTCGCGGAAATAGGATCGGTCATGGCTCGTCTCCTTGTCGACGCTAAACAATCTGGGGTCTGACATCGTGTCAGGGTCAAGGCCCCGGTTCAAATATTCTGTCCGCCAGACGCTGGAGCCTGATTATTCGAGCAAGAGATTGTGGATCGCGGTCGCTGCCTTGGCCGCCTGACCCGCCGCGACGGCAATCTGGTCCAACCCTTCGACGACGTCGCCGGCAGCGAACAGGCCGCTGATCGATGTTCGCTGGTGGTCGTCGACGATGATGCAACCCGACGCGCTCAACGAAGCACCGGCTACCCGCGCGAGCTCTGATCTTCCGGAACTTCCGAGCGCGACATAGAGCGTATCGAAGCTGAGCGATTGGCCATCGGACAGGCGCACGAGAACATCATCATCGTTTATCGATAATGTTTGTATGGCGGCACGTTCGACCGCAATTCCGCCGTCCGCAAGATCAGCTTGGTCGGCAAGAGAAAGCTGCACGGATTCTTCAGTGAGCAGGGTAACGGTTTCGCTGTAGCGCCGCACGAAGATCGCCTCGGCCGCTCCATGCTCCGAGCAGCCCAGGACTGCCACGCGCTTGCCGCGCACCTCGTACGCATCACAAATTGGGCAGTAGCGGATGAGGCCGCGCGAAACGCCTCTGTCATGTGCAGCTTGGGCGAGGTTGGGTCGGTGGTTTGCAACGCCCGGCGCAAGCAACACCGTCCGCGCCTCGAGGGTGCGGGAACTCATGCCCACGGCAAAGCCTGTCTTGGACTGCATGATACCGAGGGCCACGTCACTGACCAATTCCGCACCGTAGCCGACAGCGTGCTGACGCATACGCGACAACAACTCCTCACCAGATATCCCTTCCGGGAAGCCGATGAGATTATGCGTCGTGGGAATGCTGGCGGCACGTCCGGCCCCGGCGTCGATAACCAACGTGGCACGCAGAAATCGACCCAGGTAGGTGGCAGCTGTCAGGCCTGCGGGGCCTCCGCCAATGATAATGCAGTCGTACATGCGCACCTCGCCGACGGTGATCCTCATTTCTATTACGCGCGCTCGCCCATCTTCCCTCGCATGCCCTTCGATGTTTTGAAGAAATTGCTGGCCGGGGCGAGGGGTGCGCGCCGCCGGTGCGTAAGTCAGTAGTAGCCCGTCGAGAGACTCGATGGGCCATTCGGGAGCCCACGGGTCGCAGCGTGGAGCGGGGCGAGCGTCCAAGGGAAGACCTGATCGAACCAACGATCATCCGCTTGGCCGTTCGTCCCGCGATGGGCGGAACTGTTGGCTCCTTGGCACTTGCGAGCGCAAGTGCAGGGGGAGGTATAAATGGAGACCTACAGTCCTTTTTCTGTGTCGATGGGACGTGCGCTTTGGGTCATGGCCATGGTAGCGGGACCGCCTTTGATCATCATGGGTGTCGTGGGGCTGGTCATCTCGATTATTCAAGCCGCGACGTCGATCAACGAGCAAACGGTCAGCTTCGTGCCTAAATTGCTCGCGCTGCTGCTATTCCTGGTCCTCTTTGGTGCCGCGATGGGAGCATTGCTTGTCGATTATACGCGCGACCTCCTCATCCACATTCCAGACGACATCCAGTGAACAGCGAGGCAATCGACTTCCGCATGGCGTGGCAGGGATCAGGAATCTGGCCTGCCGTCGACCACAATGCTAGCCTCTCGAGCTCATCGAGTAATCGACAAAGGGGGACGGTTTGGCGGATTTTGAATTGCTGGCACGGCAACTCATTCAGCGATGGAAGGAAGATCCGAACGCGACCTATCAGAGCTGGTTTTTGTGGGACGAGCGGATCAAGAATTTCCGCTCCATCCGCCGCGGTCTGGCCCAGGTGGTCGCCGAGATCGAGACGGGACGATTTGGCGTCGCTTATCGCGGCTCGTCGCTGGAAACCGTGGTTCATTCGGTCGCGGAACAACGGCAGATCTTCAAGGGGGCAGATCATGCCTTTTTGTGGAAGCCAAAGCTGCGGATACCGGACATTTATGAGAACGCGGCGCATCAGCGCGCCTTTGGCCGGTTGCTGGATCACTGCGCGTGCTGCGATACGGCGGAAGAAATTATTTCCGGCATCCATACGATCGACCGGCTGAACATTAAGGGGCTCGGGCCAGCGGTCGCCAATCTCCTGTATTTTCTGCATCCGACGCTGGTGCCGCCGTTCAACACGGCGATCGTTAACGGGTACAACAAGCTCACGGGCGGAAAGGTCAAGCTGGGGAGTTGGCCGCATTTCCTGGCAATGCGGTCGGAGGTTCTCGATCTCAATGAACAATTCCGGGATCTGCTGTCCAACGATCTTGGCGCCATTGGCGGTCTATTGTTCGACATCGGCTCAGGCCGATATCCGGCCCCGCCCCGCGGTGAGGAGGATCAAAGCGCTAGCGGCTGGACAGCTCGTCTCGAGCAAGCCCGGGCAGAAGCGCAGAACCTCAATAAGGCTGTTCAGAAGCAGGGCGAAAGCGATCGCACCCATTCGGAAATTCAAGCCTGGCTCCGCGATATCGGTCGGGCGCTTGGCTATGATGTCTGGATAGCGGCCAATGATCGCGGCCGTCTTCATAACGGGATACGCCTTGGGGAGGGGTGCCTTGAAAGCTTGCCAGCTTCCATTTCCACCTCGACCGGCGGCGACGCCATCCGCCTGATCGATGTGTTGTGGCTCGAACAGGGCGGTGATCGTGTTGCGGCGGCTTTCGAGGTGGAGCACTCGACTTCGATCTATTCCGGCATAGTGCGCATGCTCGACCTGGCCCTGAGCGGGAGCGCACTACACGCAACCGCTGGGCTGTTCCTCGTCGCCCCGGACGCCCGAGAAGCCGACGTGCGGGCGCAACTGGCGCGCCCCGCCTTCAGCCGTGTCGCCGATCTCGAGATCGCCTATCTTCCCTATGGCGAGCTGGAGCGGCACAAGGAGGCAATTTCGCGGTTCGGATCAGGGCTGAAGGCGATCAAGGCCATAGCCCGCACACTGCCCTAAAAATCTCTCACTCACATTCCCGATGCTGGTGGCGCAAGCAGCCCAAGCCACGCGACCAGCGCGAGGATCGCGATTGCGCAACTGCTTTCGATCAGGAGGCTCCGGCGTAATGCTCCGACTGCGGCTGCGCCCTCTCCGCGCTCCAACGCAGCCGCGAGCGCCGGCGTCAGAAAAAAGCGGTTCGCCGCGGCCAGGAGGAGCATCGCACCGAAAAGCAGCAACTTGCCTAGAAGCAGGATGCCATAGAGGGTGGTGAAAAGTGCGCCGAGTTTCGATGGCCCAATCAATATCCAACTATTTACGAGGCCCGAGACAATCAGCAGGCCGACGACAATCGAGCCAACTCTTGCAAATCCGTCCAATGCCCGGTGGGAAAGATGGATATGCTCGGCCGCCATGCGCGTAGCGGACCGGAAGATCAGGAGACAGAGGCCACATAGCGCCCCTATCCAGGTCCCGGCCGCCAGCAGATGGGTGATGTCTGCGGCCAGGTGGAGCCAGCCAAGTGCGCCTTCATCGGCGGCTCCATGGCCGGTCCACGCCAGCGTAGAAAGTGCCACGGCGGCCGTGATCGAGAGCGAAGCCAATGCGAAGGTCGGCCGCTGCCATCCCACGATCGAGAAATACAACACTAACAGGAGAGCGGCGATACGCAGCTGCCAAACGGTGCCGATCGTCGTGCCCGAGATTACCAGGCTGACCGTCGCGCGGTCGACCTCGCCGATGGCGACTCCGCCCATCGATGCGGCCAATACCATGACGCCCAGGATCGACAATCCGATGCCGACCAGAGCGATGGTGGCGAGAACGGGACGGAAGCGCAGGACCGAGCCGGATTGCCGCTCGGCCCCGCGCAGCGTGTAGAGCCCGAACATCGGCAGCCCAAACAGGAGCATGAGATCAAGATATAGCCCCAGCCTGACGGCGGTCGCTACCGTGTCTGGCACCCCTTACTTGACCTTGAACGTGTAGCTGCCCTGGACGCGATGCGTGTCGGTGGACACGATGTGATAGTCGACCTTGTACGTCCCGGCAGACAGCGGCTTGGCGAAGGTCGCAACAAGCGTCTTGCCATCGGGGGCGAGGGCAACCTTGACGCCATTCATCTTCATCGGCCCCATCTTCATGCCGGGCATTTCGGTCATGGTCAGGTCGATGCCGGAAAATTGAGCAACGAGCGCCTCGGAAAAAACGAGCTGAACTTTTGTAGGGGCGGTGACCACCGCGTCGGCGGCGGGCATCGCAGTCGCCAGCCTGGGGTGTGCCTGAGCGGCCGTGGCTACGATTGCAGAGGCGGCCAGCGCAACCGCAAAAACTGTCTTACGAAACATCGATTTCTCCATGCGCGGCGGTACTGCCGACAATTCGAATTACGCACGGCCGCCCGTGACCCCTCAACGATGCCGCCACAATTCTTAGGCGAGCGCCGCACCCGACCTTCTGAGTTCGGTGAACGAGGATGATTTTCATAGGCCATGAGGGGTCGAGGCGCCCCGCGGCATTTGCCGAGCGGCCCCTTTCTTGCGATCGCGGCACTCGCCGTCGCTGCGGTCGGCGGTGTGGTGGTGTATGTCGGTGCATATGACATCGGCGCCGACTCGCCGCATAGCCGGCCTATCTACTGGATGATCGAGCAATTCCGGGATCGTTCTGTCGCTGTGCGCGCACGTAATGTCGTCGTCCCTGGCAATCTGATGGATGTAAAGCGCCTAGAGAGCGGCGCGGGGCTCTACACGGAGATGTGCAGTGGCTGTCATCTAGGGCCGGGCCTCGAGAAGACAGAGATCAGCCAGGGCCTGTATCCACGAGCCCCAGAGCTATTCCGGGAGCCACAAAGGTCGGCCAAGGAGCAGTTCTGGATGATCAAACATGGCGTCAAGCTCACGGCCATGCCGGCGTGGGGGAAAACGCACAGCGACGATTTGATTTGGGATATGGTGGCTTTTGTTCGTCAGCTACCGAAGATGTCGGCTGCGCAATATCAGGCCGCTGTCGCCAGCGCGCCGGAAGATCATGATGCGATGATGAAAGACATGCCAGGTATGGCGAAGACGGCGCCTTGAATGGGTACTTGCGTCGGTCAGCGCGAGATATCGCGTCGCGTGCTGCCGGGTGACCAGGCATTGGGTAGCGTCGTCAGGCGCCAACGGGTGAGATCGAATGATGGGAATAGACGATGAACATTGACCTTGACGGGCTTTTGAGCCGCTTGCGCACCGACGCCGTTCACCCAGGGCTTTCCGGTCTGGAGGAGGCTGTGTTCAGGCGCATTGCGGCGCGTCCGCAAGTTTCCACCGCGCAGCAGCTGACCCTTGGCATGGTGGCGGCGTTCGGCGCTGTATTGCTCGGCGTCGCCAGCAATGGTCTTGCAACGCCGGCCGAAGCGTCCGTGACATTATCTCCATTTGGGCCGTCCAATCCGCTTGCGCCATCGACGCTGTTGGTGGGATCGCGATGAAGGCCAAGCTGCTTTTGCTGGTCGCAGTGGTGGCCTTTATCGCGGCGGTCGCTGGCGTCTTTCTGGGCCGGTATTTCTTTCCGCAACCGGTGGCTGCGGGTGTCGAACTGCATGAGGTGTTGCACGGAAAACTTGATCTGGACGCTCGTCAAAAGAGCCAGATCGATCTTCTTGAACAGCGTTTTGCTGTCCGCCGGCGGGCACTCGAACTTGAATTGCGGGCCGACAACGCACGGCTTGCAGATGCCATTGAAGCCGAGCACGGCAACGGTCCGCGGGTAACAGCCGCTGTCGATCAATCACACCAGGCAATGGGCGAACTTCAGAAAGAGACGCTTGGCCACATCTTCGCCATGCGCCAGATCCTGCGCCCGGATCAGGCCAGGACGTTCGATCAGGCGGTGGTTCATGCGCTCACCGACGACGTACGGTGAGTCTGGATCTCAAGGCGTGTTCGGACGGTGAACTCGCGGCGTTGACCTTGGGTGGTCGCCAGGCGGCGTTCGCCGAGATTATGCATCGCCATCAGACACCGATTTTCCGTCTGGTTCGCGGTCTCGTGGTCAACGCGGACGAGGCGCTTGATCTGACGCAGGATTGCTTTGTCTCCGCCTTCGGCCATTTGCAGAAATATGATGGCGATCGCCCGCTGCGCGCCTGGCTGTCGCGCATCGCGATCAACAAATGCCGAGATTGGCGTCGCCGGCAGAAAGTGCGGCGATTGTTCACTTTCGGAGCGGGTCCAACAGAGCAGGAGCGCGAAGCGGTCCCGGACGATAGCCCCTCTGCCCATGAAACGGTCTCGGGAAGGATGGAGCTCGCACGCCTCAATGCGGCGATCGCACAGCTTTCGGCTCCGTTGCGCGAGGTACTCTTGCTGAGGACGGTAGAGGGAATGACCCAGGCGGAAACTGCGGCCGCGCTTGCGATCAGTGGCAAGGCTGTCGAGACGCGCCTGTACAGGGCTCGAAGCCGGCTCGCGGAAATATTGGCGGATTGATGAGGGGTCCGCCCAGGTCGTGCGTAAGCCTCAGAGAGTATGGTGCATAAGGCGTTCGCTGAGCCTTGCGCCTGATTTTGAACAAGGGAGACGACATGAGCCCGGTATTGACCCGCCGCGATTTAATCCGGGGAGCCTCGCTTGCTGGCGGTGGCTTGGCATTGTCCGCGTGGATGCCGGCATGGGCGCAGCCCGTATCAACCGGCATCGCGACGCCGCTCCCGACGGTTTCCGGCAATGACATCGAGCTTAAAATTGCTCAGCAGATGATGACGATCGACGGTCGGAAAATGCGGGCCATTGGCGTCAACGGCACAGTTCCGGCGCCGTTGATCCGGCTGCGCGAGGGACAGACTGTTCGCCTGCATGTGACCAACGATCTCGATGAGGATAGCTCGATACACTGGCATGGCGTGCTGGTGCCGCCGCAATTCGATGGCGTGCCGGGTATATCCTTCCCGGGCATTCGGCCCAAAACCACTTTTGTCTATGAATTTCCGATCATCCAGAACGGCACCTATTGGTATCATAGCCATTCGGGCCTTCAGGAGCAGCTGGGGCATTATGGTCCGATCGTGATCGACCCTGCCGGTGTTGACCCGGTGAAATATGACCGCGAGCATGTCATCGTGCTGGCCGATCACAGCGCCATTTCGCCAGAAGCGATCTTTCGGGCGATGAAAGTGGACCCCGGGCATTTCAACTTCCAGCGCCAGACGCTTGCCGGTCTGCTGTCCAAGCGCGACCAGGCTCTGAAGGATCGCCTCGATTGGGGCAAGATGCGGATGGATCCAACCGATATTTCCGACGCGACGGGTTCGGCTTATACCTACATCGTCAATGGCTACGGGCCTCGAGACAATTGGACCGCTCTGTTCACGCCGGGCGAACGCGTCCGGCTGCGCTTCATCAACGCCTCGGCGATGACGACCTTCAATGTGCGGATACCGGGCCTCCCGCTGACGGTGGTGCAGGCTGACGGCCAGAATGTGCGGCCCGTGATGGTCGAAGAATTCCAGATCGGAGTGGCTGAAACCTACGACGTGATCGTTACTCCGCCCGATGATCGCGCCTACACGCTGGTCGGTGAGGCCATCGACCGTTCAGGCATGGCGCGGGCCACGCTCGCGCCGCGTGCTGGGATGACGGCCGAAGTGCCGCCGCTGCGTGAACGGCCGCTCGCCACGATGAAAGACATGGGCATGGACATGTCATCGATGCCGGGCATGGAAGGCATGGACATGTCCGGAGGCGGCATGTCGCCGATGCGGGGCGTCGACCCGACTGCGGAGAAAAATGCCTCGGCGAAGCTGACGGTGGCTGGTGCCGGGGCCATGGCCATGGGCGCGGCTCCTGGCGGGACCGCCATGGCGGGCATGGATCATTCCAATATGGCGGGCATGGCGGCAGGCGGGGGTGCGATGGCCGGCATGGATCACAGCGCCATGGCGGGGCAGCCGGGCATGGATATGGGCTCCATGGAAATGGGGCCGATGAACATGCGTGACTTTTCAAAAGCGCCGCAGGTCAAAAAGTCACCGGGCGTGCAGACGATCTCGCCTATGCCGATGGACCGCACCGGAGAGCCCGGTCAGGGTCTCGAGAATGTCGGCCACAAGGTTCTCGTTTACAAGGATCTCATGGCGCTGGAGCGCAATCCTGACGTGCGTGCTCCGGACCGCAGTCTCGATATCCATCTCACCGGCAACATGGAGCGGTTCATGTGGTCGTTCGACGGCGAGAAGATGTCGGATGTGCATGACCCGATCCCCTTCATCGAGGGTGAGAGGGTTCGGATCAATCTGATCAACGACAGCATGATGGGTCATCCGATCCATATCCACGGCCACTTTTTTGAACTGGTCACGGGTCATGGCGATCATGCGCCGCGCAAGCACACGGTCATCGTGCAGCCGGGCGGGAAGGTCACATGGGATTTTACCGCTGATGCGGTCGGCGACTGGGCGTTCCACTGCCATCTTCTCTACCACATGCACGCCGGGATGATGCGCGTCGTCAGTGTGCGGCCGAAGGGAGACGCAGCATGAAGCGCGTTTTGACGACACTGCTCGGCGGGTCGGCGATGTTGCTCGCCATTCCGGTAACCGCGCAAGCCCAGTCGATGCAGGGCATGGATCATTCCAGCATGCCCGGTATGGCGATGCCCGCGAAAAAACCGGCTTCCCCCAAGCCTGCCAAAAAGCCTGCGGCAAAGAAGCCGGCTCCTAAAAGGGCCGCGCCGGTCAGAGTGGCCCCGGCAAAGCCCGCGGCTCGCCAGGATATGGAAGGCATGGATCATTCGACCATGCCTGGAATGGCGATGCCTCAGCCGGGACCAGCAGCCGCGGCAACGGCGCCGACTATGGACCATGGCGCGATGCCGGGCATGGATATGGGCAACAGCGGTTCTACACCGATGGCTGGCAGCATGCCCGGCATGAATATGTCCGGGGATCATGGTGGCCACGATATGGCTGCCATGCCGGGCATGGAAATGACCGGAACCGCACTCCCGGCCGGAAATGCCCCTGCGCCAAAGCCTCCCATGGACCACTACGCCGATCGGCAGTTCCCGCCCGCTGCGATGACACAGTCGCGAATGGCTATGATGCACGAGCAGGGGGGGCAAGCCTTCTATCAAATCATGTTCAATATCGCGGAGTATCAGGTTCGCAATGGGCGTGACGGCTACCGCTGGGATGGAGAGGCTTGGTATGGCGGGGACGTCAATCGGTTGACGCTGAAGAGCGAGGGCGAGGGTGTCCTTGGCGGTCCTGGCGGATCGTTCATGGAGACCGCCGAGGTCCAGGCGCTCTACAGCCGGGCGATCGATCCGTATTGGAACCTCCAAGCTGGCGTTCGATACGATTTCAAGCCCAATCCGTCCCGAACATACGCTACTGTCGGGGTGGAGGGCCTCGCACCCTATTGGTTTGAAACCGAAGCGGCTCTATTCCTTTCCAACAAGGGTGAAGTTCTCGGTCGTGTTGAGGGTTATTATGACCAGCGCATCACGCAGCGAATCATTCTGCAGCCCCGAATTGAACTGAATCTCTCCGCGCAGGACGTGCCTGAGACACGGATTGGGTCTGGAATCTCCAACGCCGAGTTCGGATTGCGCCTGCGCTATGAGATCCGACGGCAGTTTGCGCCTTACATTGGCGTATCCTACGATCGAAAACTGGGCAAAACTGCCGACTATGCAAGGGCTGATGGTGAACGCATTAAGGCGACCAGCTTCGTCATTGGTGTGAGGACCTGGTTTTGAGCGTTGTCAGTGGAGTCAACGAAGGGGACGTAACATGATGAAAACGTGGATGCGAGCCTCGCGGTGCAGACGATAGTCGGCAGCACGGCCATGTATCTTGTCATGTTCTTCGTGGACGACAGGCTCGGCAGCTCTACAACAATCTGAACATGTTCTGCATGTCCCAGAGATGGTTGCGCTGAGAAAGGTCGCCAGGCGCCGTATGTTGGCCCAGAGGGATAAAGCTGCGCTGTGCAATGAGTTTATTCGGTCCCAGAGACAGGAAATTGACCAGGTGAAGGCGCTTCTTGCCCGCAATATAGTGTCGCAAGAGTGGTGCTATCGGCTCGACCGGCAACGCGCCTGCATGAAATCGAAGGAGCTACCATGATCAGCATCCGTACCCTCGCCGCCGCTTTGGCACTTGCCGTTCCGGTCGCAGCGATGGCGGCGAACCCGATTGTGGTTCACCGCGATCCTGGCTGCGGTTGCTGTGAGAAATGGGCGGCGCAGGTACGCGCGCAGTTCGGCCGGCAGGTGCAGATCATCGACGATGCCGGCCGCGCCGGCTTGAGCAGGCGTGCCGGCGTGCCCTCAGACCTGGCTTCTTGTCATACCGCCACCATCGACGGGATGACCTTTGAGGGCCATGTTCCGATCTCCGACATGAAGCGCGTGCTGGCCCAGCATCCCAAAGGCATCACCGGGCTCGCCGTTGCGGGGATGCCGATGGGATCGCCGGGCATGGAGATGGCAGGCATGAAGGGCCAGCCTTACGATGTCATCGCCTTTGGCCCCGAAGGGCGTCGCGTCTTTGCGCACCACAGTTGATCGCAGGCATCGACGCTTCGCTGATTCCGAAGCCATCGCCGGGTGGGTGTTGGTCTCGTCTTGCCGCCCGGTGTCAGAACGGCTTGCGCCCGGTATAGAGCGAGATCGAGCCGGTCGGCGTCTGGACGACGCGAACTTCGGCGACATTTTCGAAGCCGGCGTCGGCGATGAGCTCCGGCAGGATGCCCTTTGCGTTGAGCCCGGTGCGCTCCCAGCCGTCGAGCGCCTGCACCTGACGAAACAGCGTTCGCATCAACAAGGTACGCTGAAGTCCGTAATCGGCAATCGCCACGAGGCCACCTGGGCAAAGCGTTCGTGCCATGGCCCGAAGGATGGCCGATTTCACCGGCAGGTCGCATTGATGCAGCACGAGGCTCGACACGATCTTGTTGGCGATCGTGCCGACCAGGACGTCGACCTGGTCGCCGAAACCTCGAACCCACTCGCTTTCTACGCCGGCCGTTTGTGCCTTTTGCCGCGCCAGCGCGAGAGCGGCAGGATCCGGATCGACCCCGATCACGCGTGCCGTGGGGACAGCCTGTTTGATCGCGATCAGCTGCGAGCCCGTGCCGGCGCCCACATCGACGATGACATCGCCCGCCTCGGGTGCAATCGACTCGAGCAATGCGCTGCGCCACCGACGCTCGCGGGTCATGACCGCAATCACCCGGTCATAGTCGCCCGTCAGGCCAGACAGCCCGAGTGCGGGGACGAAGGTTGGACTGTCATTCACCGTTATGCCTCCATGTGCTTCATGGCGATCGCAGCACCCCGAGTCTTGAACCTTTCGCTTGCATCTTCAGTTTCGCGACGGGAGTAAGCTCCGATGCCAAGCTATGGCGATTTGTGGACCGGCCATGTCCGCCTGGGCGACGGATGGGCGTGGTTCGAGGGTCGTTGCGGCGACACCCGACCCCATCGCCATCTCGCCGCGCAGATGATCGTCGGACTGTCCGAGCCGATCCATGTCGAGACGATCGCAGGTTCGTTGACTGGACCTGCCGTGCTGGTGCGCGCAGGCGCGCTTCACGCGGTTCGTCCCACCGCGACGCATGCGAGGGTGATCTATGCGCGATCCTTCAGCCCGCTGGGTATTGCCTGGTCCAGGCTTGGGGACGGTAAGGACGCGGCGTCGCCACCGGCAGCGCTATCCGAGCAGTTGCGCAGCTCCGATGACCTCGCTGGAACGCTTTACGAGCTTGCAGCGGCCTGCCCGACACCGCCGATCGACGCGCGCCTTTGCGAGGCATTGCGGCGCCTGAAGGACGCACGAGTGGACATAGCCGATCTAGGTGAAATCGCGCGCGCTGTCGGAGTCTCTGAACCGCGGTTGCGTGCGCTTGCCGCGGAGCAGTTGGGCGCACCGCTCTCACACTGGCGGCTATGGTTCATGCTCGAGCAGGGCCTGCGATCACTTGGCGCGGGCGCGCCCCTTGTGGCAGCCGCAGCGGATGCGGGGTTCAGCGACCAGGCGCATCTCTCTCGTACGATGCGGCGGTTCATGGGCGTCACACCAAGGACCGCGGCATTGGCGATGGCCTCCCGCTGACGGCAGCATCGACCAGGGTCGAGCGACCGAGCCTTGGGTGGAATACGTATAGTGGCTGTCTTCGATCCGGCCCAAATTTGGGGGGAAAGGAAGCCGTCATGACCGATGCAAGCAAGCTCAGTGTGATACGATGTGCCGCGAGCAGCGCTGCCGCTCTTTCCACTGTCTTCGTGCTTTGCTGGCTCGCGGCGACTTTGTTCGGTCCGATCGGGTCACACATGTTCGTGACGATGTTCACGACAGCTCCGCCGGGATCGTTCGTCGCGCTTGGGGCGGGGTTGTGCTGGTCGATCGTCTTCGGCGCAGCCGTGGGAGGTCTCTTCGCCGCATTCCACAATTGGATCGGTCATTGGCAGCGTCCCTAGGACGGCGCAGCGCAAGTGAGCAATCAGCAATTTTTAACGAGTTCTATATTCAAGGAAACGTGATCATGGAACGGCAACGACCGGCACATACTGGGAAAAAGAATTTCCTGACGTCGCGCGCGGGCATCGTGATGATAGGCTTTCTTGCGCTCGGTTTCGTGCTGCTGTTCACGGAGCATCGCGCGCATGTACTTGGCGCGCTGCCCTTTCTGCTGCTGCTGTCGTGTCCCCTGATGCACCTCTTCATGCATCACGGACATGGGCATGGTCACGATGGAACACCGCAGCCGGGGGCCGGTCGTTCGCCCCGGGAGGGTCAGGGCCAGTGACGGGCCATGCGCAAGCCTATGGTCTGTGGGGCCTCGTCGTCGTCAATGCAGCGGTCTTCATCCTGTTCGCCTACAGTTTCTTCAAGCCGCGAACCACTCGGGACTGGCGATCGTTCAGCGCGTTCAGCGCCTTCCTGGTTGCGCTGTTCGTGGAAATGTACGGCTTCCCATTGACTCTCTATGTCCTGTCCGGGTGGCTGCAGAGCCATTATCCCAATATCGACTGGTTCTCGCATGATGCCGGGCATCTGCTCGAGATGCTCTTCGGCTGGCGGGCGAACCCGCATGCCGGGCCATTCCATATCATGAGCTTTATCCTGATCGGCGGCGGGTTCATCTTGATCTCGACGGGTTGGAAGGCGCTGTACGACGCGCAGAAGGTCCACGAGCTCGCGACCCAGGGGATCTATTCCTATGTGCGGCACCCGCAATATATCGGGTTCATTCTGGTGATGTTCGGGTTCCTGCTGCAGTGGCCGACGATCCTGACGCTTGCGATGTTTCCGGTCCTCGTCGTCATGTATTTGCGGTTGGCGCGGACCGAGGAGCGTGAGGCTCTCGCCGAATTTGATGATGCCTATCGGCGCTACGCAAAGACCGTTCCACCGTTCGTGCCCCACCTCGCGCGCCTGCTCGGGGCGAAGCGTGACGCAGGAGCGGATCAGCGATGAATTCCCTGCCAGCCGGACCGGCGCAAATCCCAGGGGAACCGCTCAGCCGTCCGCCCGGCATCGGGGCGTGGCGTATAGGCCGGCGCGGCTGCACGTACGTGCCGGTCGCCTCGCCGAAATGACTGAAGCTTGAAACCGCGACACCGAGAAGGAGCACTGGCCATGGCAGATCCGCTGAAACCGACCACATCGCCGCTTACCGCTGGCAGGAATCCGGCAATCCCCGCGGTCGCCTTTGATGTGGGACTGCGAACATATATGCTCGCAGTCTACAACTACATGGCCAGCGGTCTGTTGTTGACCGGGATCGTCGCGATGTTGGTTGCGAACAGCGCCGCCATACGCGCCGTGTTTTTCGCCGCGAGCGGCACTCCGACGCTGCTCGGATGGATAGCGGTCTTCGCACCGCTCGCCCTGGTCTTTACGCTAAGCTTCGGTATCAATCGGCTGTCCGAGAGCACCGTCAAGGCACTGTTCTGGACCTATGCGATCCTGATGGGCGTATCGCTGTCGACCATCCTCCTCGCCTATACCGGCGTGAGTGTCGCGCGCACATTCTTCGTTACGGCCGCAGCCTTCGGAGGTTTGAGCCTGTGGGGCTATACAACCAAGAGGAACCTGTCGGCGTTCGGGACCTTCCTGATCATGGGCGTCGTCGGCCTGCTCATCGCCATGGTCGTCAACATGTTCCTGCGGTCGTCCACTTTGGATCTCATCGTCAGCGCGATCGGCGTGCTTCTGTTTGCGGGCCTGACTGCCTTCGACACGCAAAAGATCAAGAGCGTCTACTTCGATGTGGCCGGTACCGAGTTTCGCGGTAAGGCGGTCGTGATGGGAGCGCTGACGCTCTATCTCGACTTCCTCAACCTGTTCCTGTTCCTGCTGCGCTTCATGGGTGATCGGCGGCAATAGGTCAGCCGGGATGACCGGCCGACACGCGCAGGCCTTGGCGGCGGGCGCATCTATGGCTGCCGACACGTCGGCGGCGGCTTGCCTCGATTTCGGAGACCTGCCTTGAAGACGTCCACCTTCGATCTGCGTGGATCATTCGAATCGCTCGACCATCTCGGCGTCGAAAAGCAGTTGCTGCGGGTTCCCGGCGTGACGCAGGTCTCCGCGAACGCCGCCTCCGACAGCGTCACCGTCAGCTTTGATGAAGCGCGCACCAGCGAAACCGCGATAGAGGAGCAGATCGCGGCATGCGGTTTCCATTGCGGCGGCCGGCTCGTCCCGCGGCACGTGTGCGTGATCGGAAGCACAACCCAGTCCTCTGTCTTGCCCGACGCGACGCATCCTCCCGATCATCGTTCCGATGGTGTCGCCGCAAGATCGGTTGCTCCCGATCGCAAGCCGGTGACGGCCGAACACGACGCCATGGCGCACGAGATGGGCCATGGCGACGGCAAGGACATGGCGGCTATGGCGCGCGACATGCGCAACAGGTTTATCGTCAGCCTCGTTTTTGGCCTGCCGATCTTTGCGCTGTCGCCAATGGGTCTGGACCATCCCCTTCTGAAACCGATGTTCGGACTCAGTCTCGACCTGACCCTGTTCCTGCTTGCCAGCGCCGCGATCCTCTATCCGGTCTGGCCCTTCGTGGTCGCCGCGATCCGCGCGCTTCGGAACGGTGTGCTGAATATGGCGGTGCTCGTCCTGTTGAGCGTCGGCACCGGTTATCTGTTCAGCGTGGCGTCGACATTCCTGTTCAAGGGCCAGCAATTTTACGAGGCTTCCGCGGTCCTGCTCATCTTCATTCTGCTCGGCCATTGGCTGGAGATGCGCGCTCGCGCCGGCGCGTCCCAGGCAATCCGCGCGCTCATGGATCTGGCGCCGCCCATGGCGACCGTGCAGCGCGACGGAAAGGACGTCGAAGTGCCGACCGCCGAGGTGCTGGCCGGCGATGTTGTGCTGATCCGGCCGGGCAACAAGATTCCCGTCGACGGCGAAATCCTCGAAGGCAAATCTGAGGTCGATGAGTCGATGCTCACGGGCGAATCGATGCCGGTGTCGAAGGCGGCCGGCGACACCGTGATCGGCGCGACGATCAACCGCAGCGGTAGCTTCCGCTATCGCGCGACCAAGGTTGGCGCCGACACCGCGCTCGCCCAGATCGTCAAGCTCGTCCAGGAAGCGCAGAACTCGAAGGCGCCGGCACAGCTGCTCGCCGACCGGGCATCGCAGTGGCTGGTGCTCGCGGCAATTCTGATCGGTCTCGCGACGTTCGCCATCTGGTACTGGATTCTGGGTGGGACATTGCTGTTTGCGCTGACCATGACGATAACCGTTTTCGTGATCGCCTGCCCGGACGCCCTTGGCCTTGCCACGCCAATGGCGATAATGGTCGGTACCGGCCTTGGCGCGATGAACGGCATCCTGTTCAAGAATGCCAGCGCGCTCGAGGATGCGACCAAGCTTGACGTCATCGTGTTCGACAAGACGGGGACCCTCACCATGGGCCGGCCCAATGTTGTCGAAGTAGTGACAGCGGAAGGCATCACCCGGGACGAGGTGCTTCGCATCGCCGGTGCGATCGAGCGCAACTCCGACCACCCGCTTGCGCTGGCGGTCCTCGAAGGTGCATCCGGTATCACCCTTCCCGAGACGCGCGATTTTGCCAATATAGAGGGGAAGGGCGCCAGCGCCCAGGTCGAGGGCGCAACCGTGGTGCTTGGCAACCGGCGTCTCATGGATGAAGGAAAAGTAGCGCTGGGAGCCCTCGAGGAACCTGGCGAGCGCCTGAAAGGGGCGGGGCGCACCGTTGTCCATGTTGCGCGCGGCGGCGAGATTCTCGGGTTGATCGCCATAGCGGATGCGGCGCGGCCAACCGCGAAGGCGACCGTCGCGGCGCTTCGGGAGCGCGGCGTCAAGGTCGCGATGATTACCGGCGACAACGCCGGCACGGCCAAGCGAATCGCCGATGAGCTTGGCATCGACATCGTCCTTGCCGATGTGCTTCCCGGTCAAAAGGCGGAGAAGGTCAAGGAGCTGCAGGCCCAGGGCCAGCGTGTCGGCATGGTCGGTGACGGGGTCAACGATGCCCCCGCGCTTACCCAGGCCGACGTAGGATTTGCGATCGGGGCGGGCACCGACGTCGCGATGGAAAGCGCCGATGTCGTCCTGATGAAGAGCGACCCCTATGATATTGTCGGTGCCATAGCGCTCTCACGCGCCACGCTTCGCAAGATGCACCAGAATCTGTGGTGGGCAGTCGGCTACAATGTGATCGCCTTTCCACTCGCGGCGGGTGTGCTCTATCCGGTGCTGCTGAGCCCCGAGGTCGCTGCGCTGGCTATGTCGGGCAGCTCCGCACTCGTCGCGGTCAACGCGCTGCTGCTGAAGCGGACCCGGCTGGCGGGTATCAGTCGGGGCGGCATGAGTCGGGCCTCAGCGGTGGAGCACAATGCCGTTGGTGCCGCTGTTTGAGACCGGCCCACGAGTGCGACCCCGGCCCTCGCGGCCCGCTATCTTGGTGTGCATGATTGCCGACAGGAGAAAGAACCGGTGGTGAAGGCGAAGAACGAACCCCGTTACGCCGAGCAGTTGCGCGCGCTCCAGATCGGGCTCACCGCCCTGCAGCGGGGAATCATCGAGGATGGCCGCAAGGTGCTGGTCATCGTCGAAGGGCGCGACGCAGCCGGCAAAGACGGCACGATAAAGCGTGTCGTCGAGCATCTGAGCCCGCGCGAAACCCGGGTGGTGGCACTCGGCCCCCCATCGGATCACGATCGCGGGTCGTGGTATTTCCAGCGCTGGGTCCCTCATCTGCCGGCTACCGGCGAGATCGTCCTGTTCAATCGTAGCTGGTACAATCGCGCCGGCGTGGAGCGCGTGATGGGCTTTTGCACCGACAAGGAATATGAGGAGTTTCTGACGACCGTCCCAATGTTCGAGCAGTTGCTCGAACATTGCGGGGTCACGCTGGTAAAATATTATCTCGATATCTCGAGGGCGGAACAGAAGAAACGCCTGACCGCCCGACGCGAGGATCCGCTCAAACAGTGGAAGATCAGCCCGATCGACGACCAGGCGAACAAGCGCTGGAAGGCCTACAGCAAGGCGCGCGATGCAATGCTCGCCCGCACGCACAGCATCGCGGCACCCTGGACGGTGGTTCGCGGGGACGACAAGCACCAGGCACGCCTCGCGCTGATCAGGGATCTGCTGACCCGGCTGGGAGAAACGGATTCTGATCGCTATGGCCACCCTGATCCCAACACCGCCTTCCTTTATGACGATGCCGCCCGAGAACAGGGGCTGATCGCGCCGTGAGCGAGCCTCTTGCGTCATCACGCGGCGGGCGAAGTCGTTGCCGCTCACGTGAAATGAAATTTGCATGAGCCAAAGAAGGATCAGGCTATGTTCTGGGTCCAGTTTCTATTCCAGGGAAGCTCGATAGCGTGCCGAGCCTAGAGGAAGCCCGAGTCTCAGACCTCCAGAACGGACGTTCGGAATGCGTTTGCGTAACCTTGGATCGCGCCGCCCTGAGCGACGCACTCGTCCGGGAGACGGGCGATCTGGCAATGCGAGCGTCATATCTGGAAACGCGTCCGCATCTATTCTCGGACGTCGCGGTGTTCATCAATGTGTCCCAACTCGCCGGGATGCAGCGCATCATCGCCGCGATCGAGACGGTCGCCCGCCACCCGGATTATCTGGCAGCCACCATGGCCTGGGCGCCAGTAAGTGCCCGACAGGACTTTGGTCCGCACGGCGTCTTCATGGGCTATGACTTCCATCTGAGCGAGCGCGGCCCGGCCCTGATCGAAATAAATACCAATGCAGGAGGAGCAATGTTGAATGCCGTGCTCGCGCGGGCACAACGAGTCTGCTGTCCTTCCGAGCCGACAGATTTTCTTCGCGCAGATCCGTTTGAGTCCGTGGTCGCGGCCATGTTCTCGAAGGAATGGCGCTATCAACGCGGCAGCGGCGAACCGGTCTCCATCGCCATCGTCGATGACGATCCCGTATCGCAATATCTGTTTCCCGAGTTTCTGTTGACCCGCCATTTGCTGGAGCGGGCCGGCCATAGCGTCTGCATCGCCGATCCTTCTGAATTCGCCTATGCGTCCGGCACTCTTCGCTATGGGGACCGGAATGTGGATCTCATCTACAACCGGCTCGTCGATTTCTCGCTCGATCGACCCGAGCACTCGGCATTGCGAGCGGCATATCTCGACGGCTCGGTGGTCGTAACGCCCAATCCCCATGTCCACGCGAAATTCGCCGACAAGCGCAATCTCACCCTGCTGTCCGACACCGCGCAGCTGCGGGAATGGGGTTTCGACCCGGCAATTGTCGACACGCTTGTTGCCGGGATTCCGGCAACCGAACGGGTCGACAAGGCTTCCGCCGAGCGGCTTTGGGCGGGCCGCAGGCAATTCTTCTTCAAGCCGGCCGGAGGGTATGGGAGCAAAGCGGCCTATCGTGGCGACAAGCTGACGAAATCGGTGTGGGCCGAGATCCTGGAGAGCGACTATGTCGCCCAAGCCTATGTGCGACCAAGCGAGCGGATCATCCGGCTGGATGGAGAGACGGTTAAGCGCAAGATCGACGTTCGTCTCTACACCTATGATGGGGAGCCGCTTGTTGCCGCAGCGCGACTATATCAGGGCCAAACCACCAATATGCGCACCGCCGGTGGTGGGTTCGCGCCTGTTCTGCTGATGGCCGCCGACGATTCGCCGCAGGACTGCGACAGGTGCGCCACTGGCGAGGCGTGAGCCGGACAGAACAGCGAAACTGGCGTCCTGAAAGTCGGGATACATCGGACTTCGCCAGACCGGATTGCATTAGCGATCCGGCGAAGCCGCGGCGCAGAGACGAGCATCCGTATAGTCCCGCATATCGATGCCGCCCGATCTCGCTTTAGCTCCCGTCATGAGAAGCTTGAGATGAGCAGCGCGGCACCCGACATCGATAAGGCGAGCGGACGCGTTTGCGCGATCCGCGGTCCCGTGCTCGACGTGGAATTTGCCGCCGGCTCGCTTCCGCCGGTCAACGATGCGCTGTGCATCGTAACCCCAACAGGGAAGCACATCGCCGAGGTGCAGAGCCATGTCGATGCGCGCACCGTGCGAGCGGTCGCACTCCAGACCACCAGCGGACTCGCGCGCGGCGCCCACGTCGAGGCCACGGGTGCAGCGATCATGGTCCCGGTCGGCGATGCGGTTCTGGGCCGCCTGCTCGATGCCACCGGCGTCATCGGCGACGGCGGGGCGGCGCTTCCAGTGGACGTTCCGCTTCGCCCAATCCATCGCCAACCGCCGCCACTCGATGCCCAGAGCACAGCGACGACGATGTTCGAGACCGGGATCAAGGTGATCGATCTGCTTGCGCCCCTCGCGCAGGGCGGCAAGGCGGCGATGTTCGGTGGCGCCGGGGTCGGCAAAACCGTGCTGGTGATGGAACTGATCAACGCAATGGTCGCACGTTACGAGGGCGTGTCGGTGTTTGCTGGTATCGGCGAGCGCTCGTGCGAAGGGCATGAACTGCTCACCGACATGCGCACTTCCGGCGTGATCGCGAAGACCGTGCTGGTCTTCGGACAGATGAACGAGCCGCCGGGCGCGCGCTGGCGGGTCGGTCTGACCGCGCTTACCATCGCCGAATATTTTCGCGACGAGCAGAAACGCAATGTGCTGCTGTTGATGGATAATGTCTTCCGCTTCGTCCAGGCGGGCAGCGAAGTTTCGGGGCTCTTAGGGCGGATGCCGTCGCGGGTCGGCTATCAGCCGACGCTCGCGAGCGAAGTCGCGGCGCTCCAGGAGCGGATCGCCTCGGTCGCGGGCGCATCGGTGACCGCGATCGAAGCGGTCTATGTGCCTGCGGATGATTTCACCGATCCGGCCGTGACGGCGATCTCGGCGCATCTCGACAGCAATGTGCTCCTGTCACGCACGATGGCCGCGGAGGGCATGTACCCGGCGATCGATCCGCTTGCCTCCACCTCGATCCTGCTCGATCCGCTGGTCGTGGGCGAGGACCATTATGCGCTGGCCCAAAAGGTCCGCGAGACGATCGCTCATTATCGCGAGCTGCAGGACATCATCGCGCTGCTCGGCATGGAGGAGCTGGGACAGGAGGATCGGCTGATCGTTGGCCGTGCCCGCCGACTCCAGCGCTTCCTGACGCAGCCTTTTGTCGTAACACAGGCTTTTACAGGCCAGCCCGGACGATCGGTGCCGCTCCACGCCACACTCGATGGCGTGCGCGCTATCCTCGGTGGCGAGACCGACGACTGGCACGAAAGTGCCTTCTATATGGTCGGAGACCTGGAAGAGGCGCGCGGCAAGGTGGGGCCCAAGCCATGAGGCTGCGCATCACTGATCCCACCGCGATCATGGTCGACCGGGAGGTCGCCGCAATCCGCGCCGAGGATGCGACGGGCAGCTTTGGGATCCTGAACGGTCACGCCGATTTCCTGACCGCGCTCGATATCTCGGTCGTCTCCTGGCGCGACATGGACGGGCGCGCCGGCTACTGCGCGGTGCGCAACGGCATTCTGACGGTGAGTGGCGGCAATGACGTCTCGATCGCGACGCGCGAGGCGCATGTCGGCGATGATCTCGACGAACTCGAGACGGTAGTGCTTAGGGGTTACCGTGAGCGCGGCGATGCCGAACGCAGCGGTCGCACCGCCGCGACGCGGCTGCGCATGCGCGCGATCCGGCGCATGGTCGAGGCGCTGCAGGGCGTGCCGGCGGAGATCGGTCTATGACCCAGGATCTGCCACCCGAGCAGGAACGGCTCGTGGACGCGGTCAAACAGCGCGCTGAACGTCGACGCAGGGCGCGGGGATTGCCCTCCTTTGCGCGCAATTTCGGCCAGATCGGCGTGCTTGGCTGGCAGGTCGTCGTGCCGGCGTTAATTGCGCTCGCGATCGGCCGCTGGCTCGACCATCGGCTGTCCAGCGGTATCTTCTGGACCGCGCCGCTGCTGATCCTTGGCGTGAGCCTCGGCTGCTGGTCGGCCTGGAAGTGGATCGGGCGGCAATGACGCCCTGGGCCGTCCTCCTGTTTCTGCTGCTCGGCGCCGCTGCCGGAACAGCACATTACCTGGCTATCGCGAAGGATGCTGACCTGCTCGTCCATGGCGGATCGATTATGCTGTCGCTCGGCCTGCGGCTCGGTCGGATGCTTCTGACGCTCGGCGTGCTGCTCGTTGCCGCAAGGCAGGGCTGGGTGGACCTACTCGCGGCTGCGGCCGGGTTCATGGCGGCGCGACAGGTCGTGCTGCACCGACTGAAAGCGGTGTCGTGAAGTTCGCCTCTCCGCTCGAAAGCCATATCCTGTTCACGATCGGACCGGTTCCGATCAGCCAGCCGGTCGTCACGACATGGGGCATCATGGCGGTGCTGACGATCGGTTGTTGGCTTCTGACCCGGCGGCTCGGCCTTCGTCCCACCAGGACCCAGGCGGCGCTGGAACTGGTGGTCGAAGTGATCGCGCGCCAGATTCGCGAGACGATGGACGCTGAGCCACGGCCCTATCTGCCCCTGATCGGGACGCTCTTCATCTTCCTGCTCGTCGCAAACTGGTCATCGCTCTTGCCCGGCGTCGAACCGCCTACGGCGGCCCTCGAAACCGATGCGGCGCTGGCCTTGATCGTGTTCGGCGCGACGCTCTGGTTCGGTGTCCGGGCGCTTGGCGCGCGCGGTTATCTGCGCAGTTTCGCGCAGCCGTCGATCCTGCTCGTGCCGCTCAATCTCGTTGAGCTGTTCACCCGCAGCTTCTCCTTGATGGTGCGCCTGTTCGGCAATGTCATGAGCGGCGTGTTCATGATCGGCGTCGTGCTGAGCCTTGCCGGGTTGCTCGTACCGATCCCGCTGATGGCGCTCGAGATGCTGACCGGAGCCGTCCAGGCCTACATCTTCGGCGCGCTCGCAATGGTCTTTATCGGCAGCGCCATCAGCGAAGCGAACCCATCCCCGAAAGCGCCGAACCACGAGGTCTCTTCATGAACTGGATCCACATCGTCAGCATCCTCGGCGCGGCGTTCGCCATCGCCATCGGCGCGATCGCGCCGGCACTCGCCCAAGGCAAGGCGGTCGCCGCAGCGATGGATGCGATCGCTCGCCAGCCTGAGGCGGCGAACACCGTCTCGCGCACCCTGTTCGTGGGCCTGGCCATGATCGAGACGATGGCGATCTATTGTCTCGTGATCGCGCTGCTGCTGCTCTTCGCCAATCCCTTCGCTTGACATGCGTATCGACTGGTGGACGCTGGCGCTGCAGGCGATCAACGTCGTCATCCTCGTCTGGCTGCTCGCACGCTTCCTTTTTCGTCCGGTGATGGGGGCTATCACCGCGCGCCAGACGGCTATGGACCAGCTGCTCGCCGATGCGGAGTCTGCAAAGGCAGCTGCGCTCAAGCTGGAAGCGGATCTTAAGGCGCAGACCGACGCCTTCGCCGCCGATGGAGAGGCACGCCGGTCAGCTTTGCTGGCCAGCATAGAGGCCGAACGCAGCCGCCTCCTTGATGCGGCCACGATCGAGACCGATGCAAAAGCGAAGCAGGCGCTTGCTTCTGTCGAGGACGCGCAAAAGGGCATGGCGACACAGTTAGAGGAAAAAGCGGCCGTGCTCGCGGGACAGATGGCGTCTGCGTTGCTGCGCCGGCTACCGGCCGCGGGCACCACCGATATGATGTTCGCTGCCCTGCTCGAACGGGTCGAACGCTTGCCGGTTGAGGAACGCCGAGCCCTGGCCGGTGACACTCCTCTCGCCATCGTGACGCCGGCCGCGCTCGATGGGGAGACCCAAGCGCGATGCGTGCAAAAGCTCGAAGAGGCACTGCCGGGGCTTGCAGCACCGAACTTCACCGTCGATCCCGCGCTGATTGCCGGGTTCGAGCTCCATGGACCGCACATGCTCGTCCGTAACAGCTGGCGAGCCGATCTCGACACGCAGCTGGCGGCACTCAAGGAGGACGATCATGCCGGGCTCCGCGGATGAATGGCTTGCCCGGGCCGCGACGCGCGTGGCCGCGGCGGAAATCGGCGCACAGGTCCGCCAGATCGGCCGCGTCGAATCAATCCGCGATGGCGTAGCGCTGGTCTCGGGTTTGGCGGAGGCACGGCTCGACGAATTGCTGCAGTTTGCCGGAGGTCAGGCGGGCTTCGTACAAACGCTCGACCGCGATCGCATCGGCTGCGTGATGCTTGAGGATGCTGACAGCATCGAGGCGGGGGACATCGTCTCGGGCACCGGCGCAGTGGTGCGCACGCCGGTGGGGCGAGGACTGCTCGGCCGTATCGTCGATCCACTCGGCCGACCACTCGATGGCGGGGCGGCGATCGTCGCCGAGCGGTTCGAGTCGGTGGAGCGCCCCGCGCCGTCGATCATCGATCGCGACCTCGTCGTTCAGCCGGTGCAGACCGGGATATTGGTCATCGACGCGATGTTCGCGCTCGGCCGCGGCCAGCGCGAGCTGATCCTGGGCGACCGCGCGACCGGCAAGACCGCGCTCGCCGTCGATGCGATCATCAACCAGCGGTCGAGCGACATGATATGCATCTATGTCGCGATCGGCCAGAAATCCTCCAGTGTCGCGCGCGTGATCGATCAGGTGCGCCGCCATGGCGCGCCGGAACGCTGCATCTTCGTGGTCGCGAGCCCGGCTTCCGCACCGGGGTTGCAATGGATCGCGCCGTTTGCCGCGTTCACCATGGCGGAATATTTCCGCGATCAGGGCGGCCATGCGCTCGTTGTGCTCGACGACCTCACCAGGCATGCCGCCACGCACCGCGAGATCGCGCTGCTGACCGGCCAGCCGCCGGGACGCGAGGCCTATCCAGGCGACGTTTTCTACCTCCATTCGCGGCTGCTGGAGCGCGCCGCCCGCATGTCGCCCGAAAAGGGCGGCGGTTCGCTCACGGCGCTGCCGATCGCGGAGACCGATGCCGGCAATGTCAGCGCCTATATCCCGACCAACCTGATCTCGATCACCGACGGGCAGATCGTGCTCGACACCCGGTTGTTCGCCGAAGGCCACAAACCCGCGGTCGATGTCGGCACCAGCGTCAGCCGCGTGGGCGGCAAGACGCAGGCCCGGGCGCTGCGGGACGCGAGCGGCACGATGCGGCTCGACTATGCCCAGTTCCTCGAACTCGAGATGTTCACCCGCTTCGGCGAGCAGCCAGAGCCGCGCGTGAAGGCCCAGATCGAGCGTGGCAGGCGGCTGCGCGCATTACTCTCCCAGCCGCGCTTCCAGCCTCTGCGGGTCGTCGATCAGGTGGCGCTGGCAATCGCGCTCACGGAGGGCCTCCTGGATGCCCTGGCGATCCCCGACATCACTGCGATCCGCGCGACGCTGCCGTCATGGCTCGATGCCAACGCCGCCGAGCTCACAGGGCAGGTCGAGGATAAGGGGACAATGGATGCGACGTTGCGGGCCGCATTGTTGGCGGCCGTGCAACGGATGATCGCCAGTTCCAGCGCTGGCGCCGCGACATGAGCGATCGTCTGGCCACTGTCGGGCGACGGATCGCCACTGTGCGGCAACTCGGTGCGGTGGTCAATGCGATGCGCGGCATCGCCGGCGCCCGTGCCCAGCAGGGCCGCGCGTTGTTGCCCGCGATCCGCGCCTATGCCGCGACGGCGGGTCATGCGATTGGGAAGGCGCGGCAGCTACAGACAGGACCTGCGGCACCGCCGCTGAACAGCGCAAAGGGCAAGACAGGTCTTATCGTCTTCGGCGCAGAGCAGGGGTTCGCGGGCGCCTTTCCAGAGCAGGTCTTGAACGCCGCTGCGAGCGGTTCCCAAGCGGCGCACTTCTTCCTCGTCGGCGACCGTGCCGCCGCGCTTGCTGCCGAGCGGTCACTGCCCGTCGCTTGGGCCACCAGCCTTCCCAGTCGCGCCGCTGCGCTTGCCAATATGGCAACCGAACTGCTTGGCGCCCTCTACGATTATGTGGCCGTGGCCGGCGCGGTCCCGGTCGCAATGATCTATCCGGTCTGGACGGCAGGGCATGGTGCGTCGGTCGTCCGCCGCAGCCTTTTGCCGCTCGATCCCGATATGTTTCCGCCGGAGCCAGTTGGGTCGATACCCCTGATCAATCTGCCGGCAAGCGACCTCGTCGAGCGCTTGGCCCAGGAATATGTCTTCGCCCAGCTGTGCGAAGCGGCCACCGAGGCCTTCGCCGCTGAAAACGAGGCTCGCATGGCGACGATGGCGGCCGCGAAAACCAATATCGACGCCAGACTCCAGGCACTTGAACGCGAGGAACGGCTGACGCGTCAGGAGGAAATCACCGCCGAGGTGGTTGAGCTGGCGGCCGGGGCACGCGCACGCGGCCGAACCAGGGCGGTATCGGAGTAGGGGGCCGAGCTGATGCCGGAAGCGACGTGATTGCCTGGTATAAGTGTGCGGCACTGCCATCCGTATCAATACGCATGTTGTGAGCAGTCTGCGCCATTCATGGGTGCGCAAGCAGTTTGAGCGCTGCGCGGTGGCGCATCAGCGCTCCGGCAAACACCAGCTCCGGCTCGGCGGCCGGGAAACCATGCCTTTTCAGTTTCAGGAAGAATGACCATGGACCCGCAGCCCGAGGCGACAGGCCAGCCACTCTCCAGCGATGAGATCGGCCTGATCCACGCTTGGTGGCGCGCCGCCAATTACCTCTCGGTTGGACAGATTTATCTGCTCGATAATCCGCTGCTCCGCGAACCGCTCAAGATGGATCACGTCAAGCCGCGGCTGCTTGGACACTGGGGTACGACCCCCGGGCTTAACTTCCTCTATGTGCACCTCAATCGTGTCATCAAGGCGCGCGGCCTCAATGCGCTCTTCATCGCCGGGCCTGGTCATGGCGCACCAGGTGTCGTCGCCAACACATGGCTCGAGGGCACCTATAGCGAAGTCTATCCTGCCATCGGTCCCGACGAAGATGGCCTGCGCCAGCTTTTCCGGCAATTCTCCTTCCCTGGCGGCATTCCCAGTCATGCGTCACCCGATACGCCCGGTTCAATCCATGAAGGTGGTGAACTGGGTTATTCTCTTCTGCATGCGTTTGGCGCCGCCTTCGACAATCCCGATCTGATCGTTGCTTGCGTCGTCGGCGACGGCGAAGCGGAGACCGGACCGCTGGCGACCTCGTGGCACAGCAACAAGTTCCTTAATCCCGCGACCGACGGGGCCGTTCTGCCAATCCTGCATCTCAACGGTTACAAGATCGCAAGTCCGACTGTCCTTGCGCGCATTTCGCACACCGAGCTCGACGCGCTGTTTCGCGGTTATGGCTACCTGCCGATCTTCGTCGACGGCGAGGAGCCGGACGCGATGCACCGGGCGATAGCGGCCGCGCTAGACGACGCGGTCGATCGGATACACGCGATCCAGAAGGCCGCGCGCGACGGTGGGGTCACGACGCGTCCGCTCTGGCCGATGATCGTCCTGCGCAGCCTAAAGGGCTGGACCGGACCCAAGATCGTCGACGGGCAGAAGAGCGAAGGCTTCTGGCGGGCGCACCAGGTCCCGTTCACGATGGACAAGCCCGAGCATCTTGGGCTGCTCGAGGAATGGATGCGCAGCTACCATCCGGAAGAACTGTTCGATGATGGCGGGCGGCTTCGGCCCGAAATTGCGGCTCTGGCTCCGCGCGGCGACCGGCGGATGAGTGCCAATCCGCATGCCAATGGCGGGGCTCTGATGCGCCCTCTGCGGTTACCCGACTTCGCATCCTACGCGGTCCCGGTTGTTCATCCCGGCGAGAGCGACGGCGAGGCGACCCAGGTGATGGGTACGTTCCTGCGCGACGTGGTGCGGGAGAACGCCCAGGCCCGCAACTTCCGCGTTTTCGGTCCGGACGAGACAGCATCCAACCGGTTGCAGACGATCTTCGAAGCCACCGACCGGAGCTGGGACGCGGAGACGATCGCGGACGATGTCCATCTCGATCCCAGCGGACGCGTGATGGAGGTGCTGAGCGAACATTGCTGCCAGGGATGGCTGGAAGGCTATCTGCTGACGGGCCGCCACGGCCTGTTTTCCTGCTATGAGGCGTTCATCCACATCGTCGATTCGATGGTCAACCAGCACGCCAAATGGCTGAAGACGGCGAAGGAGGTGCCCTGGCGTCGCCCGATCGCTTCGCTCAATTATCTGCTGACCTCTCACGTCTGGCGCCAGGATCATAATGGCTTCAGCCATCAGGATCCCGGATTTGTCGATCATGTCGTCAACAAGAAGGCTGACATCGTGCGGGTCTATTTCCCGCCCGACGCCAATACCCTGCTTTTTGTCACCGACCATTGCCTGCGCAGCTGGGACCGAATCAATGTCATCGTTGCCGGCAAGCAACCTTCACCCCAGTGGCTCGACATGAATGCGGCGATCAAGCACTGCACGCGCGGCATCGGTATCTGGGATTGGGCCAGCAACGATCGCAGCGGAGAGCCGGATGTCGTCATGGCGTGTGCTGGCGACGTTCCAACGCTGGAGACACTGGCCGCGGTCAGCCTGTTGCGTGTGCAACTCCCCGAGCTCAAGGTCCGCGTCGTCAACGTCGTCGATCTGATGACGTTGCAGCCCAACAGCCAGCACCCTCATGGGCTCAGCGACAGCGCGTTCGACGCGCTCTTCACGACGGATAAGCCGGTCATCTTCGCCTATCATGGCTATCCGGCACTAATTCATCGGCTCACCTACAAGCGTACCAACCACCAGAATATCCACGTCCACGGGTTCGAAGAGGAGGGCTCGACGACGACGCCGTTCGACATGGTGGTCCGCAACCATCTCGACCGCTTCCATTTCATGGGGAAGGTTATCGACCATGTGGAGCTGCCCGATAGCGCGGCCGCCTACGCCAAGCAGACGATCGATGATCAGCTGGTCGAGCACAAGCGGTACATCGCGGCACACGGGATCGATATGCCTGCCGTTCGCGACTGGCGGTGGCCCTCTGGAGCCTGAGGGGTCACCGAGACGGGCGGTTTGGGAGAGCCCCGCCTCGAGAGACATGGCAGGCATTATGCGCGTGCGCTCGTTAACGGACAAGCATCTGGGGACATCACGTAATGTTGTTTCGAGCCATGCCGGGCATGCCGCGACGTCCCCCGGAGAAACGCTGCATGATCGATACGTCCGCAGACTGTGCCAAGTGCGACCCACTCGACGGCATCGCTCGGACGCTCGACCATGCCTCGGCCGCGGCAATCGCGCAGATGACCTCTGGCCTGTCGCCGGTGACAATGATGCAGGCGTGGCTGGACTGGTGTGCTCATCTCACCATATCGCCGGGCAAGCGGCTGCAGCTTGCCGGCAAGGCAGGGCGAAAGGTCCAGCGGATTGCCGATTATGCCGTGCGACGTGTGGGGCAGGTCGATGCCGCGCCGGCGATCGAGCCGCTACCGCAGGACCGGCGCTTTATCGATCCGGCCTGGCGGCAGTTCCCTTTCGACCTGATCTCGCAATCCTTCCTTCTCACCCAGCAATGGTGGCATGCGGCGACCACCGGCATCAGCGGCGTGTCCAGGCATCATGAAGAGATGGTGGCGTTCGCGGCACGGCAGATGCTCGACGTCATCGCGCCCACCAACTTCCTCGCGACCAATCCCGTGCTCCAGCGCAAGATCATCGAGTCCGGTGGTGAGTGCCTGGTCGAGGGTGCGAAGCATTGGATGGAGGATGCGGAGCGGCGCGCCCGAGGCGAGCCGCCCGTAGGGACTGAGGCGTTCCGCGCCGGGGAGACGGTGGCGATCACGCCCGGCAAGGTGGTGTTCCGCAACGCGCTGGTCGAGCTCATCCAATATGCGCCGACGACCGGGATTGTCCGCCCCGAGCCGATCCTCATCGTTCCCGCCTGGATCATGAAATATTACATTCTCGACCTGTCGCCGGAGAACTCGCTAATCCGCTGGCTGGTGGCCGAGGGCTATACCGTGTTCGTCCTGTCCTGGCACAATCCCCAGAGCGCGGACCGCGACCTCGATATCGACGCCTATCTTCGCCTCGGGCCGATGGCGGCGCTCGACGCGGTCATAGCGATCACGGGCTCGGACAAGGTCCACGGCGTCGGCTATTGCCTGGGCGGGACGCTGCTGGCGATCACGGCGGCGGCCATGGCTCGCGACGGCGACGAACGCTTCGCATCGCTCAGCCTGTTCGCGGTGCAGACCGAGTTCAGCGAGCCGGGCGAGCTCGGCCTGTTCATCGACGAGGCGCAGCTCAACCTGCTCGACAATATGATGTGGAGCCGTGGCTATCTCGACAGTAGCCAGATGGGCGGCGCCTTCCAGATATTGCGGTCCAACGACCTGATCTGGTCGCACATCCTCGGCACCTACCTGATGGGCGAGCGCGAACCCATGACCGACCTGATGGCATGGAATGCGGACGGCACCCGCATGCCCTACGCCATGCACAGCGAATATCTGCGCACGCTCTTTCTCGACGACGATCTGGCCGAAGGCCGGTTCAAGGTCGAAGGGCGCACGATCACGCTCTCGTCGCTGCGTCAGCCGATCTTCGTGGTGGGGACCGAGCGCGATCTTGTCGCGCCGTGGCGGTCGGTCCACAAGCTGCACTGGCTGAGCAGCGCCGAGATCCGCTTCGTCCTGACCAGCGGCGGCCACAATGCCGGCATCGTGTCCGAGCCCGGGCATCGCCACCGCAGCTATCATGTCGCGACCCGCGTCCTCGACCGCCCCGCGCTCGATCCGGACGATTGGCTGGACCAGGCCGAGGCGCGCGAGGGATGGTGGACGGACTGGGTGGCCTGGCTCGGCGATCATTCCGGCGCGCCGCAGGCCCCGCCGCCGATGGGTAATCCGGACAGGGGCCTCGTAGCGCTCTGCGATGCACCCGGCCATTATGTGCTGGAGCGCTGAGCAATGGGCAGCCTCAAAATGATCGAGAACCGGACCTTCGACGAGATCGTCGTGGGTGAGACGGCGAGCGTCACGCGGACCTTGGGCGAGCAGGACATTCAGCTGTTCGCCCTGGTTTCGGGCGACGTCAATCCGGCCCATCTCGATGCCGAATATGCCGCCGGCGACATGTTCGGGCGGGTGATCGCGCACGGCCTATGGGGTGGTGGTCTGATCTCGGCCGTGCTCGGCACGCAGCTCCCTGGGCCGGGCGCGATCTATCTGAGCCAGAGCCTTCGGTTCAAGCGACCCGTAGGGTTGGGGGATACGATTGTCGCGTCGGTCACGGTACGCGAGAAGCGCGCCAAGCATCATATCGTCGTCTTCGACTGTTGCTGCATCAACCAGGCCGGCGAGGAGGTGATCAACGGCGAGGCTGAGGTCAAAGCGCCAACCGAGAAAGTAAGGCGCCCGCGCATGGCGCTGCCCGATATCCAGCTCTCGGATCATGACGGCTTCCGCCGGCTGATCGAGATGACGAGAAGCGTCGAGCCCGTTCCCACGGCGATCGCACATCCCTGCACCACCGCCGCGATCCTGGCTGCGGCAGCCGCTGCCGAAGCCGGCCTGATCGTGCCGATCCTGATCGGCCCCGAGGCTCGCATCCGTGTGGCTGCCAAGGACGCCGGCAAGGATATCGGTGCCCTCCGCCTGATCGACGTGCCCCACAGCCATGCCGCCGCGGCGCGTGCGGTCGAACTGGTCCGCTCGGGCGAAGCACTGCTGCTGATGAAGGGATCGCTGCACACCGACGAACTTATGGGTGCTGTCGTTCCGGCTGCGACGGGCCTGCGAACCGAGCGCCGCATCAGTCATGCCTATCTGCTGGACGTCCCCGGGCATCCGGCGCCGCTCATCATCACCGACGCGGCGATCAACATCGATCCGAGCCTGGAAGACAAGGCCGATATCATCCGCAATGCGATCGACCTCGCGCATGTCATCGGCATCGCCTGTCCGAAGGTCGCGATCTTGTCTGCCGTGGAGACGGTCAATCCGGCGATCCGCTCGACGCTCGATGCGGCCGCCTTGTGCAAGATGGCCGATCGCGGACAGATCGTCGGCGGCGTCCTTGACGGTCCGCTCGCCTTCGACAACGCGATCAGCGAGAAGGCGGCAAAGGACAAGGGCATCGTCTCCCCCGTTGCAGGGCGCGCCGAAGTCCTCGTCGTTCCCAATCTGGAAGCCGGCAATATGCTTGCCAAGCAGCTGACCTTTCTCGGCGGCGCGGACGCGGCCGGCGTGGTGCTGGGCGCGCGGGTACCCATCATTCTCACCAGCCGGGCGGATTCGCTCCGCACCAGCGTAGCGTCATGCGCAATCGCGCTGTTGCTGGCGCGGGCCGCCCCCAGAGCCACGCCCGGCCCGATAGCGAAGCCGGCATGAAGGCGATCGTCAGTCTCAATGCCGGCTCGTCGAGCATCAAGTTCGCGCTCTATCGCTTGTCGGGCGGACAGCTCGACTTCGATGCGGGCGGCAAGATCGAGGGTATCGGCACTAGCCCCCGGCTCGTCGCGCGCGACGCGGGCAGCGAGACCATCGTGGAAAAGACGTGGCCGGGCGGGGACGCACTCTCGCACGAGAATCTGCTCGAGGACCTCTTTGCCTGGGCGGCAACCCAATTGGGAGACCGCAAGGTCGCCGCGATCGGCCATCGTATCGTCCATGGCGGCGTGCGCTTCGCCGCGCCGCAGATCATCGATGATACTTTGCTGGATGCGCTCGATGCCTTGATCCCATTGGCGCCGCTCCATCAGCCGCATAACCTCGCCGCGGTCCGGGCCTTGCGCCTGCTGGCGCCTTTGCTGCCGCAGATCGCCTGCTTCGATACCGCGTTTCACCATGGCATGCCGCCGTTGGCGACGCGCCTGCCGATTCCGCGCGCTTTTCACGGCCAGGGCGTGCGCCGGTATGGCTTTCACGGTTTGTCCTATGAATACATTGCGGGCCGCCTTCGCGAGATCGACCCTGCTCTGGCCGCAGGCCGCGTCATCGCCGCGCACCTAGGCAACGGTGCGAGCATGTGCGCAATGCGTGCCGGGGCGAGCGTCGATACGACGATGGGCTTCACGGCGCTTGACGGATTGATGATGGGCACGCGCTCGGGCGCGATCGACCCCGGCGTGGTGCTTCATCTTCAGACTCAGGTCGGTATGGCCGCACAGGCGGTGGAGACGTTGCTCTATGAGCAGTCGGGCTTACTCGGTGTGTCCGGGATTTCAGGCGATATGCGTACGTTGCATGCAAGCGACGCGCCGGAAGCGAAGGAGGCGGTCGCCCTTTTCGTCCAGCAAGCTGGCCGTCAGGCCGCCGCTCTCATTCCCGCGCTCGGCGGTCTCGACGGTCTCGTCTTCACCGCCGGCATTGGCGAGAATGATTCAGAGATTAGGGCTGCGATTTGCGAGCGCTTAGCTTGGACTGGCGTCATTCTTGATCTCGACGCAAATGCATCGAATGCGCCTGTCATCAGCGCGCCAGATAGCAGAGTGATCGTGCGGATCGTTCCCACTGATGAGGAGCGCGTGATCGCCGATCATACGGTCGCTCTTATCAATCGCCATGGAAGGGGGCGGCGGTGAGGCCGCGTGTTGATCCTTCGGTCACGCACCGGCGGAGCAGTGTATCACCGCGGGTGATCCGGCACTATGAGAAGATCGCCCTGATGCGAACCAGGCTTCGCAGCGATAACGGGTTATCGCGACTGTTCGTTTCCCGCCCACCAGTTGCCATTTTATCGCGCGATCGCTCGCGATCTCGGTTTTCCTATCGTGGAGATCGCGGATCTCGTCTCCCTCTCCCTTTGGAGCGATTTCGAGCGCTCCAGGCCGAGGTCATGTCGCTTGCCCATCACGCGCGCCGAACAGCTGTCAGGCTCGCAAGCTCCAGACGACGCGCGTGCCGCTGCTCGATCTCGCGGATCGATGCGGTGGTGACGACCGGTCGGGATGCCCGATCCTCGATCAGCTGGTGGCTCGCTGAATTCGCATTTAGCAAAGCAGGCGCTCCGCGCCAACCAGGAGGCGGTCATGATGTTACTGAACCGGCGGACGTTGCTGGCGAGCGGGGGTCTGCTCCTGGCGGCGGCGTGTACGCGAAAATTCGGTTCGCCCGAGCGTGCCGGGACGCTTCCGATCCCGCGCCTGGTCGACGCGCGCCAACACGGCCAGCTGATCAACCTGAGAGCACAGGAAGGCGAGACCACGTTCTTCCCTGGCCGGCGAAGCGCCACGCTCGGGTACAATGGTAGCTATCTCGGCCCGACGCTGCGGGTTCACCGCGGCGACGATGTGACGATGACCGTCGGCAACAGCCTGTCGGCTGACACAACGGTTCACTGGCACGGGCTGCTCGTGCCGGGCGAACTGGACGGTAGCCCGCACCAGCTGATCGCTCCCGGTGCGACCTGGCGTCCTACGCTGCCGATCCGCCAGCCGGCGGCGACCCTCTTCTATCACTCGCATGCGCATGGGTTGACGGGTGAGCAAGTCTATTCGGGGCTCGCGGGCATGCTGGTTGTGACGGATGAGGAAGAGCAGGGCCTTGGACTGCCGTCGGACTATGGCGTTGATGATCTGCCCGTCCTGATTCAGGACCGGCAATTCGAGGATGGCCGGCTGGTCATGCCGACCGGCATGATGGTTGCTTCGCAGGGCCGCCGTGGCAACACGATTCTGGTCAATGGCGCACCCACGCCTCGGGCCGATGTTCCGGACCGCCTGGTGCGGTTGCGGCTCGTGAACGGTTCGAACGCCCGCATCTATGAGCTTTCGTTCAGCGATGACCGGACGTTTCATTGGATCGGCACCGAGGGCGGTCTCCTGGCGAGGTCCGTCGAACTGCAGGCCCTCACCCTGGCACCCGGCCAGCGTGCCGAGATATTGGTAAGCTTCGCCGATGGCAAGCCGGTCGCTCTGGTCACCGCTCAAGATGCGAGCGCGTCGATGATGGGGATGATGGGAGGTATGGGAATGATGGGCGACCATCACGACGATGAAGACGACGCTTCAACGACGGAGACGGTGCTGACCTTCTCACCGCGCCCGGGCTTGGGCGGGCGGGCCGCAGCCGCTGTACCACTGCTCCTGGCGGCACGCACCGTACCAGATCCTGAAGCGGCCGTAAGGCGCCGGCGCTTCGTGCTCAATATGTCGATGGGCGGTATGATGGACAGCGATGACGGCGCATACGCGATCAACGACAGGCCGTTCGACATTGATCGCATCGACGAGGAAGTCGGTCTCGGGGACGTCGAGATATGGAACGTCTCCGGGAAGAAGATGGCGCATCCCTTCCATATCCACGGCGTGCATTTCGACGTGCTACGCCGCGATGGCGACGACCCGGACCTTCTCGATCAGGGGCCTCGCGATACGATCGTCGTGAAGGAGGCGGTAGAATTGTTGGTCCGGTTCGACCAGCCGGCCACCAAAGCACCTTTTATGTATCACTGCCATATCCTGGAACATGAGGATGAAGGCATGATGGGGCAATTCACGGTCGGTTGATTCAATCCGGGTGCGTCGCCCAAAGCCTGCCAGGAGCGGGTGCATCTCACGGACGCGGCCAACGCCGGTGGCCCCTGTCGCTCGGACGGCAACGCCTGGCCGTGCCACTCTCGTCCAGCGACATCTTCGTGACAGCATGAACTCTCCAGGCGCTGCCGTTTTAGGCTCGTCAATATCGCTTGACCCAGGACTATGGTCCAAGGTCCACAATGATGATCTTGGCGCAGCCCGATAGCTCGGACGCCGTGACCGGGGAAACGGAGCGTGAGGGGTAACCGCTGCTCCTGCGTATAGAGTTATGGGGAGCCACGCTTGATGTCTCGTTTCGAAAGCCAACGCCGATTTTCGCTCGCCGGGTGCATGGTGGGAACGATGGCAGAAACCCTGCCTCCGACGGCTGTCGGCGCCTGTCCGCAAATCCATTCTAACCTTGTTTGACTGTGGATGACGGGGAGATGGATGGGGGCATGATTGAGAGCCAAAAGGCGAATGGCCTCGATCCCGATTCGGGCACGATCATTCAGGTAGTGAAGAGCGCGCCAAATTACGCCGTCTATGCGCTTGACCCTAAGGGCCTCGTGACAGTTTGGACCGCCGGCTGTGAAGAAATTACGGGATGGGCCAGCTCCGATGCGATCGGGAAACACCATTCGTTCCTGTATTGCGCGGAAGATATCGCGGCGGGCGTTGCGGATAGGCACCTCGCGCAGGTGGAGCAGCTTGGCCGGGTCGAGCAAGAGTCTTGGCGCGTTCGGAAAAACGGGTCGGAGTTCCTCGCCCATCTGACGACGACGGCGCTCCACGATGAGGCCGGCCAGCTGAGCGGCTATGGCAAGATCCTGCGCGACACGACCGATGAAGCCGCGACCAAGGAAGCGATCGTTGCCCGCGAGCAGCATCTCCAGTCGATCCTGGATACAGTTCCCGATGCCATGGTCATCATCGATGAGCGCGGGCTGATAACGTCCTTCAGCGCCGCGGCCGAGCGCTTGTTCGGATATTCGGAAGCAGAGGTGCTCGGCGCCAATGTGAGCAGCCTCATGCCGTCCCCGGACCGTGAACGGCATGATTCCTATATCGGCCGATATCTGTCGACGAGCGAACGGCGGATCATCGGTATTGGCAGGATCGTCGTTGGCCAACGGCGGGACGGTACCACCTTTCCGATGGAACTCTCGATCGGAGAGGCCGGTCACCGTGGCCACCGCGTCTTCACGGGCTTCATTCACGACCTGACAGAAAGCGACCGCAACGAACTGCAGCTCAAGGAGCTGCAAGCCGAATTGATTCACGTCTCGCGCCTCAGCGCGATGGGCACGATGGCGTCGACGCTGGCCCATGAGTTGAACCAGCCGCTTACCGCGATCGCCAATTATCTGGAAACGACGCGCGACCTGCTTGTCGATCCCGATGCCGAGACCGTCGCGATCGTGCGCGACGCGCTCGACGAGGCAGCTAAGGAGTCCCACCGCGCGGGGCATATCGTCCGAAGACTTCGTGATTTCGTGGCGCGAGGGGAGACCGAGAAGCGGATCGAGGATTTGCCGCGGCTGATTGAGGAAGCCGCTGCTCTCGGCCTTGTCGGCGCCCGTGAACGAGGCGTTCGCAGTTTTTTCGATTTTGATCCGGCGGCCTCGCCGGTGCTCGCCGATCGCATACAGGTTCAGCAGGTCCTCGTGAATCTGATCCGCAATGCGGTCGAGGCGATGGCGCAGGTCGCCATTCGCGACCTCACGATCACGACGCGGCGGCGGCCGAAGGCAATGGTTCAGGTGTCCGTGGCGGACACGGGCCCAGGCATATCCGAGCAGGTCGCGCCCCAACTTTTCGAAGCCTTTGTGAGCAGCAAGACCGACGGCATGGGCCTTGGCCTTTCGATCTGTCGAACGATCATCGAAGCCCATGGCGGCCGGATCTGGACCGACGGCGCGCCGAACGGAGGCGCTGCTTTTCATTTCACCTTGATGCAGGCCCGCCCGGAGGATGAGCATGACGCCTAAACGTATTGTCCATTTGGTCGATGACGAAGAATCCATCCGCAAGTCGGCCGGCTTCATGCTGAAGACATCGGGATTCGCCGTCCAGACCTATGCCTCCGGCATTGCGTTTCTGAAAGCCGTCAAGACCGCTGAGCCGGGATGCATTCTGCTTGACGTTCGCATGCCCGGCATGGACGGGCTCGAGGTCCAGGAGGTGCTTGCAGAGCGTGGTGTCACCATGCCGGTGATCGTTTTGACCGGGCATGGCGATGTCGGGATCGCGGTTCGCGTCATGAAGGCAGGGGCGGTCGATTTCCTGGAGAAGCCGTTCGAGAAGACCGCGCTCCTGGCCTCGATCGGCGTGGCTTTCTCGAGGCTCGATAAGTCCGACGCGCGGTCGCTTCGAGAGGCGGAGGCGAGGGTGCGGGTCGCCGTGCTCACGCCTCGCGAACGAGAGGTTCTCATCGGCCTCGCCAACGGCTTTCCCAACAAGACCATCGCCTATGATCTCGACATATCGACTCGAACGGTGGAAGTTCATCGGGCGAACCTCATGACCAAGCTCGAAGTGCATAGCCTGTCGGACGCGCTGAGGATCGCGTTTTCGGCCGGATTGGGCGATGCGCCGGAATCGTGAGCTTGGGATCACTACGTAGCGACGGCCTCCTGTTCATTTGCGATGCATGCCCAGGATCCGAGGGTGGATCAGCGAAGAGGCAGCATCGTCGGTCATGGGCGTTATCGATCACCAAACGAGCGAGAAAGCGGCCCTGATCCTGTTGTCTGACGACGATGTCTCGGTACGCAGGTCCCTTCATCTCTTGTTGCGGTCCCGCGGCTTTGGCGTCCTGTCCTATGCGAGTGGCACTGCCTTGCTGCTCGATCCGCAAACGCAATCGGGCGATTGCCTCGTGGTCGATTATCTTATGCCGGACATCGACGGCATTTCGATCCTGAGGAAGCTTCGGTCGGCGGGCTGGTGTGGGCCGGCGATCCTGATCACGGCGCATTACGCCGATAAGCTCGCCGAAAGCGCGCAGGAAGCGGGCTTTGCCGCTGTGCTCGAGAAACCTCTGCGCGATGGTGTGCTGGTACAGACCATCGGCGAAGTAATCTCCGCCGGGCGGAAAGTTGGCAGCGATCACTGCTAGGGAAATGGAATATCGCGCCGTGATCGGAACCTCTGCGACATCCTCGCACCTTCCCGGGACCGGCGCTCGTCCCACAAGGCATTTTCTCCGCCGCCTTCTGATGGTGGATATGCGCGCGATTCCGCGTGCGATCTTCTTCGCGGGCGCGCCCGGCCCTGGTGACTGCAAGGGCGGGGCCAGCGCGATCCGGGTATTCATGGCCGGGTCGTAGCATATGGAGGCGAGCTTGCCCGCCACGGTCATCGAAGCGGCGCGCGATCGGGGCGAACTTGGCTTCGTCGTTCTTCTCTTCGCGGCCACGGCGGTTGCCCTGGGTAATAGCGTCGTCCTGCCATTCCTGCCAGAAATGGTGGGTCAAATGTCTCCGGACGCGAGTGCCCTCGCGAGAGGGCGCCTTGTCGTCGCCCTGGTCACGGTTTCCCAGATCGCAGGGTGTCTCTCGGCGCCGTTATGGGGCTGGATTTCCGACCGGTGGAAACGGTGGCCGATCCTGGTCGTGGGGCTGTTGGGTTTCAGCCTGACAATGGCGTTGTATTCCGCGGTCGGATTCGAGCGACTCTATGTTTTGCGGTTGCTCAATGGCGTGTTTGCGGCGGCCGTCGTGCCGACGGCATTTGCGATGGTCGCCGATCGTTCACCAGATCTGGTTCGGCGAGCGCGTCAGTTCACCTGGCTGAACGCCCTGGTCTTCGCGGGCGACCTGACCGGCCCGCTCCTTGGAGCAATTTCGGTGGCGCTCGGAGCAACGTCGCCATTCCTGGCGCCAGCTGCATTGAGCGCGATCGCCATGCCCGGTCTTCTTCTGGTTTCACGGGAAAGTGCCACTGGTCCGGTCGGCAGCGTTCCACGCCCGAAAGCGCGTGAGGCGCTTGTCCCGCTGCTCCTGATCTCGGCCATTGCGTCCGGGTGCCTCACCGTTCTGCATCTGACGTTGTCGCTTGGATCGGGCGCGCGGGATCTGTTCCGCGAGAACGTCTCGATGCTGTTCGCTCTGTGCGGTGCAGCGATGCTGGTGGCGCAGCTCGTCCCGTTCACAGGGCGCAGAGTCACGGTCGGCGCGGCCTGGCTGTTGCGGCCAATGCTCGCCGGGCTGGCCGCCGCATTGATCATTGCCGTCTTCGCCCGGACCTTGTGGGTGCTCGTGCCTGTATTTCTGCTCGCCGGCTGGAGCACCGCGACGCTGAAGCTGCTCACCAATTATCTGACGTCGAAAGCGTCTCCGGGCACGCAGGGTTCGGGCCTTGCGCTCCAGTACGCGGCGGTGAGCGCCAGTCAGGCTGCGGCGTCGATCGTCACTGGATGGGCAAGCGCGTCGGAGCATTTGATGCTGTGGCTTGCCGCTGCCGCCGCGTTGGCGGTCACGGCGATGACGTTACGGTTGAAAGATTGAGGCGCCTCTCGTTCGCTCCGTCGTCAAAGTACATCAAAGGGCCGGCTCCGATTCAGATCTTCGGGCGATCGATGAAGCGGTGCACCGCGAACCCTGCCAGCATCGCGATCACGAAGGGCGCGGCAAGCGTCGGGCGGATGGCAAGGTCCGCAATCGCCGGACCGGGGCAGAGGCCGGCAATTCCCCAGCCGATCCCGAAGATTGCACTACCGCCGATCAGGCGCGCGGTGATCTCGCGGGCATCCGGCAGCGAGAAGCGGCTGTCGGCAAGTGGCGTCTCCATCCGCCGCCGGATCACCCAGGCCAAGGCCATCGGGGCGATGGCGCCTCCCATCACGAAAGCAAGCGTAGGGTCCCAGCGGCCTCCGAACAGATCGAGGAAGGCACGCACGCGGGTCGGATCTGACATGCCGGAACAGGCGAGTCCTGCGCCAAACAGGAGCCCGGCAATGAGTGCGATAGGGATGCGGACCCTCACCACGAAACGCCTAGCACGCGCATCACCGCGACGGTCGCGAAGCCAAAGCTCACGAAGCTTAAAGTTGCTACGATCGATCGCGCTGACAGGCGGGAGAGGCCACACACGCCGTGGCCGCTGGTACAGCCGCTGCCCATCCGGGTACCGAAGCCGACCAGCAGCCCGCCGATCAGGACCACCGCCGGCGAGGATGGAAAACGGGCAATTACCGGACCTGAGATCAGGTTCACGATCCCCGCTCCGAACGGCAGGCCGACAATGAAAGCCGCAGCGATGCTCCAGGGCGGGCCAGTCTGTGAGAGGGCGAAGGCACGCGCGGCGAGGCCGCTCACGCCCGCTATCCGGCCGAGGCCGAGCAACATGATCGCGCACGCCAATCCGATCAATATTCCGCCCGTCAAGGCAGCGAGCGGCGTGGCGTTGGTCCAGTCCATCAGAGCATATCCAGCGGCAACCTCAATGGCGCCATTCAGGCTGTGGCGTCCATCGCCATCGCTTGAGCCTGGCGGTCGGCAGGGTTGATGCGTTGGTGTGCCGCCGTCGCAGCACTGGCCGTCGCGACAGTTACGTTCGCGTTGAAAAGCTGAGGGGCTTCAGGAACGCTCTGTCGGCCAAGGGCGGTCAGGTCGTGATGGACCAGTACGCTGGCCGGCTTGTACCGAATGGCTGGGACCGCCTCATTTTCTCCACGTTCACCCGCTGCGGCGGCTGCGGATGTTGCGCGACGGCTCTGGGCCATTTCCGGGTCTTGCCCTTCGCAAAGGCAGGCGCGTTCAGCACAAGGCTGGCTTCCCCGGTCGCCTCGCTCACGAAGTTGGTCCCGCCGTATTCCCACCAGCAAATGCTGATAATTCTCGACGAAGCGTCGGTGGATCAAGCGCGCCTCGGGGCAATTCGCCGCCGCTGCCTGTGACCGGTGGGCGCGCACGCGCCGTAGCAAGTAAGGAATATCGCACTCGTTCATGACCGCCTCCATGCATTGAAAGTCGCAATTGGGTCGCGCCGGGTCTCTACGGAAATATACGAATGCTTCTCGTGCTTATGCCGGCTCGGATGCGGCGCCCTATGAGTGCGGGACGGATATGCCAGATGCTGTTGCGCCAGAACGCAAAGCGCCGGGAAGTTGTTGCTGGCTCAGACGGGTGGCCTGGGGCCGGCAAACATGCGGTCCGCAGCGGAAATCTGGCACGATCGTGCCCGCGGCTGATTGGCCGGTCGCGTGGCTTGCGGAATGAACGTCGGGTGCGGATCCGGAGGCAAGCGGTGACCGGCCAGATCACATTCCCATACTGGCCATTTCCTTGCAGCTCGCCGCGCAATCCCTGCAGGTCTGGGCGCAGGCCTGCATGCGGGCGTCGCCGGAGATCTTCGCGCAATCGCGCGCGCAGGCTTCGCACATCCGGGCACAGGCGTCGCACAACAGGGCATGCTGCGGCGATCGGCGCAGCATGGAATTGGCGGTTGTCTGGCAGAGCTCCGCGCAGTCCAGAAGCAAAGCGATGTGCGTCGCCTCGATATGAGCCGGTGCGCCTTGCTCGGTGCAGTATCGCGCGGTTTCCAGGCACATGCGGTGCGATGCGATACAGCTGTCGACGCACTCGTCGAGCGTCATCATGCCGTCACCACGCTTCCTTGGCGCCGCGATGGCCGGGCCTGCCGCGGCGACAGCCCCGGTAAGCGCCGCGAAGGTGAGTCCCGAACCGATGACGGCGCGACGATCAAGCATGATTTGGTCCTTTCCAAAAAGTTTAGCCGCTGCGGTTCAGCGCGCGTCTCACCACCAGATCCGTAAGCCAGCCACAAACCGGTGTTCGGTGGGATTTTCGCCAGCAAGGCGACGAAAATCCGCCGTCTCACCAAAGGAGCGCTCCCATACAAAGCCGACATAGGGAGCGACTTTTCGGTGAATCTCGTAGCGCATCCGCAAGCCGAGCTCGAGGTTGCTCAGGCCTCCGCCGAGCCCGCGCTCGGGAGCCGCCTTGCTGTAGGCGTTCGATTCCAGCTGCGGTACGAGGATGAGGCGGTTGGTGAGCAGCACGTCATAGGATGCCTTCAGACGTGCCGCGAGACGGCCATCGTCTCCAACGTAGCCGGTCAGCTGGACATCGAACCAATAGGGGGCCAGGCCCTCGATCCCCCCGGCGATCCAGCGATGGGCTCCCGGGCCGATGTCCTGACGCACGCCAAGGATCGTTCCCCAAAACGGGCGCTGTCCGTGCCACCAGAACGCCTCGACCGAGGATTCCGGATCAAGCCGCTCACCGGATTGTTTCAGGCCCTGGCTCCGCAGCAAGAGTTTGTCGTTGTCCGGGCCATTGGTAATCTGACCCGACCAGCTGATGCCTTGGCCTTGCTTGTTCGTGAGGAACTCGAGCTCATCCACGAGCACCTTGGCCACCGAAATTTTGTCGGCCATCTCATAGCCGGGCAGCGTCGAATTCCTGTAGCCGTCGGAATAAGCGTCCGGGTCGCGCGCATCGGCGCCGGGCTTTCCGCCACTCATGTCCATGCCGGGCATGTTCATCGGGGGCGCGCTGCTGCCATCTTTTTGCTGGTCGCCCATCTGCATATCCGGCGGCATGGCCTGATCATTGGAGCTGGCGGCCTCGGCGTTGCCCGCGGGTTTCACCTGCTGGCTGAGCGCGGGTTCGGTGATGGTGGTCATCGCGAGCCCGGTGAGAGCCAGCAACCAAGTTGAGCGCGAGCTTGTCATGCCACGACCACCTCGCGGAACATGCCCGCCGCCATGTGGTAGAGAAGGTGGCAGTGAAAGGCCCACCGGCCCATCGCGTCGGCCGTCACGCGAAAGGCCACGCGCTGGGCCGGTTGCACCGAAATGGTGTGCTTGCGGACCTGGAACTGTCCGTCGGGCGATTCAAGATCGCTCCACATCCCGTGCAGGTGCATCGGGTGGGTCATCATCGTATCGTTGACGAGGATGATCCTGAGCCGTTCGTTCGGCGTGAAATGCAGGGGCTTCGAATCGTTGAGCTTCACGCCGTCGAATGCCCACACGAAGCGTTCCATGTTGCCGGTCAGATGGAGTTCGATCTCGCGCTGCGGTTCGCGGGGGTCTGCCGCCGGCCCTGCTGTCTTCAGATCCGCATAGGTCAGGGTCCGGCGCCCATTGCGCCGCAGCCCGACGCCGGGATCATCGAGATTGGTACGCGGAAAGTCGACGCGCATGTCGGTATTGGCACCATATTCGGTACGCGCATGGCGGGCTTTGGGTGTCGTCTCGACCATGCCATGGTCGTGACCGGCCGGTCCCATCCCCGCCATCCCGGCCATCCCACCCATCATGTCGATCGGATCGAGCCAGGAGCGCGGATCGACCGGGGGAATGTCCGCGCTCATGCCGTCACGCGGCGCGAGCACGCCGTGGACAAAGCCGGTGCGATCCATGGACTGGGCGAAGATCGCATAGGCCTTGTCGTCCGCGATGGTCGCGATGACGTCGTAGGTTTCACCGGGTCCGATCCGGAATTCATCCACGTCGACCGGCTCGACGGGTTGTCCGTCGGCGGCGACGACCGTGAGCATCAGGCCGGGAATCCGAACGTCGAAATAGGTGGCGGTTCCGGCGCCGATAAAGCGCAGGCGAACCCTTTCGCCCTTGCTCGCGATGCCCGTCCAGTGCCTGGCGGAGGGCGCGCCGTTCAGGAGATAGGTGTAGGTGGCGGCGGACACGTCGCTCAGATCGGTCGGATTCATGCGCGCCTTGTTCCACATCGCGCGCTTCGACAAAGCACCGCCCAGCCCGAGCTTGCCGGCATCGCGCGCAAAATCGCCGGCGGTCGGCTGCGCGAAATTATAATAGCTGCTCATCTTCTTCAGGTTCAGATAGACCTGAAGCGGAGCCTCGTCCGTCCAGTCGCTGAGCATGACCGTATAGTCGCGGTCGGCGGCGAGGGGCGTCTCGCTCTTCGATTCGATGATCATCGGGCCATAAAGGCCCGTCTGCTCCGCCAATGTATGAGCATGGTACCAGAAGGTGCCGCTCTGCTTCACGACAAAGCGGTAGGTAAAGGTTTCGCCCGGCGCTATTCCGCCAAAGCTGATCCCTGGCACGCCATCCATGTCCGTCGGCAGGATCAGGCCATGCCAATGGATGCTGGTCATTTCATCCAGACTGTTCTTGACCCTGATCGTTACAGCGTCGCCTTCGCGCAGCCTGATCAGCGGGCCCGGCACGCTCCCGTTGACGGCCGTGGCGACGCTCGCTTTTCCGGAATAGTTGACCGTGACCCGGCTGATGTCGAGATCGATCTCGGTGCCGCTCAGCACGTCCGGCGTCTTCACCGCCGGTGCCGCGAGCGCGTGCGCGGGCCAACCCAGCGTGGCAAGGGCTGTCGCGAGCAAAAGACCTTGCACGAAGCCTCGGCGACCGGTGGTCGTATCGGCAAGCGGGGGAAGTAGAGTCCGCATCAATTTGAACTTTCGGAACCAGACCTGAAGAGACGCCGCGGAGCCGATTGCCCCGCGGGGGCATGGTCGCAGAGACGGCCGACCGGGCAGGCGGGGTCAGGGGCGCATGAAACCCGGCCGAGGAAGTGAAAGGCGCGCAGGATCAGCGTCCGGTGGAGACATCCGTATCTGCCGGACCCTCGCATCTGTCTCGCCAACGCTGTCGGCCCTTCACTTCCGCGCTTCCTACATGTCGTCGCTCATCGGCGTGGCGGGCATGCTGGCGGCGGGCGGCGCCTGGTCCGGCTTCGCTTTGGGCGCCATCGGCATCTTGTCCTTGCACCCGGCCGCCCCGCCACATCCCATCTGCATGCCGCCCGACGCGTTCACGCCCATCTGATGGTCGTGCATCATCTCGTCATGCATCTGTCTCGCGCCATGCTTCATCCCTGCCTGATGGGCCTGATGCGCCTCGTGGTTCTGGTGCTTGACGACTTTTGCCGGCACCGGCGGGGCCTCATCCGCCCAAGCCTGCGTCGCCGAGAGCGCGACAAGCGCAGCGATGGCGGGGACGATCAGGCCAGCTTTGCTACGGAAAATATTCTGCATGACTTGGCTCCTCGAAGAATTGGACGTGGGGACCGCAAGATTTCGATCCGTTTGAAGATGCCAGCAGAAGTGCCGTTCGAGCCGTTCGGGAAATATACGTTTTGTTACGGATGCCTGCCGCCGGCGCAGCATGCGAACGATCATGCCGGGCAATGAGACCGCCTGTGCGGCGTCGATCGAACGGGGCGGTTTTCCAGAAGCAGGCAGGGCAGATTGGAAAACGACGCGGACGCTTATCACAGGATGCATCGCCGGACGCTTCTCGCCCGCGGCCTGTCCGCCGCGTCGCTCCTGGGCGCCTCGTCGGCTGGCTTCCCTCTGACGTCTCTCGCCCGCGCAGGCGATGGGTGGGGTTCCTTTGCCTGGACGTCAGCGGAGATCGCGATGGGCGATACGCTGATGGTCTCGGCAGAGGTGGCCGGCAGTCCCGTCCGCGCCATTCTAGACAGCGGAAGCGCCGCTTCGATCATCAATACGCGCCTGGTGGAGAGTCTGGATATCGCCCCATCCGGGAAACGGATCATTCGCGGCACCGGTGGCCGCGTCGAGGTCACCGAGATCAGCGACGTTGCCCTCACCGTCGCCGACGATCGCAGGCGCTTGCCGTTCGCCATCGTGAGCGACCTTGCGGCGATATCGTCCGCATTCGGGCGCCCGATCGATCTGGTCCTGGGGGAGGACATCTTGGCGGGGCGCTGTGTCGCCCTCGACTTCACGCAGGACCGGATCGGCTTCGCCCCGACGGGGAGTTTTGCCGGCGGGAGCGGCTGGCGTCGCCTTCCTCTGACGCACGGGACTCGCAGCGAACTGCTGGTCACAGCGTCGATCGGGGGCGGGAGCCCCGTGCAACTCATTTTCGATCTCGGGAGCGCAAATGCGCTCATGCTCTCTACCCCCTTTGTCGCTGCGCAGGACCTCCTCGCCGGCAAGGCCCGGTCGACCGCGGCGCTGGGAAGCCTTGATGGGGTCCAGATTGTGACCGCCTTTGTTCTGGACGACATTGTTATCGGCGAAGTGCACATTGCCGGGGTGCCGGTGGCGGGGCTGGATCATTGGCAATCCGACAGCGCGGTGGGGAGCATCGGATTGCCGCTCATCGCGCAATTCGATGTGATCATGGATATCACTGCGGAAAGCCTGTGGCTGCGTCCGGCGCCGCCAAAACACAGGCTCCCGATGCTGAAAGACCGTTCAGGCTTCGGCCTGGCGGTTTCGCCTTCCGCCCTGACCGTCGCCCATGTCGCGGTCCATAGTCCGGCCGAGAAGAGCGGCTGGTCGGTCGGCGATCGGATCGTCCGTATCGACGGGCGGCCAATCAATGCAAGCTACACGCGTGGGCAGCTTTGGCGCTGGCGCTTCCTTCCTGCCGGCACCCACTTCAGGCTCGTCGACGGATCCGGTATCGTGCGGCTGCTGACGCTCGCAGATTATTACTGACGTTGACGCCCGTGTCGGCGTTCGGTCGCGACGCACGGCTTCTTGTTGCCGATCGACACCGCATCCAACCGGCCCCGGATTGCTCTATCAGCCGCTACGTAACAATCCCAATACTTCGCAAAGTCGTCATCTCGCACATCCGCAACGCAGCCCTCCTGCGAGGGAGAATATTGAGTCCGCGGTGCCGCACACCTGGGCGCCGGGCCATGTATAGCGGAGATGTTTCATGTTCCAGCAAGCGATCGACACCGTCCGGGCGAAGGGTCACGCACCGTCGCGTTATGGCAACTTCATCGGTGGACGATGGGTGGAGCCGATACGCGGCGAATATTTTACGGACCATAGTCCGATCAACGGCCGGCAGCTCGCCGAGATCGCGAAGTCTTCGCCAGAGGATGTGGAGGCAGCGCTGGATGCTGCCCACCGGGCGAAGGAGGGCTGGGCGCGCATGTGCCCCGCCGAGCGCGCAAGGATCCTCAATCGCGTGGCTGACCGGCTCGAGGACAATCTCGAGCTGCTCGCGCTGGCCGAGACCATGGACAACGGGAAGCCGATCCGGGAGACCCGCGCCGCCGATGTGCCGCTGGCCATCGATCACTTCCGCTATTTCGCCGGCTGCGTCCGCGCGGAGGAAGGGTCGATCTCGACAATCGACGAGAAGACGATCGCCTATCATTTCCGCGAGCCGCTGGGCGTCGTCGGACAGATCATTCCGTGGAATTTCCCGCTGCTGATGGCGGCCTGGAAGATTGCCCCGGCGCTCGCGGCCGGCAACTGCACGGTCATCAAGCCCGCCTCGCAGACGCCGCTTTCGCTGCTGCTGTTCGCCGAGCTGACCGCCGATATCCTGCCGCCGGGGGTGGTCAATATCGTGACCGGACCGGGTGGGTCGGTCGGACGCGCGATCGCGGCCAATCCGCGGATTGCGAAAGTGTCCTTCACCGGCGAAACGACGACCGGCCGGCAGATCATGGGCTATGCCGCCGAGCACCTGATCCCGCAGACGATGGAGCTGGGCGGAAAGTCCCCGAACATCTTCCTGGCGGACGTCATGAACGAGGACGACAATTTCCTCGACAAGGCGCTGGAAGGCTTCGCCCTGTTCGCGTTCAACAAGGGTGAGGTCTGCACCTGCCCCTCGCGCGCGCTGGTCCACGAATCGATCTTCGACCGGTTTGTCGAAAGGGCGGTCGCGCGCGTCGCGGCGATCCGGGTCGGCGACCCGCTCGATCCGCTCACGCAGATGGGCGCGCAGGCGTCGGAGGACCAGCTCCACAAGATCCTGGGCTATATCGACATCGGCAAGCAGGAAGGCGCCGAGTGCCTGACGGGGGGGCAGCGCGCCCGTCCGGGAGGCGAGCTCGACGACGGCTTCTTCGTCGAGCCCACCGTGTTTGTCGGCAACAACAAGATGCGGATCTTCCAGGAGGAGATTTTCGGGCCGGTCCTGTCGGTGACCCCGTTCAAGACGATCGAGGACGCGATCTCGATCGCCAACGACACCATCTACGGATTGGGCGCCGGTGTGTGGACCCGTAACGGCAATCATGCCTATCGGCTGGGCCGCGCGATCGAGGCCGGTCGGGTGTGGACCAACTGCTATCATGCCTATCCCGCGCACGCGGCGTTCGGAGGATATAAGGCCTCCGGGTTCGGGCGTGAAAACCACAAGATGATGCTCGACCACTATCAGCAGACCAAGAATCTGCTGGTCAGCTACGACGAGACGGCCCTCGGCCTCTTTTGACCCGGCTCACCCAGGCCGCGGCCAATCCGCGCGGCCGCCTCTGCAAGGAACACCACGATGAACAAGACCATGAAAGCTGCGGTCGTACGCGAATTTGGCCAACCGCTGGTGATCGAGGAAGTGCCGGTCACGATGCCTGGCCCGGGCCAGATCCTGGTGAAGATCGCGGCGACCGGCGTTTGTCATACAGACCTTCACGCGGCCGAGGGGGACTGGCCGGTCAAGCCCAATCCACCGTTCATTCCCGGCCATGAGGGTGTCGGTCATGTGGTCGCGGTGGGTAGCGGCGTGACCTATGTGAAGGAGGGCGACCGTGTCGGCGTCCCCTGGCTCTACACCGCCTGCGGGCACTGTGTTCATTGCCTCGGCGGATGGGAAACGCTCTGCGAGGCCCAGCAGAATACCGGCTATTCGGTGAATGGCAGTTTTGCCGAATATGTTCTCGCCGATCCCAACTATGTCGGTCACCTGCCGGCCAATATCGGGTTCATCGACATCGCCCCGATCCTGTGCGCCGGCGTGACGGTCTACAAGGGGCTGAAGGTCACGGACACACGGCCCGGCAATTGGGTGGCGATCTCGGGCATCGGCGGTCTCGGGCATATGGCCGTGCAATATGCCAAGGCGATGGGGCTCAATGTCGTGGCCGTCGATATCGACGACGCCAAGCTCGCGCTCGCGGAGCGACTGGGCGCAGATCTCTCCGTCAACGCGCGCAACGTCGACCCCGCGGCATTCATCAAGAAGGAGATCGGGGGCGCCCATGGCGCACTTGTCACCGCCGTGTCGCCGATCGCATTCAAGCAGGCACTCGGCATGGTCAGGCGGGGCGGCACGGTGGCGTTGAACGGGCTTCCGCCAGGCGACTTTCCGCTGTCGATCTTCGACACGGTCCTCAACGGGATCACCGTTCGCGGCTCCATTGTCGGCACTCGCCTCGATCTGCAGGAAGCCCTTGATTTTGCCGCCGAGGGCAAGGTTCACGCGACCGTCACGACGGACACGCTGGAGAATATCAACGACATCTTCGCGCGCATGCATCATGGCGAAATCGAAGGCCGGATCGTGATCGACTTCGAGGGCGGCGCCCAGTGACGGCGCGCTCGCTCAAAGCCTGCGCGGAACAACCGCTCTCGCATCGAGTTAGCCTCGGCTCTCGACGTCGGCGGGTCACGTGCCGCGACCCCGGGGCGAGTTTTCTCGTACCGTGGGACCGGCACAAAGCGGTCATAGATCTCCTTGGTCGCGGCAGCGCCCTGGGTGGAGACCGGCCGGCATGACCGAACGCGCCAAGCTCACCTTTTACGACCGCGTGCTTCGACCCGATCCATCACGCACTGTCGTCCGGCCATTTGAGCCGAGTTACCCCAGAGGCTTCGACGACGGTCCATCCCGCACGCAGGAGACAGTCGACCTGATCATGGGTCTCGACGAGGCTGAGTTGGCCCGCCAGTTGAAAGGCGTGACGCTGTCGCTGGACGAGAACCATCGTGATGTTGATGCCATGCTGCTTCGCCAATTCGACGATATCGCCGGTCGGATTAAAGGCGCTGATCGGACGAACGCTGCGCAACGACGATTGATCGGTGCCTATTGCAGCGAGGAATTTGCATATGAGGCGGCCGCCTTGTTCAATCCAAGCGCGGTACTCCATCCCGACCAGTCGGGTCTTGCCGAAGGCACCATCCGTTTCGTGATCTCGTTGCGGGGAATTGGCGAGGGACATGTGTCGTCCGTGACGTTCCGCACTGGCACCTGGACGCCGGGAGGAGCGCTCGTCGTCGATGATGCCAGTCCGACATCGGTAGCGCCCCTTATCGATACCTGTCCGAGAGGTGAGGGCGTAGCGGCGCGCCTTTGCTGCGCTGGTGGCAGGTCGATTTCGGAGACCGTGCTGTTCCCGGTACTGCCAAGCCAAACGCAAGGCATCGAAGATACGCGCCTCGTCCGCTTCTGCGAAGATGACGGCAGCATGATCTATCATGGAACCTATACCGCGTTCGGCGGGGGCCAAGTGCGATCGGAATTGCTGACGACGTCCGATTTTCGGTCGTTCGACATGCGCGTTCTGAGCGGTCGCGCCTCGAGCGGAAAGGGTATGGCCCTCTTTCCGCGGCGCATCGCGGGCAAGTACGCAATGCTTGGGCGTCAGGACAGCAAGAACATCTGGCTACATTTTTCCGATGAGCTGCTGAACTGGGAAGGGGGCGAAAAGCTCATTACGCCAAAGTTCCCCTGGGAATTCGTGCAGGTGGGAAATTGCGGGTCGCCGATCGAGCTCGACGAAGGCTGGCTGGTGATGACCCACGGTGTCGGCACGGTGCGAAACTACTGCATCGGCGCGTGTCTGCTCGACAAAAACGACCCATCGAAGCTGCTGGCCCGCACGCCGCGCCCGGTGCTCTTCCCCAGTCCCCACGAGCGAGACGGTTACGTGCCCAACGTCGTCTACAGTTGCGGTGCGATTGTTCAGGGTCGGACGATGTTGCTCCCTTATGGCGTGGCGGACAGCTTTACTGCCTTCGCTACGGCATCGATCGACAATCTCCTCGATGTGATGGAGTAGGTCACTTTGGCTCACAGGGAATAGTCGGCCGCCGGGTGGAGAATTCTTGTTCCGGCCGGCGTGAGACGCGCCCGGGCGGCGGGTCATCTCGCACCTGTGGTTATTGCTCGGCCAGAGCGGGATCAGGCGCGAGGCAAGCGAGGATTGCCATGATCGCGGTTCGGGTCTCCGCCACGTCTCGCACGGGGATTACGTCGATTCCGGCTGCGCGAACGGGATCGTCATTGCCACCGGGATAGATCGCGTCCCCCATGAACAGCATGGCCGACTGCGGAATGCCGGATTCCTCGGAAAGACGGCGCATTCCGTAGGCCTTGTCGATACCTTGGCGAGTAATGTCGATGGAGGTTGATCCTCCCACGTTGACGGACAATTCCGGCAGTCGTGATCGAAGCGCCGCCTGCAGTGCCTTGCGCTTGGCGAAGTCGGGATCCCACGCTTTCTTTGCATCGAGCGGCGCCTCCTGTCCAAGTCCAGAGAAAGTAATCTGGCTTCCGCGGTCCTCGATCCGCTCGCCCCATATCTTCTCGTGCGCCAGGTCCATCTCGTCCAGAGCCTGTTCAAACGCGCGCAGAATGCGCTGGCGTTCGTCGGGGTCGAACACATCAGCATAGACTGGTTTCCAGCTGCTCTCGAAACGGTAGAGTTTGGTGCCCGTCGTCGGCATAATGAAGAGCTGCCGGAGGTTGGCACTGCTCGGCAGCAGCGACACGACTTGCGCTTCGAACTGCGGCCAGTCGCCACCGGAGATAACCGCGACGCCGACGAGATCGAGCAGCGCGGCAAGCAACTCGACCATATTCTGGTCGATCGGCTGCTTGCTTTCAGCCAGCGTGCCGTCGAGATCGAAGGCGAAAAGTCGCTTCATCGGTGGACTCCAATCAGGGTGCGGTCGCTCGGCAGGTAGGCGGCGCTAAGGCACGATCGCCGGCTCTGGTGGATCTCCGAACGCGATGCGCCTTTCCAAGATGCCGCAGCGGATCCGCCTTTGGCCCGGCTCGTGCGGCGCTGCACATTTTTTGCGCGCCACCTCGTCGCGCACATCGATGGCGCGACCGACAATGGCTGGATCATCTCGCAGCCTCCGTCTGGATGATATTGTCTATCGCCTGGGCAGCGCCGTCCTCCTCGTTCGACACAGTCACCTGGTCAGCGGCTGAGCGGACCGCGTCGGGACCCTGTCCCATCGCAATTGAGAGGCCAGCGCGCGCGAACATTGGAAGGTCATTGCGCTCGTCCCCCAAGACGGCAACGTTGGCGAGCGGCACTCCGATCGCGGCTGCCAGGGCGGCGACGCCATCACCTTTGTTGGCCTGGGCGGCGGTAATGTCGAGATAGTAAGGCTGTGAACGGCCGACAGTCGCAGAGCGTCCGAGCGCTGCCGCGATATCGCCGTCAAGTCGCGCGAGGAGTGCTTGGTCGTTGCTGACGCCGACGATCTTGTCAGTGTGTGCGAGCAATCCCGCGAAGTTGTCCCTGATTATCGGCTCGATGTTTGCCGCGCGGCGCTCGCGCGGAACGTACACATCGTCGGCCGCGCGTGCGTACCAGAGGCCGCCCGTGAACAGCCAGGGCGTGACGGCTGGGTGCTCGAGCAGGGCGAGCGTCCGCGCGGCGCACTCGGGATCGAGTTGGTCGGCCGAGATGACAGCCCAATCCGTCTCGACGATCGTGCCGCCATTGAAAGCGCCGATGACGCCCGGGAGTTCCAGCCGTCTCGCGATCCAAAGCATGCCGCTGGGCGGGCGAGCACTGATCAGGCTCACCGCAATACCAGCTGCTCTGGCGCGTCCAACTGCAGAGATGACGCCTTCGGAGAGGCTTTTGTCCTGGCGGACGAGCGTGCCATCTATATCGGAGACGATCAGGCGAATAGGGCTGCTCATCCCAGGTGATGCCAGCGTCGATGCGAGCGGTGCATCAGCGCATCCGCACTTTCTGGGCCGGCGCTGCCTGCGGCATAGTCCTCGGGAGTGCCCTGCGTCCACAGATCGAGGAGCGGCTGCACAGCGCGCCAGCCACCTTCGATTTGCGCGGCGCGCTGAAACAGCGTCTGGTCGCCGGATTGCACGTCATACAGCAAAGTTTCGTAGCCGGTCTGGTGGCCAACGTCGAAATGGTCACGGTAGCGGAAATCCATTGCCACTGGCGCAGTGTTCACGACGAGCCCAGACCGCTTGACCACAAACTCGAGGCTGATGCCCTCGTCGGGCTGGATTTGCACCACAAGACGGTTGGGGGGCAGCCGGTCCACCACCGTCTCCTGGAAAAGCGCCAGCGGCACGTCGCGGAATTGGACGACGATCTCGGTATCACGGGTCGCCAGCGCCTTCCCGGTGCGTAGATAAAAGGGCACGCCCGACCACCGCCATGTCTCTACGTGCAACTTGAGTGCGGCGAAGGTCTCCGTGCGGCTGGCAGGGTCCACGTCGGGCTCGTCGAGATAGGCGGGAACGGCCTTGCCAGCGACTGAGCCCGAGCAATAGCGCCCGCGAATGGCCTCGGCCGGGTCGATCGGCAGGATGGCGGCAATCACCTTCTCCTTCTCCGTGCGGATCGCATCGGCATCGAAGCTGATCGGGGGCTCCATCGCTATCATCGCCAGTAGCTGGAAGAGATGATTGGGAACCATGTCCCGCAATGCGCCGGTGGCGTCGTAGAATCTGCCGCGGGTGCCGACGGTCACTGCCTCGGCCGCCGTTATCTGGACATGGTCAACGTAGCGGTTGTTCCAGACGGCCTCCATCATGGTGTTGCCGAAGCGTGTGACCATGATGTTCTGCACGGTCTCCTTCCCAAGGAAATGATCGATCCGGTAGATCTGGGACTCGCTGGCGCGGGAAAGGATTTGCCGGTTCAGCGCCTGCGCGGAGACAAGGTCGGTCCCGAACGGTTTTTCGATCACGACGCGGCGGAAACCATCGGTCTCGGTGAGCAGTCCTGCATCGCCGAGCTGATTGACGACGGTCCCGAAGAAAGTCGGCGCGGTGGCGAGGTAGAATATCGCGTTGCCGGCGAGTTGGCGGCCGAGACCCTGATACATTGCCGGGTCGGCGAAATCGCCTTTCAAATAGCGGATACGACTGCGGAGCCATTGCCAGTTGGCATCGTCCTCCACGCCTTCGTCAAGCGCCGCGCGCAGCTGTTCGTCGTCGATGTCATGATGGCTGACACCGACGAGCGCCAAATCCTCCTTCAGCAAGTCGGCCCGAGCGAGGTTGACGAGCGCGGGTATCAGCAAGCGGCGGGCGAGGTCTCCGAGTGCGCCGAAGATAACGAAGGTGGCAGAGGGCGCAGTCGGAGCATCGCTCATTGCGGCATCTCGACATGGCCACCGAAGCCGAACCGCATCGCCGAGAGCAGCTTGTCGCCGAACGTTGTGTCGACGCGGCTGCGGTAGCGCGCGAACAGTGCCGCTGAGAGCACGTAGGCAGGGACTGCCTCCTCCATTGCCGCCTCGATCGTCCAGTGACCCTCGCCGGAATCCGCGACCTGGCCGGAGAATTGTTCCAGCATTTGGTCCTTCGCGAGCGCCGTTGCGGTCAGATCGAGCAACCACGAGGAGATGACGCTTCCGCGACGCCAAACTTCGGCGATGTCCGTCAGGTTGAGGTCGAAGCGCTCGTCTTCCGGCAGCTTGGCCGATGACTTGCCCTTCAGGATGTCGAACCCCTCAGCATAGGCCTGCATCAAGCCATATTCGATGCCGTTGTGCACCATCTTGACGAAATGGCCCGAGCCGGCGGGACCGGTGTGGATATAGCCCTTCTCGGCACGGGCATCCTCGTTGGGATCGCCGCGATCCGGCGTGCGTGCGATCGTCCCGAAGCCTGGTGCCAGGGCCTCGAAGAGAGGATCGAGACTGACGAGCGTCGCAGCATCGCCTCCGATCATCATGCAATAGCCTCGGTCGAGGCCCCACACGCCGCCTGAGGTGCCCACATCGACATAGTGGAGCCCCTTCATGGCGCACAGCTTCGCCCGGCGGATGTCGTCCTTGTAGAAGCTGTTGCCGCCGTCGATGATTATGTCGCCTGGGGAGGCGAGGCCCATCAGCGTCTCGATCGTGCTCTCCGTCGGCGGTCCGGCTGGCAGCATCACCCAGAAGATGCGCGGCCCCTCCAGCGTGGCTGCGACCTCCTCAAGCGAAGCGGCGGGGGTCGCGCCTTCGCCGGCCAGCATGGCCACCAGCGGCGGGTTCCGATCATAGGCGACGATCTCGTGACCGCCGCGCATCAGACGGCGCGCGATATTGGCACCCATCCTGCCGAGGCCGATCATCGCTATACGCATCTGCTCATGCCTCAGCTTTCTGTACGGCATCCATCGCCAACGGACCGATGGAGTCGGTCGCGGACCTTTTGAGCGCTCGGGCCTTTTCAGCCGGCTGAGCCGATACCGTCGTCATGGATTTGGGCATCCACAGGAAAGCTGAGCTTCTGGGCGGTCTTCGGGAAGACCTGTTCGGACCCCGTTGGGTACCCGCCTGAGAGGCTTAGTACCGGCCGCGCAGAGTTCGACTACGCGTGCCGCTCTGCTCGACGAGCTATCCTGTTCGGCCGTGCTCAGGATCGCGGTCAGTGCGGAAAGATATGCGAGCGTCGATTCAGCGCCTTGGTTGGCATTGCGCCGGTCTGGATGGAGACCATCGAAGCAGGCGCCTCGTTCGACGTCCACGACGGGGATGCCAAGGTCGTTTGCCCCGAGAAACCAATTGAAGGCCCGGCGCGCTTCGCGCTTCCACCGGACGTCGCTGGTGACTCGGGCCGCGGTAAGGCATGCGCTCACCGCTGCACAAGCCTCGAGAGGCTGCTGGTCGAACGGCTGCGGGCGCCGCCTGTCGCTTCCAAATGTTTCGGTTCCGATCGGCCGAAAGTGCCCAGCTTCAGCCGTCTGCAGCGTCATCAGCCAGCGCAGCGTATCGAGGCCGGCATCAAGGTGAGACTCGTTGCCAGTGTCATGGCCGCTTTCGATGAGAGCTTCACACAATCGGGCATTGTCATAGCCGAGCCTGTCTTCGAACCAGATCCAGTCGGGCGCGGCGGCGTCAGACCAACGTTGGAACAAGCGATTGGACAGTTCTCCTCGCAGCTGTTCCAGATTGCGATGGCCCGGGAAGCGCCGGAGAAGCTTTGAGATGCCGAGCAGCCCGTAGGCCCAGGCACGCGGCGTGGTCAGCGCTACCAACGCCGGCGCCATCTCCAGCAAGCGCGCGGCGGCCCATCCGTCCAGGAATCGATCGTCTTTTCGCATTGCGACCGCCCCCAGCGCCCAGACCGTGCGGCCATGCGCGTCGTCGGCTCCCGCATCGTCGAGCCATGTGCGGTCGAACCCCATGAAATTGTGGACGCGGTTATCCTTTGGCGACCAGGCGTGCTCAACGAATGCGGCATATGTCAACGCAAGCTGCTCCTCGTGTGGAGTAAGAGAACGCAGCGTCGATAGTTCGGAGAGAAGCAACAGCGCGCGCGCGTTGTCATCGAGGCAATAGCCGTGTCTCCGGTCCGGAACCGCGAATTTTGTGTGCTGGGTTACGCCGACCATGTCGGTAAGAGCGGCGAGATGGTCCGTGTTTATCGGTGGAAGCGCCCTGTTCCAGGCTTCGTCATTTACAGGACGTATAGCCCGAGAAGCGCCGGAGCGTCTTTCAAATCGGACATCGGAGAAGACTTTCAGGTACTGCTTCGCCACGCTCGACCAGATCATCGCGCGACCGCGCTCGTACGCGCGGGTTCTAATCTCGCTACGCGACGCGCCATCGACGATCAATCGAGCGACGGCAGCTCCGAGTGCATCCGGTTCCGAAAAAGGCACCAGCACGCCACAATGGTCGGCGAGCAGTTCCTGCGCATACCAGAAGGGCGTGGAGACGACCGCTTTACCAAGGGCAACAGCGTAAGCGAGCGTTCCTGAAACGATCTGCGCTTCATTGGGGTAAGGCGATAGGTAGATATCGCATGCAGCCAAATGGTCGAGCAGCTCATCCAGTGAGAGATAACGGTCGACAAAGCAAATATTCTCGATGACGCCGAGTTCGGTTGCGAGTGCAACGAGGCTATCGCGATAGCGTTCGCCTTCATCCCTAACGAGGTTGGGGTGGGTCGCGCCGACAATCATATAGAGCAGATTGGGATGGTCGCGAACGAGTGCCGGCACTGCGCGAATTGCCGTTTCGATACCTTTGCCTGGACCAAGCAGGCCAAAGGTCATCAACAAGGTCCGGTCTGCAAGTCCCAGTTTGTGCTTCGCCATCGCCGGATCGATAAAGGCGCGGTCCGGAACGCCGTGGGGTATCACGGCGATGTGCTCGGTCGGGACATCATAGACGTCCTGCAGAATGCGCCGTCCTTTGTCCGCCATGACGACGAGGCGGGATGAGTGTTTGATGATGCCATCCATGACGCGACGTTGTGCAGGGTTGGGGTTGGCCAGTACGGTGTGCAGCGTCGTGACGATCGGAGCGTTGAGGCCGCTGAGAAGGCCAAGGATGAATTCACCGGCCTCACCTCCGAAGATCCCGAACTCGTGCTGAAGAGAAACGAGATCGACGTTCGACACGTTGAGGAAGTCGGCGGCGACTGCATAGGACGCGGGCGAGGCCTGCTGGATCTCCAGGGCGACATCGGGCGGATAGGCGTAAGTGTTGGCATCGTCCGTCAACGCGATCGTCATTGAAGAGAGATCGGAATCGCAGTTCTTCAACGCCTGCTGCAGATCGTTGGTGAAGGTGGCGATGCCACACTGCCTTGGAATGCAGGTTCCTACGACAGCGATACGCTTGAGCGGGGGAATGATCACAGAGTGGTTCATGCTCGACCTCAAATATGAAAATATCTCTCAGAGCGGCTCATGCCGCCTTGGGGGCCGCGTCCGCTGCTCCCTCGTGTTCGCGCCGCGGCAAGACGACGGTTGCCGAGCAATGGGGTTCATGATCCGACCATGTTGTCGGGCTTCGACCACCGTCCAGAGTCAAGGCCAATATTCTGTCTCCACGCCTGAGCAGCTTGGACACAGGATTGCGCGGCCGCGCCGGCCTGACGGCGTTAATGCTGGCGCGGTGACTTGGGCGATTGGCTTGCATTTCTTCGATTTATGGCAAGCACACACACGTCGCGTTACGTAATGTGCGCAGGACTTGCTGACCGGCGTCGCCTGAGCCAGGCCGCGCGTCGGCCGGATTCACGATGCTGAAATTGCTGAGGGCGGAACGCGTCAATCTCGTGCCAAGCTTGATCTGTGCGTGCGAGCGCTGGATCGCCAGGGGATCATCATCATTTATCGCGCGGTCGGGGCGATCCACGAAACTGTGGTCATTATGGCAACACCGACCATGACCAGACAGGCTGCGCCACCGAGCAGTTGCAGCCGCCGAGGAATGGGCTGGCCGTTCATCGCTTCGGAATCCGAGCCGAGCCATATCACCAGGGCAATAAGTGGGGCTGCAACAAAGCCGTTGACGACAGCACTCCATAGCAATGCCCTCATCGGATCGATCGAGGAGAAGTGCACAAGCACACCCAGCAACCCCGCGGCAGCAATTACGCCATAGAAGGCCTTGGCCCGCCCAGCGCTTTGCGCAAGGCCGGTCCGCCAACCAAATGCTTCAGAAACGGCATAGGCCGCAGAGCCGGCGAGCACCGGAATGGCGAGCATGCCGGTCCCGATGATTCCGACAGCGAAAAGCGCGAAGGCAAAATCGCCTGCAAGCGGTCGAAGCGCCTCGGCCGCTTGAGCAGCCGTATCAATCTGGGTGGTTCCAGCGACATTCAGAGTTGCGGCCGTCGTCACGATGATGAAGATGGCAATGACGTTCGAGAACAGCATTCCGAGCCAGCTGTCCAGTCGGATACGGCGCACTTGCCAGTCTGGCCCTGGCTCCGCATCACCAGCGCTGGCCAGGCCCGCTTCTTCGGCTTCCTGCGAGGCCTGCCAAAAGAAAAGATAGGGGCTGATCGTGGTGCCAAAGATCGCCGCCACCAGCATCCACGCTCCCGAGCCGGGCATGGCTGGTACTACAAGCCCGCGCAAGACCGAGCCCCAGGATACATGCACCACAAATGCCGTCGCCGCATAAGCCAGGAGCGCCAGGGTCATCCATCGCAAGAGCCGGGCATATCGCTGATAGTCCACAAACGTCTCGAGCAATGTTGAAGCAAGCGCAAAGACGATCACCCAGGGGTGCGGGGGACCGCCGCCTATGAGAGACATCGCCGAGCCCATTGCACCCAGGTCGGCCCCGAGATTGATGATATTTGCGATGAACAGGAGGAGGACAACGAGCCTTAGAACGGGTGATGGACAACGACGACGAATGGTTTCAGCCAGCCCGGCGCGGGTACTTCGCCCTATTCGACCACAGATCTCCTGCACGGCCGCGGCAAGCGGCCAGGTGAGAAGCATGGTCCAGCCAAGCATATATCCATAAGCCGCGCCGGCTTGCGCATAGGTTGCAATCCCGCTGGGATCGTCGTCGGCGGCTCCGGCAATAAATCCTGGGCCAAATATTTGGCGGATGCGTCGCAATCGGCGGGTGCGAGACGCCTTTGGGCGTGGAGCTTTCATCAAAGGGCCGTCCTGTTGGGAATCCGGCTCGCGCGCCAACGGGGTTCTCGTGCACGCTGGTCCCATTTTTCCAGTTCTTTGGTCGGCCGGTTACGGATCCTTGAGTTCGGTTTCGTGAATGTGGTCTGCGGGCAGCGGCATTTTCGCGCGAACGGACGTGGCGCGAGGAAAAGCTGTCGGGCAGCGCCCTTTCCAACTCCGGGAAATCCTCGAATTGCTCTTTCGGGCTGGAGTAAAGCGCGCGTAGCGACTGTTGCCGGTACACCCCTATGACGGGTCAATGGACCTTCACCATGCCGACACCCTTGATATTGTTGAATGAGTCGGTCTGGTGACACGCGAAGCACTGCTCCACGCGGGCGCTCTTCTCGCCGGTGATCGTCTTGTCCATCATTTCGAAGTGCATCATGTTATGGCTCGGCGGCGGCTTGTGGCACTGCGAACATTCGGTTGATTTGGGGCTGGGGTGGAGAAATCCGCTGATCTTCCAGCTGCTCGTGAGATGGCAGCTGGCGCAGTCCGTGCCGAAGAAGCCCTTATGCGTGTCCCGGGGGGCATGACAGGACTGGCAGTCGAGCCCCGCGGGATGGTTCATGCCACGCTGGGCGATCTTCTCGAGTACGGCATGATCCATGCGGACCGGCCGAATGTCTCTCCCCTGATGTTCGACATGGCAGCCGGCGCATTCCGTGACGTTAACGTGGAAGGCGGTCTCCGGCTTCATAAGCAATTCCGGCGCCGACGCATGGCAGGCAATACAGGTTTCGGCCTTGATCCCGCGATTGGGCGTGTGACAGCTCTCGCACTTGCCTTCGAGAAATGCATGGGCGTTCGATAGCGGCCCGGGTCGAACCGACGACGCCCATTGCGGCAGCGCGGTGCTGCCCGAGCGGTAGATGGTGAGGGGGACGGCGATCGCGGCGGCCACCGCGAGCGTCGCAAGGATCAGATAGACGATGGTCGTCCGGTTCATGGCCACCACCGCAGGCCGAAGTAGATGCTGCTCCAGATGTGCATCGTCAGCAATCCGTACATGATGATCGCCGCGACGATATGCACGACGATCCACCTGTCGAGCGTGGCCTTGATGACGTCGCGTGCGGTAATCGTGAATTCGAGATCGGCTATCGCGCCGAGCAGCGAGTCCAGCGGCAGTCCTGATGGATCAACGATGTTCTGACCGTGCAGATCGGCCGATACGGCCGCCAGGACGTCATAGCGGTCGCGCAGGACCTTGAGTTCCTTTTGCTGAAACCGCAATTCCTGGCCGACCTGCGCCAGATAATATCGGCCGATGAAGCCCGTGACGACGACTGTCAGCATCGCGATCACGAGGGCGATGCCGATCGGACTTTGAAACTTGTGCCCTGAATGGATAATCCCGAGCAGCGCGCCGATCGCGCCGGCATACACATGGAAACTGAGCAGTCCGCCAAGCGAGACGAGACGCTGCGTGCGCTGCTTGACCCACGCCTGCCGCTTCACGATGCTGTAGACGAGCAGGAGCACGAAAAGCAGGGCGGCGGCGATGCCGAACAGGCCTCCCGCCAGGCTCCCGGGGAACCGCGGCGCGGAATGCAGCAGGAAGGCCGGGACCAGCAGCGCAAGAGCGGTCAAGAGAGCGCCGACCGTTACTTTCTCGGTTTCGGTCATCTCAAGCGTCCACCACGAGATCGCCCACCGATTTTGCCTGGCAGGCGAGGATGATACCGTCGGCCTTCTCGTCGGCGGCGAGAGCGTCTTCCACTTCCATCGTCACTTGGCCCTGCCGCAGCGGGACCTTGCACCTTCCGCAGATGCCGACCCTGCATTCATAGTCGATGGCCACGCCAATGGCCTCCGCCGCCTCGAGCACGGACTGATCGGGTGCGAGTGCACCGCTTTTGCCGGACTTCGAAAAAGCGATCGTCGCCTGCGCGGAAGGAATGGCGGGCGGCGTCTGCGGGGCGGCCGATGCCGAGCTGTCGGTCGCGGTCTCCGCCGGTTCATCTTCAAGGACGGGTCCGCCCTTGGGGGGCGCGAATTCCTCCGTCTTTACCTGCTCCGCCGGCACCTTGAGCTGCGCAAGCGCCGCCTTCACCGCGTCCATCATCGGCGGCGGGCCGCACAGGTGAACGCGCCTGCTGGCGATTTCGGGAACGGAAGCGGCGATGAAATCGGCCGTCAAATAACCGGAAGGCCCGGCCCAGTCGGTCCCTTCGGGCTTTGCGACGATGGAGACGATGTGAAGCTTGTGGTGGCGCCGCGCCAGATAGTCGCATTCCTCGCGAAAGATCAGATCCGTCGGCGTGTTGACACCGTAGAGGAGGTAGATGTCGTGTTCATAGGAGCGGTCCGTCAGGCTGCGCAGCACACTCATCATCGGTGTGATGCCGACTCCGCCGGCGATCAGGACGATCCCCTCGGCTTCCTTGCCGGTGAAGAAGAACCGGCCCGCGGGCGCCGCAATCTCGAGAAGGTCGCCCGTAGCGGCATGATCATGGAGATGGCGCGATTCCAGCCCATATTGTTCGCGCTTGATCGTGAGCTCGATATAGTCGCGCTGTGTGGGCGACGACGAGATCGTGTAGGATCGTCGGACCTTCTGGCCTTCGATCTCCGAGGTGATCGAGGCATATTGGCCGGGCAGGAACGTGAACGGCATCGGCCCGCGGTTCGGTTCCATGAGCCGGAACGTCTTGACGCTCGGGGTCTCGTCGAAGATCGCGGTGATCCGCAGGACGCCTTTCCACAGGCGCGGCGCTGCCGGCGTGGCGCTGCCGGGCGTAGCTGCGCCTGCAGGAGCAGCGGGCGCCGGCACGATGGGGGCCGGGGCCGGAGAGGTGGCCGGAGAGGTGGCCGGACTGGCCGGTGGTGTAGCCCCGCCTGGTGCGAGCCGCTCCACCAAGCTTGCGATGCGGCGCAGCCGCGCCCATCGGAGTAGCAGCGCCGCAACCAGAGCCGCCGCCAGCAGCGCCATCGCGATCAGGTGCCACCAGGAAAGGCCCGCCAGCTCGTTTCCGTATGCCATCTGGTCGCTGACGGCAAAACCCGACTGGGTCTTGAACCAGCTCAGGGCAATCTGCCGGGGAGGGCGGCCCTCTTCGAGGCCCCTGAGCGCGCCTGCTCCGCTGTCCGCGAGTGCGAGGCCTTCGCGGGCGCCCCTGATCGCATCCTGGGCTCCTTTCGTGTCGTTCGACATGAGAGCGTGGTGAAGCCGGGCTTGCTCCGCGGTCAGGACCTCGGCGCCCGACCCCAGGCGGGCGAGAGCCGCGGCGCGTACCGTCCGTCGTGCCTCATCGGTCAGGACGGGCCAGTCCATCAGCGAGGGGTAGAAGGGTTTGGCGCCGCCGTTTCCACAGCATCCCGCCGGTCCCGCGCCCATTTTGGTACCCGGCGACGGCACCATCATCCCTTTCATCATCGCCGCCATGGGATCGGCAGCTTTCGCCGCGGCCGGAGCTGCTGCCCCCATCACGTTGCCCGCTGGCATCGCCGCTGGCGCGGCGGCTCCGCCCGCTGGATGATGCGACGCGTGCTCTGACTCGGCCATCTGCGCCGACGCTGGCGGTGATCCGGAGATCATCGCCAGCGCGAGTGCGATACCGCTCGTCCTCAAAGCCCGCGATAGCTTGAGGCCGGTGATGTTGTTGTGAGGGCGCGTCACCTGAGGACTTCCTTACATGTCATCCTTCATGGGCATCGGCTTGTCCGCGGGCATCGGCGCCGGCTTCGCGGTGGCGGGTTTCGCATGGCGGCGGTGCGGGGCTGCCTTGTGCTTGGCCATCGGCATCTTCTTCATGCCGCAGCATCCGGCCTTCTTTGCCATCGGAGGCATGGCCGCAGGCATCTTGTCGTCCTGCATCGGCATGCCGGCCATGCCTGGCATCGCGTCGTGCTTCTCCATGCCGCCTGCCGGCATCGACCCGTTGGCGGAGGGCGCAGACTGGGTCGACGGATGGCCGGTGGTTTGCCCCTGGGCCGAGGCGATGGCGGGCGACAGCACGATTGCACCCCCTAGGGCGAGCGCGCGCAAGCGGGAAGAACGCGTCATGATCATGATCAATACTCCATTGCTATGACCGGCCGAACATCCGGCTGGCAACGGCCCCGAGGGACCACAAATCGATTTTCGCCAATATACGTAGTTTCCTGTTTCCCCGGCGTTGTCGCCCGGGCGCCCGGAGCCGGCGCCGATGCTCAATCATCGCGCGGGGTTCCCGTCGCCCGCTGCCAGGGCCAACGACCCTTGATCTCGACCTCTAGCGAGAAACTCAGGAAGGTTCGTATCAGCACAATGCCGGCAAGGACCGCGAGACTGCTAAGCGTTGGCTGGATCGCGATAGTGTTGATGATGTCGGCCGCAACCAGGAATTCGAGTCCGAGAAGAATGGCTTCACCGAGGCTCGACCTGAAGTTGCCGACGACATGTTGGTCGATCGGACCTTTCAGGGATTGCTGCAGGAATCTGATCAGCGAAGAACCGGCGCC